>NZ_JBEPFL010000020.1:0-157731 GCF_040301925.1 Streptomyces sp. NPDC000075
GGCGGCGCCCGGCGGGGCGGCGGAAGCCCGGCCGGCCCCGGGACGCGACGGGCGGGTGCGGCGCAAGGGCGCGGGGCGGCGGGACGGTCGGGAGGGAGCGGCAGTGAACGAGGAATGGCTCATCTACCGGGGGGTCGGCGAACCCCACGACGGGATCGGCGCGCTGCCCGACCCGCCGCCCTGGCGGGACTTCGACGGCGGGCCCGTCGCCGAGCCCGGCGGCGCGGCGGCCGCCGCCGACGGGAACGTGGCCCGGCGCCTGGGCGCCCACCGGCAGGCCGCCGAGCTGCACCGGCCCGAACCGGAGGAGCTGGAGGCCATCAACGCCGCCCTCTACCTGCGCAGGCCGCTCCTGGTGACCGGCTACCCCGGCACCGGAAAGTCCACCCTCGCGCACGCCGTCGCACACGAGCTGAAGCTCGGCCGCGTGCTGCGCTGGCCCGTCGTCTCGCGCACCGTGCTCCAGGAGGGCCTCTACCGCTACGACGCCCTCGCCCGGCTCCAGGACGTACAGATCGCCGCGAGCGGGGGAGGAGCGGCGGCGGCACCGGGCATCGGCAAGTACATCCGGCTCGGCCCGCTCGGCACCGCCCTGCTGCCCACCGCCCGCCCCCGCGTCCTGCTCGTCGACGAACTCGACAAGAGCGACATCGACCTGCCCAACGACCTGCTGAACGTGCTGGAGGAGGGCGAGTTCACCCTCCCCGAACTCGAACGCGTCGCCGACTCCGAACCCGAGGTGCAGGTCCTCACCGACGACGGAGCCAAGGCCACCGTCCGCGACGGCCGGATCCGCTGCCGGGCCTTCCCCTTCATCATCCTCACCAGCAACGGCGAACGGGACTTCCCCGCCGCCCTGCTGCGCCGGTGCATCCAGCTCAAGCTCGGCCAGCCCGGCGAGAAGCGCCTCGCCACCATGGTCCGGGCCCACCTCGGGGAGGAGGCCGCGCAGCTCGGGGCCGACCTGATCCGGGAGTTCCTCAGCCGTTCCCGCTCCGAGCTCGTCGCCGCCGACCAGCTGCTCAACGCCATCTACCTCACCCACTACGCCTCCCCGCCCAGCCGCGAGGACCTCGCGGACCTGCTCATCCAGCGCCTCGACCGCCCGAGGTGAGGGCCGGTGCCCCGAGAGCACGCGGACTTCGAGCACGCGGACTTCGAGGACGCGGGCCCGCCCGGCGCGGGTCCCCCCGACGCGGGTCCCCCCGGCACCGCCGACCCCGCGCTGCGCACGATGGCCCGGCTGTTGCGCGCCGCCGGGCTCGACCCGTCCCCCGAGGAGCTCGCCGACGCCCTGTGGCTGGCCGCCCGGACCCGGGAGGCGGCCCGCGCGGCGGCCCCGGACGGCGGGGCCCCCGCGCGGCCGGGGCCGGCGGGGGCGAGGGCGCAGGCCCCGCCCCGGCGGCCCGCCGGCGGGAGCCGCCCGCAGGACTCCGGGGAACCGGCGCCGCCCCCGGTACGGGAGGACGACGCGGCCGAGGACCCCGTCCGGCTCTACCCCGCCGGAGCCCTGGCCGCCGACACCGCCCCCGAGGCCGAGCTCCCCGTCGCCGCCGGGGTCCCCGTACGGGTGCCGGGGGCCGCAGCACTGCCCCGGATCCTCGACATCCAGCGCGCCCTGCGCGCCCTCCAGCGCCACCGGCCGCCCGGCCCGCCCGTCCGCAGCGTCCTCGACGAGTCCGCCACCGCCGAGACCAGCGCCCGCGCCCTCGGGCTGGTCCTGCCGGTCTTCCGGCCGGAGAGCCGGCGCGAGGCGACCGTACGGCTGGTGATGGACGCCTCGCCGTCCATGGCGGTGTGGCAGGACATGTTCGACGAACTGCGGGCCGTCTGCGAGCGGCTGGGCGCCTTCCGGGACGTCCAGACGCACTACCTGCACCGGCTCCCCGACGGCACCGCCGCCGTCGGCCGCGGCCCCTCGCCCGCCGCCGGGGTCCGCTCCGGGGACCAGCTGCGCGACCCCACCGGGCGGGCGCTGACCATGGTGGTCTCCGACTGCGCCGGGCCGGTGTGGCGGGAGGGCGAGGCGCAGCGGCTGCTGCACCGCTGGGCCGAGTGCGCCCCCTGCGTGGTCGTCCAGCCCCTGCCGCAGCGGCTGTGGGCCCGCAGCTGGCTGCCGACCGAGCGCGGGGTGCTGGAACGGGCCGTGGCCGGCGGGGCCGGTGCGGGCGGCGGGCCCCGGCTGAGGTTCCGCCCGGACCGGCCCACCCGCCCCGGGCGGCCCGCAGGCGGGCTCACCGTGCCCGTGCTGCCGCCCCACGCGACCGCCCTCGGCGCCTGGGCCCGGCTCGTCGCCGGCCTCGGATCGGGGCCCGTACCGGCGGAGGTGGGCCGGGTGCTGGCCCGCCACCCGGCGGCCCCCGTACCGCTGCCCCGGACCGCCCGGCCCCCGCAGGAGCTGGTGCGCCGCTTCCGGGCCTCCGCCGCGCCCGGCGCCGTACAGCTCGCCGTGTACCTGTCGGCGGCGCCGCTGACCCTGCCCGTGATGCGGCTCGTGCAGCGCACGATGCTGCCCGACTCGGAGCCCTCCGACCTCGCCGAGGTCCTGCTCAGCGGGCTGCTGCGGCGCAGCGGGACGACGTCCGGCCCGTGGTACGAGTTCGTCCCCGGGGTGCAGGACGTGCTGCTGGGGCCGCTGGGGCGGGACGAGGCCGCGCTGGTGCTCAAGCACTGCTCGGAGTACGTCCTGGCGCACTTCGGCCGGGGCGTGCGCAACTTCCCCGCGCTCGCCGTCTCCCAGCTGACCGGGGTCCCGGCCGGGGACCCCGGGGCCGGGGCGGAGGAGCCGCCGGCGGGGCCGCTCCCGCAGGCCTTCGCGCAGGTCTCGGCGAGGGTCGTACGCCGCTACCTGCCCGGCCCCCCGGAGGAGGAACCCGAGCCGGCGCCCGTGCCCGTACCGCCCGGGCGCGCCGCCCCGGTGCTGGCGGCCCGCGAGCGGCTGCTCCTCGCCGACGCCGACGGGGACGCGCGCCACCTCCACGACGCCGCCGCCCTGCTGCGCCGGGCGGTGGTGCTCCCGCCCGGGCCCGGGGACCCGCCGGAGGAGGCCGAGGCCGAACTGGCCGGGGTGCTGCTGCGGTTGTGGGCCGCCCAGCGGGACCCCGAGCACCTCGACGAGGCCGAGCGGGCCGTGACCGGGCTGCGCACCGCCGGGGGACGGGCGGCGCTGGCCCGGGTGCTGTACGAGCGGGCCCTGGCGGCGGGTGCCGACGGGGAGGAGCTGCTGGCCGCCGCCGCCCGGGAGTTCGCCTCGGCCGAGGCCGCCGCCGGTGGGGACGCGGAGCTGCGGACGGACTGCGCCGTGCGCCGGGCCCGCACCCTGGTCCGGCTCGGCGGGCTCCGCGCGGACCCGGCCCCGCTGCACGAGGCCCTGACCGCCCTGGAACCCCTCGCCGCCGACCCGCCGGCCGCGCACCCGGACGTCCTGCTGGCCCTGGGCACGGTCCTGCTGGCGCTCCTGGCCCGCACCCCGTCCCCGCAGGACCGCACGGCCCTCGCGGAACGGGCGGCCGCGATCCTGGAGACGGCCCTGGCCCTGCTGGAGGCGGACCCGGCCGACGCGGCCCTCCGCCCCCCGGGCGGGGGGAGCACCGGCGGCGGGAATCCGGAGGCCCCCGGCGGCCCGGCACCGGGGACGGCGAGAGGCGCGGACCCGGCGGCGGGGCCGGGAGTGGCGGGGGCGCCCGGCCGCGCCGGGGCCGACTACGGCGGATCCGGGCGGGCCGGCCGGGCCGGGTCGGGGGCGGACCACGACGCGGCCGCCTGCGGCGGGTCCGGGGCGCCCGGCCGGGCAGGGCTCGGCCCGGCGGGAGCGTCCGGGGCACCCGGCCGCGACGAGGCCGCCCCCGGCGGGGCGGGGAGGCCGGGGTCCGGAGCGGCGGGGGCACCCGGGGCCGGGGCGGCCGATGGGGGCGCGGCCGGGGCGCCGACCGCGACCGGCGCCCAGAGCGGCCCCGGGGCCGCCGGAGCCGCCCGTACCGGGGCCGACGCGGCCCGAGGGGACGCGGCAGCCGGGGGTGGTGCCGGGCCGGGGGCGGGCCCGGCCGGCGGGAGGGTCGCCGGAGCCGCCCGTACCGGGGTCGACGGGGCCGACAGGGCCGACGGGGCCCGTGGGCACGTGGCGGCCGGGGGTGGTGCCGGGGCGGGAGCCGTGCGGGCCGGTGTTCCTGGCGGGGCCGGGACGGTCGTCCGGGCCCGGTCCGGGACGGGCGGCGGCGCCGAGCGGGCCCGGCGGATCGCCCGGGTGCGGGTGGAGCTGGCCGGGGCGCTGCGGTACCTGCCCGGGCGGCTCGAAGAGGCGCGGGCGCAGCTGCTGCGGGCGCTCGACGAGGGGGTCGGGGAGCCCGAGCTGCGGCTCGCCGCGCTCCACTGCCTGGCCCGCGTGCACCGGGCGCGGTACGCCCGTGACGCGGACCCGGCGGCCCTGGAGGAGGCGGCCGAGGCGTACGCACGGGCCCGGCGGCTCATCCCCCGCGACGGGGAGGCCTACGCCGGACTGCTGCCCGAGTGGGGCGACACCCTCCTGGAGCGGGCCCGCGCCGCCGACGGCCGCCGCTTCGCCTCCACCGCCGTACGCGTGCTGCGCGAGAGCCGCTCGGCGGTGGCCCAGTCCGACCCCGGGGCCGCGTACCGGCTGCGCCGGCTGGCCTCCGGGCTGCGGCTGCGGCACACCTACGAGGGGGACCTCGTCGACCTCCGGGAGGCCGAGTACCTGCTGGAGCTGGCCGTCCGCCAGAGCCACGGCGCCCTGGAACGGGCCCGCGCCTGGCGCGACCACGGGGACGTCCAGCAGGAGATCCACGCCCACACCCACACCGCCGACCGCCTCGACCGGGCCGCCGACTCCTACCGGCGGGCCTGGCGCGCCGCCCTGGAGCCCGGCCCGGGTGACCCCGAGGACACCGGGGCCGCCCTCCGGCTCGCCGCCCGGGTGCAGGAGGCGCGCGGCGGGGTCCTGGAACGCCTCGCGCGCCCCCGGGCCGCCCTGGACGCCTACCGGGCCGCCCTGGAGCTGTGGCAGCGCCAGGGGCGGCCGGACGGGGAGCGGGCCGCGGCCGTCCGTGCGCGGATCCACGCCCTGGAGAGCGGCGGATGAGCCGTTTCCCCCCGCCGGACCGCGGGAAAGGGCAGTGGACCACGGCATTCCACCGCAATCCACATTCCACGGTGCGACAGGGGGACGGGCAGCCCATGGTGACCGGACGTCAGGAAGTGGCCGCGCCCCCCGATCCCCGCCCCTGCCCCGGGCAGCTCCCCGACCTCTCCGGGCTCGACCTGGCCGCCCTGCGCGGGATCGCCCATCCGGTGCTCGCCGAGGTGATCGAGGGGCTCGTCGAACGGGTGACCCATCCGGCCGAGATCCTCAACGCCTTCGACTCGGGAGTCGCCTGACCGCGCCCCCGCCGCCCCGCCCGCCACGGTGGTCCGTACCGCCCGGAGTTGACCACTTTCCGCCGTTAGCCGGACCCCCGCGGAGGGCAGGGATGGACCGTCCTGGGGGCCGGTCCCCCCAGCGGTGGCCGGGGGAGGAGGTACGGGTGACGAGCCGAGCGATCACGGGCGGCCCCGCGCTGCCCGCACACCGGACCCAGGCGGCCCCCGCCGACGGGGCCCGGCACGCCCGCCACGCCCCCTGGCCGTACGCCCGGCTCGACGTCCCCGCCCTGCGCGCCGCAGGCCACCGGCCGCACCCCGTACGGCAGTTCGTGCTCAAGACCCACAGCCGCTGCAACCTCGCCTGCACCTACTGCTACGTCTACGAGATGGCCGACCAGAGCTGGCGCACCCGCCCCGCCGCCATGACCCCCGCCACCGCCCTGCGCGCCGCCGAACGCATCGCCGAGCACGCGGCCGCGCACGAACTGCCCCGCGTGGACCTCGTCCTGCACGGCGGTGAACCCCTCCTCGCACCCCCCGCCGAACTGGCCGCCCCCGTCGAGGCGGTACGGGCCGCGCTGGCCCGGAGCTCGCCGCGCACCCGGGTCACCGCGAGCGTGCAGACCAACGCGACCCTGCTCACCCGGGCCCGGATCGCCGCCCTCAACGCCGCCGGGATCCGCATCGGCGTCAGCCTCGACGGCGGGCTCCCCGCCCACAACACCCGCCGCGTGGACCACGCGGGCCGGCCCGGCTTCGCGGCCGCCGCCCGCGGCCTGCGGCTGCTCGCCCGGCACCCCGCGGGCTACGCCGGAGTGCTGTGCGTGGCCGACGTCGGACAGGACCCGGTGGAGACGTACGAGTCCCTGCTCGCCTTCGACCCGCCCGCCATCGGCCTGCTGCTGCCCCTGGCCAACTGGAGCACCCCGCCCCCCGGCCGCACCGGGCCCGCCGCCTCGACCCCGTACGCCGACTGGCTGATCGCCGTCTTCGAACGCTGGTGGCACGACGGGGCACGGCGCACCCGGATACGGATCTTCGAGGAGGTCATCGCCCTGCTGCTGGGCCTCCCCGCCGCCACCGAGAGCCTCGGCCTGGCGCCCGCCGCCACCGCCGTGGTGGAGACCGACGGCAGCATCGAGCAGGCCGACTCCCTGAAGTCCGCCTACGAAGGGGCCGCGGCGACGGGCATGACCCTGGACACCCACAGCTTCGACGACCTCCTCGACCACCCCGGCTTCGCCGCCCGCCAGCTCGGCCGCGACGCCCTCGCCGCCGGCTGCCGGTCCTGCGAGCTGGTGGAGGTCTGCGGCGGCGGCCACTACCCCCACCGCTATCGCGAGGGGGAGGGCTTCCGGCAGCCCTCCGTGTACTGCGCGGACCTCCAGGCCCTGATCCGCCACATCGCCCGCGCGGTCCACACGGCCACCACGACCGGGCGGGCCGCCTCATGACCCGCCCCCCGCACCCCGAACCCCCGCACCCCGCACCCCCGGACGCCCTCGCCCGGTTCTCCGTCGGCCGCCGCGTCCTGCGCGCCCTCGCCACCACCGAGCCCACGCCCGAAGGGCTCCGCCTCGTCGAGGACGTCCGGCGGTCCAAGCGGCTGCTCCTGCTGCGGGCCGTCCTCGACGCCGCCCCCGGCCCCGAGGCGGGGGAGTGGTGGGGGCTCCTGGAAGAGGCCGAGCGGCAGGACCCCCACGCCGTACGGGACGTCCTGCACTACCCCTCCACCGGGGTGTGGGCCGAGGAGACCCTGCGCCGGCTGCACGCCCCGCACGGCCCCGCCCCCGACCTCGGACACCTCGGGGCCCTGGCCGTCGCCGCCGCACTGCGCTCCGGCATCGGCTTCAAGACCACCCTGCGCCCCGCCCACGGCCGCCTCGCCCTGCCCACCCTCGGCCTGCTGCTCCCCGAGCGGACCGGCCCGCTCGCCCTGACCGAACGCTCCTGGGACTCCGGCGACGCCCTCCCCCTGCACCCCCTGCCCGGCGGCCTCACCTCCCTCGACGACCTCGACCCCTACCGGGCCCCCACCGGCGCCCACCCGGCGCCCGTGCGCCCGGCCCGCCGGCTCACGCCCAAGGGGCACAAGCGCTGGGACACCCAGTGGACCGGCGCCCTCACCCTCCTGGAGCGCTACGACTCCGCCCGCGCCGAGGAGGCCGGACGCCTGCTGCGCTGCGTCGTCCCCCTCGGCGGCGGCTCCCGCTCCAGCGGCGCCACCCTCCCCGCCGCCGCCGGAGCCGTCCTCGCCCGCGGCCAGTCCCCGCCCGCCCTCGCGGCGACCCTCGTCCACGAGGTGCAGCACGGCAAACTGGCCGCCCTCACCGACGTCCTCACCCTCCACACCGCCGACCGCACCCCCCGCCACTGGGCCCCCTGGCGCACCGACCCGCGCCCCCTCGAAGGGCTGCTGCACGGCACGTACGCCCATCTGGCCCTGGCCGGATACTGGCAGCGCGCCGCCCTCTACGGGGCCCGCGGCGCCTGGGCCCGGCACGCCCGCGTCCGCGCCCAGGTCGCCGCCGTCCTGCCCGCCCTGCGCGCCCACCCCCGACTGACCGCCACCGGACGGGAGTTCGTCGACTCCATGGCCGCGGCCGAACGGGCCATGGACGCACTGCCGCCGCCCGGCGACCAGCACACCACCGCCCGCCGCGCCCTCGAACGCGAACGGCGCGCCTGGTGCGCGGCACACCCCGAACTCGCGGAGTCCACAGGGGCCTGACGGGCCGTCCGCTGCGGTACCTTTCAAGCCCGCCCCTCGCACCTGGTCCTGCCGCCACGGCACCCCCGGCCGCGGCAGCGCCCCGCACCGCCCCGCACCCCGTCCACCGCCCGGACACCCCAGGGAGACGGCCGCATGACCGGTACCGGTACGCGACACGACCGCGACGGAGCCGCCCAGCCCCAGCGCTTCGTCATCAGCTTCGCGGGCTTCAACCGCCCCTGGGCGGCGTGGATCGCCCACCGCCTGGAGGAGCACGGCCACCGCGTCGCCCTCCAGCGCTGGGACCCGCAGACCGGGCCCGGCATCACCGAGGCCCTCGACGACCTCGCCCGCGCCGGCGGCAAGGTCCTCGTCGTCCTCAGCGAACGCTACTTCTCCGCCGGCACCCACACGGACGAGGAGTGGAACACCGCCCTGCGCACCGTCACCGAGGCCCACCCCGACCGGTTCGCCGCCGTCTGCCTCACCGACGCCCCGCTGCCCAGCGCCGTCGCCGCCCTGGAGAAGACCGACCTGTGGGGCCTGGACGCCTACGAGGCCGAGTACCGCGTCCTGCGCCGCCTCGACCTGCCCACCGACCGCATCGGCACCGAGAGCGGCCGCCGCGGCCCCCGCTTCCCCAACGACCCGCCCGAGATCTGGGGCCGCGTCCCGCGCCGCAACCCCCGCTTCACCGGCCGCAACGACGTCATCGGACGGCTGCGCGCCGCCCTCACCGAAGCCCCGCCCGGCGCCTCCACCGTCACCCTCCTCGGCCTGTCCGGCGTGGGCAAGACCCAGGTCGCCACCGAGTACGCCTACCGCTTCGCCTCCGAGTACGACGTCGTCTGGTGGGTCCCCGCCGAGGACCGCCCCACCCTCCGCGAACGCCTCGCCGACCTCGCCCCCGAACTCGGCCTGCCGCGCGGCGCCGGCAGCTACGGCGAACAGATCCGGGCCGTACTGGAGGCCCTGCGGCGCGGATCCCCGTACCACCGCTGGCTGATGGTCTTCGACGGCTGCGACAACCCCGACGACCTCACCGACCTGCTGCCCTCCGGCGCCGGCGACGTCATCATCACCTCCCGCAACCGCGAATGGGCCGCCCGGCACACCAGCCTCGTCGAGGTCCCCCTCTACGCCCGCCCCGAGTCCGTCACCTTCATCCGCCGCCGCGCCCGCCGCCTCACCGGCGACGAGGCCGACCAGCTCGCCGAGGCCCTGGAGGACTACCCCCTCGCCCTCGACCAGACCGCCGGCTGGCTCGCCGACTCCCCCCTCGGCGTCGGCGAGTACCTCGACCTCCTCCAGCGCCGGCTCGACTCCCACGAGGCCGTCACCCTCTCCGACGACTACCCGCTGCCCTTCCCGACCGCCCTGGCCATACTCCTCAACAACGTCCGCGAGAACTTCCCCGACGCCCTCGCCCTGCTACGGCTGTTCGTCTTCTTCGCCCCCGGCCGCGTCCCGCTGCGGCTGCTGCGCGAGTTCCCCGCCGAGGACGTGCCCGAGGACCTCGCCGGCATCGTCAACGACCAGATCCGCTGGAACGCCGCCCTCAACAAACTCGTCCAGTTCTCCGTCGTCCGCCTGGAGTACTCCGACCTGTCCGTCGAGGAGGGCGGCGGCCTGGAGACCGTCCAGCTGCACCGCATGGTCCACAACATCGTCCGCGAGAACCTCGCCGAGGACGAGGCCGACCAGCTCTCCCGCGCCGTCCGCCAGGTCCTCGCCGCCGCCGACCCCGGCCGCCCCACCGACTCCCGGCTCTGGCCCCGCTACGCCGAACTCATCCCCCACCTGGAACCCGCCGGGGTCCTGACCAGCACCAACCCCCGCATCCAGAACTTCCTGCTGCACTGCCTGCGCTTCCTGATCCTCGCCGGCGAGTACCGCACCTGCCTGCGCCTGGCCGAACGGACCGACGCCGTCTGGCGGGCCATGCTCGGCGACGACCACGACCAGGTCCGCGAGCTCAGCTACCACTACGGCGGCGCCTTGCGCATGCTCGGCCACTTCCGCCAGGCCGAGACCCTCGCCCGCCAGGTCGCCGACCGGCTCATCGCCGAACGCGGCGACCGCGACCTGGAAACCCTCCGCGCCACCAGCACCTACGCCGGCGTCCTCCTCAGCACCGCCAAGTTCGACCAGGCCCGCGCCCTGCTCGAACACGCCTTCACCAGCTACCGCGAACTCCTCGGCGAGGACGACACCACCACCCTCAACGCCCAGAACAACGTCGCCGTCGCCCTGCGCCTGCTCGGCCGCTACCAGGAGGCCTACGACACCGACCTGGACACCCTGCGCCGCCGCGAACGCGTCCTGCGCGTCCGCCACATCGCCACCCTCTCCTCCGGCATCGGCTGCGCCATGGGACTGCGCCTGATGGGCCGCTACCGCGAAGCCCTCGCCCGCCAGGAACAGGGCCTCAAACTCCACGTCCAGGTCCTCGGCACCAACCACCCCCAGACCCTGCGCGCCGAACACAACCTCGGCCAGTGCCTGCGCCGCACCGGCGACATCCCCGGCGCCGGCGCCCGCCTGCGCAGCGTCCTCGAACGCTCCACCCGGGTCTTCGGCGCCGAGTTCCCCTGGACCCTGATGGTCGCCTCCGACTACGCCACCTACCTGCGCGAGTACGGGGACATCGAGGAGGCCCGCCGGATCTCCGAGGAGGTCGTCCGCGGCTACCAGACCCAGCTGGGCCTCGCCCACCCGTACAGCATCGGCACGGTCGGCAACCTCGGCCTGGTCCTGCGCGCCCAGGGCGAACGCACCGAGGCCCTGAACCTCGCCGAACAGGCCCTCGTCGGCATGCGCGGCGCCCTGGGCGACCGCCACCCCTGGACCCTGGGCTGCGCCCTCAACGCCACCGGCCACCGCAACATCACCGGCCGCCTGGAATCCGCCCTCGAACTGAGCCGCGAGACCCTGCGCACCACCGAACAGGTCCTCGGCCCCGACCACCCGATGACCCTCAGCGCCCAGACCGCCCTCGCCGCCGACCTCCGCTCGGTCCGGGAGGACGCGGAGGCCGCCAAACACGAGGACGCCGCCCTCAAGGCCCTCACCCGCACCCTCGGCCCCCAGCACGTCCACACCATCGCGGCCCGCCAGCAGACGCGGCCCTACTGGGACTTCGAACCACAGCCCTAGTGACACGCCGGAAGGCCCGGCCCCCACCGAGTGGGGGCCGGGCCTTCCTTCTCCGTGCAGGTCGCGGTAGCGACTACGCCTCGAAGACCTCGTTCAGCAGCTGCTGCTGCTCCGCCTGGTGGCGCTTCGCGGAGCCCACCGCCGGGGACGAACCGTGCGGGCGCGAGATGCGCCGCAGGCGCTCGCCCGCCGGGACGTCCGCGCCGACCGCCAGGTCGAGGTGGTCGATCAGGTTCAGCGCGATGAACGGCCACGCACCCTGGTTCGCCGGCTCCTCCTGCGCCCAGATGTACTTCGCCGCGTTCGGGAACTTGGCGATCTCCGCCTGGATCTCGGCACCCGCCAGCGGGTACAGCCGCTCGATGCGGATGATCGCGGTGTCGGTGATACCGCGCTTCTCCCGCTCGGCCTCCAGGTCGTAGTAGACCTTGCCCGCGCAGAAGACGACCTTGCGGACGGCGTTCGGGTCCACCGTGGTGTCCCCGATGACCGGACGGAACGAACCGCTCGTGAACTCCTCCGCCTTCGACGCCGCCGCCTTCAGACGCAGCATCGACTTCGGGGTGAAGACGATGAGCGGCTTGTGGTGCGGGTTGTGGACCTGCCAGCGCAGCAGGTGGAAGTAGTTCGACGGCAGGGTCGGCATCGCGACCGTCATGTTGTCCTGCGCGCACATCTGGAGGAAGCGCTCGGGACGCGCGGACGAGTGGTCCGGGCCCTGGCCCTCGTAGCCGTGCGGCAGCAGCAGCGTGACGCCGGAGGTCTGGCCCCACTTCTGCTCGGCCGAGGAGATGAACTCGTCGACGACGGTCTGCGCGCCGTTGACGAAGTCACCGAACTGGGCCTCCCACAGCACCAGCGCGTCCGGGCGGGCCAGCGAGTAGCCGTACTCGAAGCCCATGGCCGCGTACTCGGAGAGCAGCGAGTCGTAGACGTTGTAGCGGGCCTGGTCGTCCGACAGGTACTGCAGCGGCGTGTAGTCCTTGCCGGTCTCCCGGTCGATGAGGACCGCGTGACGCTGGCCGAAGGTGCCGCGGCGGGAGTCCTGGCCCGACAGGCGGACCGGGGTGCCCTCCATGAGCAGCGAACCGAAGGCCAGGGTCTCGCCCATGCCCCAGTCGATGGTGCCGTCGTCGATCATCGCCGCGCGGCGCTGCAGCTGCGGCAGCAGACGCGGGTGGACCGTGTGGCCCTCGGGGATGTTGACCTGGGACTCGGCGATCCGCTTGACGACGTCCTGCGAGATCGCGGTGTTCACCGCGACCGGGAACTCCTGCGCGGTCTGCGCCGGCGCCACGGGGGCGGCCGCGGGCTGCGTGGCGGCCTCGCGGACCTCCGCGAAGACCTTCTCCAGCTGGCCCTGGAAGTCCTGGAGCGCCTGCTCGGCCTCTTCCAGCGTGATGTCGCCGCGACCGATGAGGGACTCGGTGTACAGCTTGCGCACCGAGCGCTTCTTGTCGATCAGGTCGTACATCAGCGGCTGCGTGAACGCCGGGTTGTCCGACTCGTTGTGACCGCGGCGGCGGTAGCAGATGAGGTCGATCACGACGTCCTTGTTGAACGCCTGACGGAACTCGAAGGCGAGCCGCGCGACGCGGACCACGGCCTCCGGGTCGTCGCCGTTCACGTGGAAGATCGGCGCCTCGATCATGCGGGCCACGTCGGTCGCGTACATCGACGAACGCGAGGATTCCGGGGCGGCGGTGAAGCCGACCTGGTTGTTGATCACGACGTGGACGGTGCCGCCGGTGCGGTAGCCGCGCAGCTGCGACATGTTCAGCGTCTCGGCGACCACGCCCTGGCCGGCGAACGCGGCGTCGCCGTGCAGGGCGACGGGCAGGACGGTGAAGTCCGTGCCGGCCTTGCCGATGACGTCCTGCTTGGCGCGGGCGACACCCTCCAGGACCGGGTCGACGGCCTCCAGGTGCGAGGGGTTGGCGACGAGCGAGACCTTGATCTGCTCCCCGTCCAGGCCCGTGAAGGTGCCCTCGGCGCCCAGGTGGTACTTGACGTCGCCGGAGCCGTGCATGGACTTCGGGTCGAGGTTGCCCTCGAACTCGCGGAAGATCTGTGCGTACGACTTGCCGACGATGTTCGCCAGGACGTTCAGGCGGCCGCGGTGGGCCATGCCGATGACGACCTCGTCGAGGCGGGCCTCGGCGGCCGAGTCGATGACGGCGTCGAGCAGCGGGATGACGGACTCGCCGCCCTCCAGCGAGAAGCGCTTCTGGCCGACGTACTTGGTCTGGAGGAAGGTCTCGAAGGCCTCCGCCGCGTTCAGGCGGCGCAGGATGCGCAGCTGCTCCTCGCGCTCCGGCTTGGAGTGCGCGCGCTCGATGCGGTCCTGGATCCAGCGGCGCTGCTTCGGGTCCTGGATGTGCATGAACTCGACGCCGGTGGTGCGGCAGTACGAGTCGCGCAGCACGCCGAGGATGTCGCGCAGCTTCATCATCGACTTGCCGGCGAAGCCGCCGACCGCGAACTCGCGCTCCAGGTCCCACAGGGTGAGGCCGTGCTCGGTGATGTCGAGGTCGGGGTGCTTGCGCTGCTTGTACTCCAGCGGGTCGGTGTCGGCCATGACGTGGCCGCGGACCCGGTAGGAGTGGATCAGCTCGAAGACGCGGGCGGCCTTCGTGACGTCGTCGTCGTGCGAGGCGTCGATGTCGCGCATCCAGCGGACCGGCTCGTACGGGATCCGCAGCGACTCGAAGACGCTGTCGTAGAAGCCGTTCTCGCCGAGGAGGAAGTTCGCGACGATCCGCAGGAACTCGCCGGAGGCCGCGCCCTGGATGACCCGGTGGTCGTAGGTCGAGGTCAGGGTCATGACCTTGGAGATGCCCAGCTTGTTCAGGGTGTCCTGCGAGGTGCCCTGGAACTCGGCGGGGTAGTCCATGGAGCCGACGCCCATGATGACCGACTGTCCGGGCATCAGGCGGGGCACGGAGTGGACGGTGCCCAGGCCGCCGGGGTTGGTCAGGGAGACCGTGACGCCGGTGAAGTCGTCCATCGTCAGCTTGCCGACGCGGGCGCGGCGGACGATGTCCTCGTAGGCCTGCCAGAACTCGAAGAAGTTCAGCGTCTCGGCCTTCTTGATGCCGGCGACGACGAGCTGGCGGTCGCCGTTCGGCTTGACCAGGTCGATCGCGAGGCCGAAGTTCACGTGCTCCGGCTTGACCAGGGTCGGCTTGCCGTCCTTCTCCGCGAAGGAGTAGTTCATGGACGGCATGGCCTTGATGGCCTGCACCATCGCGTAGCCGATGAGGTGGGTGAAGGAGATCTTCCCACCGCGGGCGCGCTTGAGGTGGTTGTTGATGACGATGCGGTTGTCGAACAGCAGCTTCACCGGGACGGCGCGGACGGACGTGGCCGTCGGGACGTCGAGGGAGGCGTTCATGTTCTTGGCCACGGCGGCCGCGGGGCCGCGGAGCGTCACCAGCTCGGGGCCCTGGGGGGCCTCGGTGGCGGGCGCGGCCTTCTGCGCCGGGGTGGTGGCGGCCGGAGCGGGGGCCTGAGGGGCGGGCGCGGCCGGTGCGGCGGCCGGGGCCTGAGGGGTGACAGTCACAGCAGGGGCACCAGAGGGGGTGGCAGGAGCAGGGGACGGAGCTGACACGGGTGTGGTCGCGGCAGGGGCGGGCGGCGCCGCCCCCGTGGCGGCGTCGGCGGCCTGCGGGATCCGGGCCGGGGCGGTGGCGGCCTGTGCGGAGGCGCCATCCGTCGTCGCGGCCTTGTCGGGACCGGGACCGTCCGACTTCACCGGAGCGGCAGCGCCCCCCGGCTTGTAGTCGGCGAAGAAGTCCCACCAGGCCCGGTCGACCGAGTTCGGGTCCTGGAGGTACTGCTGATAGATCTCGTCGACGAGCCACTCATTCGCGCCGAAGCCTGAGGCAGGGGTCTTCCCGCCTTCTGCTGCGTCGGTCGTGGTGCTCGGGTTACTGGGGGACTGTGGCGACACGGCGGCAACCGCCCTCTTCCGCTTCACAAGGTATGGACAGCGGGAATAAAGGCTACGCCTCCCCGGCGGTGCAATGCAGGCCGGGCGGGACTTCCGTCACGCAGGTCACACCGAACGGCGGGTTTCGTCGCGTGGAATGGCGGGAAACAAGCGTGGTTCGGGTAGGGGGCAGCCAGGTTGCGACCCCCGTGGCCTCGCACCCCTGACGACCCCGGGCACGTGTGGCCGAGATCATGTCCTTCCCACTCGAACCCTACGTCAAGACAGCACCGGAGAGCTGCCCGGAAGGGTGACAAGGATTCGGCAACCACGTGACGATTCGGCCACGCGGATGTTCCCTCCGTGCAGGCCGACGGCCCAGCGGGCGATCGCCAGCCCCAGCCCCGTGCCCCCGTCGCCGCCACCCGCCGAGCCCCGGTTGAACCGCTCGAAGACCCGGTGCCGTTCCGCCTCCGGAATCCCGGGCCCCTCGTCCACGACCTCCAGCGCCAGGCTCCCGGGCGTGTCGCCCGAACGGGCCCGGACCGTGACCCGGCCGTGCGCCGGGCTGTGCTTCACCGCGTTGTCGATCAGGTTGGCCACCACCTGGTGCAGCCGCTCCGCGTCCGCGTACGCGGTCAGCTCCGGAGGATGTACGTCCAGATGGAGGTGCACGTCGTTACGGGTGTGCCCGCCCGAACCGGAAGCCAGCCCCGGCCGCCCGGCGGCCGCCAGCCCCGACTCCTTCAGCACCCCCGACAGGTACGGCCACACCTCGAAGCGGCGCGCCTTCAGCGGCACCACCCCGTTGTCCACCCGCGACAGGTCCAGCAGCGTGTCCACCAGCCGGCCGAGCCGCTCCGCCTGTTTCAGCATCGTCCGCATGGTCTCCGGATCGGCCTCCGAGACCCCGTCCACCACGTTCTCCAGCACAGCCCGCAGCGCCGCGATCGGAGTCCGCAGTTCGTGCGAGACGTTCGCGACCAGCTCTCGACGGTGCCTGTCCTCGGCCTCCAGATCGTCGGCCATCCGGTTGATCGTCGACGCCAGATCACCCAGCTCGTCCCGGCGCCCCGCCCCGCTCACCCGGCGCGTGTAGTCCCCGTGCGAGATCGCCCGGGCCACCGTCGTCATCTCGTCCAGCGGCGCCGTCAGGCCGTGCGCCACGATCTGGGTGATCAGCATCGAGGCGATCACCGAGAAGACCGTGATGAACCGCAGCTCCGTGTCCGTGCGCAGCGCCACCAGCAGCAGGCCGGTGGTGATGAACACCGAGACCACGACGAGCGTGCCCAGCTTCGTCTTGATCGAGAACGGCGAGAACGGCCGGAGCCCGCCCTCGGGGCGGCCGCCGCTCACGCCTGCGCCGGGGTCTCCAGGGCGTACCCGACGCCGTGGACCGTACGGATCCGCTCCGCGCCGATCTTCCGCCGCAGGGCCTTGATGTGGCTGTCGACGGTACGGGTGCCCGAGGCGTCGGCCCAGTCCCACACCTCCGCCAGCAGCTGCTCGCGCGACAGCACCGCCCGGGGGGTCCCCGCCAGGCACACCAGCAGGTCGAACTCGGTCGGCGTCAGGTGCACGTCCTCGGCCTGGACGCGGACCCGCCGCTGCGCGTGGTCGATCTCCAGGTCCCCCAGCCGCAGGGTCGCCCCGCGCGGGGCGGTCGCGGCCTGCGTGGCCCGTTCCACCCGGCGCAGCAGCACGTGGACCCGTGCCGCCAGCTCGCGCATGGAGAACGGCTTCGTCATGTAGTCGTCCGCCCCGACCCCGAGGCCGACCAGCATGTCGGTCTCGTCGTCCCGGGCGGTCAGCATCAGCACCGGCACGGGCCGCTGCGCCTGCACCCGCCGGCACACCTCCAGCCCGTCGAAGCCGGGCAGCATGACGTCCAGCACCAGCAGTTCGGGCAGCCAGCTCTCGGCGGCCGCGACGGCGGCCGGCCCGTCGTAGGCCGTCTGCACCTGGAAGCCCTCGGCGCGCAGCCGGGCCGAGATGGCGTCGGCGATGGTGCGGTCGTCCTCGACCACCAGCACGCGCCGCTGGGCACCTGGGGTGGCCGCGGCGCCGGTGTGGGTGCTGTGTGTCTGTTCCATGTCCCGCCCCTGATGATCCGCGTGATGGCTGGGGTGCAGCGTAGAGGAGGCACCGGCCTGCGGCCATGGAGGGTTCGGACAGGACTCCGGCGCATGCGGAATCAGAGATTCATCCCGGATTCCTCAGGCGGAGTCGAATCCGGGGAGCGCCTCCAGCACCCGGGACAGGGCCGGCGGCAGTGCCGTCTGGTCGGCCGCCACCTCGAAACCGCCGTACGCGAAGGAGTACGTGAACCCGTCGTAGACCGGCGGATCGGCGGTCGTCCTGCGGGGCAGGTGCGCGAAGTCCGCCGCACGCAGCGCGGTGCGCAGATCCTCCAGCCCTGAAGGCGCCAGCCGGCCCTTGCGCACCTCCTTGTCCCGCTCGCCGAGGAGGGTCCAGGAACCGTCGCCGTTGACGAGAAGGGTGCGTGTGCGGCCCGCGAAACCGCCGCTGCGGGTGACGCGCAGGAGGCGCTCGGTGGACGGGGCGGAGGGGGCCGGCGCGGTGGTGGGCGGGGCGGCGGGTGTGGTGCCGGGGGGCGCGGGGGTGGCCGTCGGGGGTGCCGTGGGGGGTGCCGTGGGGTGTGCCTCGGGGGGTGTCGCCGTCGCGGGGGCCGTGGCGCCCGCCGGCGCCGGGCCGCCCGGGGAGCCGTCGTCGCCGCACCCCGCCAGGGACACCGCGGCGAGCAGCACCGCCGCCGCGGCCCCGGCCGCTCGCATCGCTCGCACGCCAACCTCCAGCGGGTCACCGGTACCGACCCCGAGTATGGAGCCCCCGAACCGCTACGGAAAGCACCCCGGAGGACGTCATCCACCGCAAGGCCCCCTGGCGCTGGTTCCCGCCGCTGCTCGCCGTCCTCCTCCTCGCGGCGTGGGGGCTGGGGCGGGGGCCGGGCGGGGGCAGCATGTGGCGGGACGAATCCACGACCTGGCAGGTCGCCCACCGGCCGGCCGGCGGGCTGTGGGAGCTGCTCGGGCGGGTCGACGCGGTGCACGCGCTGTACTACGCGCTCATGCACGCCGTGTTCGCGGCGTGGGGGGACGGCGGGGCCGACGGGGGCGGGCTGTGGGCGCTGCGGCTGCCGTCCGTGGCGGGGACCGCCCTCGCGGCCGGCGGGGTGGCGGCGGTCGCGCACCGGCTGGCGGGGGAGCGGGCCGCCCTGGGGGCGGGAGTGGTGTACGTCCTGCTGCCGCCCGTGCAGATGTACGGGCAGGAGGGGCGCTCGTACGCCCTGGTCGCGGCGGCCGTGGCCTGGGCGACGTACCTGATGCTGCGCCGGTGGTGGGCCGCCTACGCGGTGGTGCTGCTGGTGGGCTGCTGGCTGCACGAGTTCGCCGCCCTGGCGCTGCTCGCGCACGGGTTCCACGCCTGGCGGGAGCGGGGCTGGCGGTGGGCGGCCGGGGCGGTCGCCGCCGGACTGCTGCCGCTGGCCGTGGTGAGCGCCGGACAGGCGGAGCGGCAGCTGGGCTGGCTGGGGCGGCCCCGCTGGCAGGACTGGGTGGCGTACGGGGTGCTGGCGGGAGCGGTGGCCCTGCTGGCGCGGGGGATGCGGAGGGGGGCCGGCCGGGCCGGGCTGGTCCGGGTCGCGGTGCCCCTGGCGCTGCTGCCGCCCGGGCTGCTGATGGGGGTCTCGCTGGTGCGCCCCTGGTACGTCGACCGGTACGTCCTCTACGCCCTGGGCGGGCTCGCCCTGCTGGCGGGGGTCCGGCTGGGGGAGGCGCGGGCGGCGCGGGGGTGGGTGCCGTGGCTGGTGGCGGGAGTGCTGCTGGTGCCGGTGGGGGCGTGGTCGGCGTGGCTGCGCACCCCGGAGAGCCGCAGGGACGACGTCCTCGCGGTCGCGGCGGCCGTCCGCGAGCGGGGGCGGCCGGGGGACGCGGTGCTGTTCATGCCCTCGCGGAGACGGGAGTGGCTGCTGTCCTCGCCCCGGGTGTACGCGGGGCTGCGCGACGTGGCCCTGGCCGCCTCCCCGGCCGCCTCGCACACCCTCCACGGGACGGAGCTCCCCCCGGCCCGGGTCCGGGAGGGGCTGCTGGCGTCCTCCCGGGTGCTGGCCCTCCTGGACCCGCCCGGCCAGCCCCTGGACCCGTACCCGGCGGAGGCGGCCAAACGCGCCGCCCTGGCGGAGGCCTTCGACCTGTGCGGGGTGACGGAGGTCAGGGGGGCGAGGGTGGCGGTGTACACGCGGCGGGGCGGGGGGTGTGGGTGAGGATGGGCGGCAGACCGTGTTCGATCACCGCCGCGGAGGCCCGTATGCCCGTCCCCCGGATACCCGGACAGATACCCGGACCACTCGTGAGCGCCGGCTGGCTCGCCGGACGGCTGGGACGGGTCGTGGTGTTCGACGCGTCCGTCGGGGCGCACCGGGGCGGGGCCCGCAGGATCCCCGGGGCGCGCCCCTTCGACCTGGACGGGGTGCTGTCCGACCATGCCGCCCCCGCCCCGCACACCATGCCGGCACCGGCGGCGTTCGAGGAGGCGTTGCGGGGGCTGGGGGTCGACGAGGACGACGCCGTGGTCGTCTACGACGGTGCCGGGATCTACTCCAGCGCCCGGGCCTGGTGGATGCTGCGGGCCATGGGCTTCGACCGGGCCGCCGTGCTGGACGGCGGGCTGCCTGCCTGGAGCGCCGCCGGGCTGCCCGTCGAGGACGGGCCGGCGGCGTACGACGGGCCGCGCGGGTCCTTCACCGCCCGGCCGCGTCCCGGGCTGCTCGTGGACGCCGGCACCGTCGCCGGCGCGCTCGGCGACCCGGCCGCCGCCGTGCTCGACGCCCGGACCCGGGAGCGGTTCGCCGGCAGTGCCCCCGAGCCCCGGCCGGGGCTGCGCGGCGGGCACATGCCGGGGGCGCTGAACCTGCCGTTCGGCGAACTCCAGGGGCCCGGGGGGCTGATGCGTCCGGCCGGGGAACTCCGGGCCGCCTTCGAGGCGTTGGCCGGGGAGAGGGAGCGGCTCTACTTCAGCTGCGGCTCCGGTGTCACGGCTTGCGTGCTGGCGCTGGGCGCGACCCTGGCCGGGTACGGGGAGACCGCCGTGTACGACGGCTCGTGGAGCGAGTGGGGGATGCCCTCGGAGTGGCCCGTGGTGGCCGGGAGCTGAGGCGCGGGGAGGCCGGCGGGCGGGCCGGGGTGGGGTTAGCACCACCCCGGATCGGGATGCCCGCACCCGCGCGCTCCGGGGCCGGGCTGGGCAGGCTTGTGGGTATGGCACCTCACACCACGTCAACCCGCCTCGCCGTCACGGCCCTCGGGGCCGCTCTCCTGCTGTCCGGCTGCGCCCTGACGGGGGTGGGCCCCGTGCAGACCGCCGACGCCGACGCCACCGTCTCCGAGGCGGTGACGGCGGTCGAGCTGAAGGACGTCCGCAGCGGCGACGTCGAGGTGGTCCCGGGCTCCGGCCCCGGGGTCGCCGTCCGCCGGGTCGTCCACTACCGGGGCGCCGCCGTGCCCACGCCCGGGCAGCGGGTCTCGGGCGGGGTGCTGACCTTCAGCGACGGCTGTGAGGACGACTGCTGGATCGACTACCGCCTGGAGGTGCCCGCGGCGGCGCGGGTGCGGGTCGAGGGCAGCAGCGGTGACATCACGGTCAGGGGGGTCGCCGGGGCCGACTTGACCTCGTCCTCCGGAGACGTCCGGGCCGAGGCGATCACCGGGCCGGTGAAGGTGCGCACCAGCTCGGGGCGGATCACCGCCACCGGGCTGGAAGGGGCCGAGGCCGAGTTCCGGGCGAGCTCCGGGGAGGTGGGGGCGGAGTTCGCGAAGCCCCCGGCCTCCGTGTCCGTCACCACCAGCTCCGGCGACGTCGGGCTGAAGGCCCCCCAGGGCCCGTACCGGGTGTCCACCGACACGTCCGCCGGGACCCGGCGGATCTCCCTGAACGACAGCCCCGGCGCCCGGTCGGTCATCACGGTCCGCACCAGCACCGGCGACATCACCGTCGGGGCGTCGTAGGGCCCGTCACTCCTCGTCCAGGATCGCGTCGACCTCGATCTCGACCAGCCAGGCCGGGTCGATGAAGCGCGAGACCTCCACGAAGGTGGCCGCCGGGCGGATGCCGGCGAAGCGTTCGCCGTGGGCCCGTGCGGCCTCCTCCCAACGGGTGATGTCCGTCAGCATGATCCGGGTCCGCACGGCGTGTCCGAGCGAGGCGCCCGCCTCCTCCAGGGCCCGACCGGCGATGTCCAGGCAGCGGACCGTCTGGGCGTACACGTCGCCCGGGCCCACGGTGGAGCCGTCGTCCCCGATCGGCGCCGTGCCCGCGACGGCCACGTGCCGTCCGATGCGCACCGCGCGGGAGAAGCCGATCCGGGGTTCCAGGGGCGAGCCCGAGCTGACGGTCCGTCGTATGTCTGCCATGGGCTCATGGTGCTACGCGGAGGGCCTCGGAGGTGTTCGCCCCGGGCGAACGCGAGTTGGGGAACATTGCCGGGCGCAGAAGCATTGAGTCGGCATAGCTCAACTTCACTGCCGGAGGGAAGATCATGGCTTCGACGTCCGTAACGCTCACCCTGCCCGTGCTGCCGCTCGACGACGAGGTCGTGCTGCCCGGGATGGTCGTCCCGCTGGACCTGTCCGACGCCGAGGTGCGCGCCGCCGTCGAGGCCGCGCAGGCGGCGCGCGGCAGCGGGAAGCCCCGGGTGCTGCTCGTGCCGCGGGTCGACGGGAAGTACGCCGGGATCGGTGTGCTGGGGACCGTCGAACAGGTCGGGCGGCTCTCCGACGGCGATCCCGGGGCGCTGATCCGCGGGCGCGGCCGCGTCCGGATCGGCGCCGGGACCACCGGGCCCGGGGCGGCGCTCTGGGTCGAGGGGGAGACCGTGGAGGAGCAGGTGCCCGACCCGCTGCCCGGGGCGGTCGCCGAGCTCGTCAAGGAGTACAAGGCACTCGCCACCAGCTGGCTCAAGAAGCGCGGCGCCTGGCAGGTCGTGGACCGGGTGCAGCAGATCGAGGGGGTGTCGGCGCTCGCCGACAACTCCGGGTACTCGCCGTTCCTGACCGTGGCGCAGAAGGTCGAACTGCTGGAGACCGTCGACCCGGTCGCCCGCCTGCGGCTCGCCGTCAAGGCGCTCAGCGACCACCTCGCCGAGCAGGACGTGGCCGAGTCCATCGCCAAGGACGTCCAGGACGGCGTCGAGAAGCAGCAGCGCGAGTTCCTGCTGCGCCGCCAGCTGGAGGCCGTCCGCAAGGAGCTGCGCGAGCTCGGCGGGGAGAAGGAGGGCGAGGAGTCCGACGACTACCGGGCCCGCGTCGAGGCCGCCGACCTGCCCGAGAAGGTCCGCGAGGCCGCGCTCAAGGAGGTCGACAAGCTGGAGCGCTCCAGCGACCAGAGCCCCGAGGGCTCCTGGATCCGCACCTGGCTGGACACCGTGCTGGAGCTGCCCTGGAACGAGCGCAGCGAGGACCGGTACGACATCCAGGGCGCGCGGGCCGTGCTCGACGCCGAGCACGCCGGGCTGAACGACGTGAAGGACCGCATCACCGAGTACCTCGCGGTGCGCAAGCGGCGCGGCGAGCGCGGTATGGGCGTCATCGGCGGGCGGCGCGGCGGTGCCG
This sequence comes from Streptomyces sp. NPDC000075, assembly GCF_040301925.1. Taxonomy (NCBI): domain Bacteria; kingdom Bacillati; phylum Actinomycetota; class Actinomycetes; order Kitasatosporales; family Streptomycetaceae; genus Streptomyces; species Streptomyces sp. NPDC000075. The sequence continues at coordinate 22,805 of NZ_JBEPFL010000020.1, forward strand.
TGCTCGCGCTGGTCGGGCCCCCCGGCGTCGGCAAGACCTCGCTCGGGGAGTCCGTGGCCCACGCCATGGGCCGCAAGTTCGTCCGCGTGGCCCTCGGCGGCGTACGCGACGAGGCCGAGATCCGCGGCCACCGCAGGACCTACGTCGGCGCCCTGCCGGGCCGCATCGTCCGGGCGATCAAGGAGGCCGGGTCGATGAACCCGGTCGTCCTCCTCGACGAGATCGACAAGGTCGGCTCCGACTTCCGCGGCGACCCCGCGGCGGCCCTGCTGGAGGTGCTGGACCCGGCCCAGAACCACACCTTCCGCGACCACTACCTGGAGGTGGAGCTCGACCTCAGCGACGTGGTCTTCCTGGCCACGGCGAACGTCCTGGAGGCCATCCCCGAGGCCCTGGCCGACCGGATGGAGCTGGTCCGCCTCGACGGCTACACCGAGGACGAGAAGGTCGTCATCGCCCGTGACCACCTGCTGCCCCGCCAGCTGGAGCGCGCCGGGCTGACCGCCGAGGAAGTGGTCCTGGAGGAGGAGGCGCTGCGCAAGCTCGCCGGGGAGTACACCCGCGAGGCGGGCGTGCGCACCCTGGAGCGGTCCATCGCGCGGCTGCTGCGCAAGGTGGCCTCGCAGCACGAGCTGGGCGAGCGGGAGTTCCCGTTCACCATCGGCGCCGGCGAGCTGCGCGGCCTGATCGGCCGCCCGCACCACGTGCCGGAGTCCGCCCAGGACCCGGCGGAGCGGCGCACGGCGGTCCCGGGCGTGGCCACCGGCCTCGCCGTGACCGGTGCCGGCGGGGACGTGCTCTTCGTCGAGGCCTCCCTGGCCGACCCGGAGACGGGCGCCGCCGGGCTGACCCTGACCGGGCAGCTGGGCGACGTGATGAAGGAGTCGGCGCAGATCGCCCTCAGCTTCCTGCGCTCGCACGGCGCCGAGCTGGAGCTTCCCGTCGCCGACCTGAAGGACCGGGGCGTGCACATCCACTTCCCGGCGGGCGCCGTCCCCAAGGACGGGCCGAGCGCGGGCATCACCATGACCACCGCGCTGGCCTCCCTGCTCTCCGGCCGCCAGGTCCGCACGGACGTGGCCATGACCGGCGAGGTCTCGCTGACCGGACGGGTGCTGCCCATCGGCGGGGTCAAGCAGAAGCTGCTCGCCGCGCACCGGGCCGGGCTCACGACGGTGATCATCCCGAAGCGCAACGAGGCCGACCTGGACGACGTCCCCGCCGAGGTGCTGGAGGGGCTGGAGGTGCACCCGGTGACCGATGTGCGCCAGGTGCTGGAGCTGGCCCTCGCCCCGGCGGTGGTCTCCTTCACCAAGGCCGCCTGACCGGCGGCGCCGCGCCGCCGCAGGCCCGGAACCCCCTCCCCCAGACTCCGTCCGGGGGGACCCCCAGGCGGGGTCCCGGGCCCGCGGCGCACCACCTGCGAAATACTGGACCCGTACCGGGGTGCCAGGCTCGCACCCCACCAGGGATGGGAGCGGCACGTGCACGGCAGTGAAGACCAGGAGTTCCTCGCGCTGGAGCGGGAGCTGTCCGTCTTCCTGCGGCGCGCCCGGGCCTCCTCGGGCGAGATGGCCCGCGCCCTGCACCCGGAGCTGGAGCCCGCCGCGTACGGGCTGCTCGTCCGGCTGGAGGCCGCCGGCCGCCAGCGGGCCACCGAGCTGGCCGCCTACTTCGGCGTCGGCAAGGCCACCATGAGCCGCCAGCTGCGCGCCCTGGAGCTCCTGGGCCTGGTCGCCCGCGAGCCGGACCCGGCCGACGGCCGCGCCTTCCTCGTCGGCCTCACGGACGAGGGCCGGGACCGCTTCCTGCGGGTGCGCGGTGCCCGGCGCGAGCAGTACATGCGCAAGCTCGCCGACTGGGACCGCGGCGAGGTGGCCGAGCTGGCCCGGCTGCTCAGACAGCTGAACTCCGGCGAGGAGTAGGACCGCCGGGCCGCCGGGGAAGGCGCGGGCTCACAGCTCCGCGTACACCGCCGAGGCGTCGTCGTGGCGCTTGTACCGCGCCGGCGGGCGCAGCGGGTCGGCCTCGATGGCCCGGACCCGCCCGATCAGCCCCCGAGGCCCCTCGTCCCGCAGCACGTCCAGGCAGGCCGCCCAGTCGCCCTGCCCGAACGTGTCCGTCCACCGGCTCGCCCCGTCCGTCAGCGCGGCCAGCGCCCCCACCCGCTCGCGCGGGGTGTGCCCGGTGACCGCCCGGGCCGCGACCGACGGGTCCGCGGCGGCGGTGAAGAAGCCGCCCTCGGCGTTGCGCAGGGCGTCCGTGGCCGCCACCGAGCCGCGCACCTCCCGGGGGATCCGGTCCAGCCGGTCGTCGAGGACCGCCGTGACCCCGCCACCGGGAGCCCGCAGCAGGAGCACGGAGTCCGAGAGGACGAGGTGCTCCACGCCCGCCGCGTCCCAGCGGGCGATCACCACCGTCGCCTGCGGAGTGCGCACGTGAGAAAGGTCACAGGTGCCTCGGTGTGCGTCGGCGGTGTCCTCGATGGCCCGGGCCAGGATCCGGTCGAGCGGCATGTCCCGCCGCGATCCGGACAGTTCGGTCAATCGGCCACCCAGACGGGTGGCGAACCAGGGCACTCCGTGCGCGCAGCCGTCGTCCCCGCGGGGCGGAGTGACCCCGTCCAGGACCACCACAACGCCCCCTCCCGCCGCAGGTGTCGACGCCGATACCCAGTCCTCGTTGGGGCGTTCGGCACTTCCGGGAGCTGAAGCCAGGTCGATGCGCATGCGGACATTCTGCCCACCGGAGCCCTGTGGCGCCGGTCAGGTCCGTACCAATGCCGGAACGGGTACCGCCGGTAAATGTGGGCGGGCATATTGCCAAAGCCCGCCTCGACCTTCAACCGCCCGTCCACGGGCGGCCTCTGGCACGCCGTGCCCGAGTTGGTCGGCCACTCCTCCGTGATGTTCACTCCTTCGAGTGGCCGGGTGGGCGATGTGCGGCTCTCCTCCCAACACACTGCGAAGGTCTGAGGCGGTACGAGGGGGCAGGGGGCGTTTACTTGTTGACCGGCCGTTACCTCGGCCACACGAGTAGACGAGCACGACCTCACGTACAGGATTGCGAGCACCGGTGCAGAAGAAGCGGTCTCGGAAGAACGGCACCGCCAGCGCCGACGGACCCGCCAACGCAGGACGACGCGTGCGCGTCCGCAGCAGGCTGGTGGTCGGAGTAGCAGTCGCCGGACTCACCGTCCTCGCGGCCGGCACCCCCGCCGTGGTCTCCGCCACCAGGGAACTGGACGACTCCCAGCGACTCGTCACCCTCGCCGAGCAGACACAGCACGCCCTCACCCTCGTCCACCTCGTCGGCGACGAGCGCGACGCCGTCGTCGAGTACGTGGCCAAGGGCCGCCCCGGCAACGCCAAGGCCCCCGTCGACGAGCGCACCGCGCGCACCGACCGGCAGCTCGCCGAACTCCGCCCGGAGGCCGACGCCGACCTCGCCCGCGCCCTCGGCCACATCAAGGCCGCCCGCGCCGAGGCCGTCGACGGCAAGGGCAGCGCCGTGGCCGCCCAGCAGGCCTACGCCGGCGTCCTCACCGAACTCCTCGCGCCCGGCGACCGGCTCGCCGAGCTCACCCCGCCGCGCGCCGAGGCCGCCCTCGCCGTCACCCGCCCCATGGCCCCCCTGAGCCAGGCCGTGGACCAGGCCTCCGCCACCCGCGGGCTGCTGCTCGCCGCACTGGCCGTCCCCCGCGCCGAACAGGCCCCGAACAACGCCGTCGCCGACGAGCTCAGCGCCGCCGCGCAGCGCTCCCGCGTCCGCGAACAGGCCGCCCTCGACGACTTCAACCGGGCCGCGCGCCCCGACGTGCGCCAGACCCTCGCCGCCACCGTCACCGGCCCCGAGGTCAAGACCGCCGAGGACCAGCTCAAGCGGCTCACCGAGCGGCCCGCCCTGACCGCCGCCGAACGCAAGGCCACCGACCCGGGCGCCCTCGCCGCCGCGCTGACCGCCCGCCTCGACCGCATGCGCTCCGTCGAAGCCACCCTCGCCGGCCAGCGGGCCACCGCCCTCACCGCCCAGCGCGACGACGACGTGACCCGGCTGGAGCTGATGGTCGCCGGACTCGGCGTCCTCTTCCTCTTCGTCATCGGCTTCTCCACCGCGGTCGCCCGCTCCCTCACCCGGCCCCTGTCCGTCCTGCGCCGCGGCGCCGAACGGCTCGCGACCCCCGAGGGCGCCCAGGAACCGGTGCGCTTCACCGGCCGCAACGACGAGTTCGCCGAGGTCGTCCGCCACCTCAACGCCGTCCGCGAACAGACCGTCGCCCTCCACACCAAGGTCGCCGGACTCGACGCCGACCGGACCCGGCTCATCGGCCGCAACGAGGCCCTCGCCGCCAGCCGCGAAGCCCGGGAACAGGAGCTCGCCACCACCCGCAAGTCCCTGGAAGGGGAACTCGCGGAGCTGCGCGCCGGGCTCGAAGAGCACCGCCGCATCATGTCCACCACCTCGGTCTCCCTCTCCCTGCGCACCCTCGGCCTCGTCGAGCGCCAGCTCGCGGTCATCGAGGAGCTGGAGTCCAAGGAAGGCGACCCCGACCGGCTCGCCACCCTCTTCAAGCTCGACCACCTCGCCACGGTCATGCGCCGCCACAACGAGAACCTCCTGGTCCTCGCCGGACAGGAACACGGCCACGGGCAGAGCCTGCCGGTGCCGCTGGTCGACGTCATGCGCGCCGCCGTCAGCGAGATCGAGCGCTACGAGCGCGTCGACCTGACCACCCTGCCCTCCTACACGCAGGTCGCCGGGCACGCCGCCGACGACATCTCGCACGTGGTAGCCGAGCTCCTGGAGAACGCCACCACCTTCTCGCCGCCGGAAGCCAAGGTGAAGGTCTCCGGCCTGATCACCGACGCCGGCGACGTGGTGCTGTCCGTCGTCGACGAGGGCATCGGCGTCACCGGGGACCGGCTCGACTCCCTCAACTCCCGCCTCTCCACCCCCGAGGCCTACGACGAGGAGCCCGAGGCCGAGCACGGCCTGGGCCTCGGCCTGTACGTCGCCGGCCGCCTCGCCGCGCGCCACGGCGTCACCGCCGAGCTGCGCACCGCCGCCCACGGCGGCACGGAAGCCGTCGTGGTCATCCCGGCCGCACTGCTGCCCGACGCCCCGCCGTTCTCCCCGGTCCACAGCCTGGGCTCCGCCGGCGCGCCCGCGTACCAGCTGCCCGGCGTGATCGCCGAGGCCAACGAGCACACCCTCCCGCCCCGGCTGCGCCCGCCCGTGACGGACGCCCCGGCGCCCGAGGAGACCGCCAAGGTGGTCACGCTGGCGGAGGCGTTCGAGGCGGAGACGGCGGACGAGGCGGAGACGCCGGACGACGCGGAGACGGCGGAGGAGGCCGGTTCCGGGCCGGCGGGTGCCGGTGAGGCCGGGGCCGCCCTGCCTGGGGCCGACGCCGGGTCCGGGAGCGCGGGGTCCGAGGCCGCCGCGTTCGAGACGGCCGAGGCCGAGACGGCCGCGTTCGAGACCGCCGAGGCCGAAGGACCGGAGTCCGGGCACACCGGCATAGAGGCCGACGACGCTGAGGACTTCGACGACGCCGACGACTTCGACGACGCCGAGGACTTCGCGGCCGCCGATCTGGTGGCAGAGGCCTTCGGGGCCGGAGCCTTCACCAAGCGGCCCGCGCACACGGACGCGGACGAGGACGCGGACCGGGGTGCCCGCGAGGAGCGGCCCGCGCGCGCCGTCCCCTCGGCCGGCGCCTTCGACGACGCCCCGCCGCCCCCGGCCGACCAGGTCTTCACCGCCGCCGCCCCGGCCGCCGAGACGCCCGCCGAGGAACTCCTCGCCCGGGTCGTGCCCGACGCCGACGCGGACGCCTTCACCGAGGCCGACCCCGCCCAGGCGGACGCCGCCGGGGAGCCGGGCACCGCGCCCGGTGGCCCCGTACGCAAGGCGGGACTGCCGCGCCGCGAACGGACCGACGCCGACCAGGGCGGACACCGCCGGGCGCCCGACGCGGAGGACGGCTTCGTCCCCCGCCAGGGCAGCCACCCCGAGCCCGGCACCGAGGCCGTCACCGCCAAGGGCCTCCCCAAGCGCACCCCGCGCGCCGTGGCCGCCCCCGGCGGCGGCGCCGGACGCCCCGCCGCGGCCCGCCCCGAGCCGCGCCGGGTCGACGCCGACGAACTGCGCCGCCGGCTCGGCGGCTTCTACCAGGGCGCCCAGGACGGGCGCCGGGTCGCCGCCGCCGAAATCGCACAGGACCAGCGGCAGACGCCGGGGGGCCCGGGGGCTCAGGAGGCCCACGGGCGGGGACACACCGACCAGGGGGACACCGCACAGGAGGCACGCACATGACCGCGCCCAGCACCTACGGACTGAGCAGCCAGGCCCGTAACCTGCAGTGGCTGCTGACAGACCTGGTGGAGGAGGTGCCCGGGGTCAACTCCGTGGCCGTCGTGTCCTCCGACGGGCTGCTGCTGCTCTCCTCCGAGGCGGCACCGGAATCGGGCAGGGCGGACCGGCCCAAGGGCCCCCGCGGCGCCTCGGCCGACCTCGCCACCATCGTGTCCGGACTCGGCAGCCTCACCACCGGCGCGGCCGCCCTGATGGAGTTCGGCTCGGTCAAGCAGACCATGGTGGCGATGGAGAACGGCTCCGTCTTCGTCATGTCCATCAGCGACGGCTCCCTGCTGGGCGTGCACGCCACGCCCGACTGCGACATGGGCGTCGTCGCCTACCACATGGCCCTGTTCGTCGGCCGCGCCGGCCACGTCCTGACCCCCGAAGTCCGCAGTGAGCTGCGCCAGTCGATGGAGAACACCCCGTGAGGAGTCCGGCCTCCGACCGGCTGCCGATACGCGGAGCCGACCGCCGCCCCGCCCGCGTCCGCCCGTACTCCCTCACGGGCGGCCGCACCCGCTTCACCCAGGTGCTGCTCGTGGAGACGTTCGTCGCCACCCTGGACTCCGGACCGGCCAAAACGCCCGACCGGATGCCCGAGATGCGGGCCATCGTCGAGGTGTGCCGGCGGATGCGGACCATCGCCGAGATATCCGCGCTGCTGAAGCTGCCGCTCGGCGTCGTCCGGGTCCTGGTCAGCGACCTCGCCGACCAGGGCCGGATCCGCGTCTACGGCTCCGGGCACGGCACCGGCCGCCCCGACCGCGCGCTGCTGGAAAGGGTGCTCGATGGCCTTCGCCGTCTCTGAAGCCGTCACCGACGTGGTCCCCGGCACCGTCACCGGTCCGGACACCGCGCTCCCGCTGGACGACGAGCCCGTCCAGCCGTGGCAGTACGACCGCTCGCGGGCTCCCGTCGCCGTCAAGGTGCTGGTCGCGGGCGGGTTCGGAGTCGGCAAGACCACCTTCGTGTCCTCCGTCTCCGAGATCACCCCGCTGCGCACCGAGGCGGTGATGACCCAGGCCAGCGTCCCGACCGACGACCTGACCGGGACCCCGGACAAGAACACGACCACCGTCGCGATGGACTTCGGCCGCATCACCCTCGCCGACGACCTCGTGCTGTACGTGTACGGGACGCCGGGCCAGGAGCGGTTCTGGTTCATGTGGGACGACCTGGTGCGCGGCGCCATCGGCGGCCTGGTGCTCGCCGACACCCGCCGGCTGCGGGACTGCTTCCCCGCCCTCGACTACTTCGAGAGCTGCGGACTGCCGTACGCGGTCGCCGTCAACCACTTCGAGGGCTCGAAGGAGTACGAGCCGGAGGACGTGCGGGAGGCGCTCACGATCCCGCCGGACGTACCCGTCGTGATCATGGACGCGCGGCGCCGGGACACGGTCGTCGAGTCCCTGCTGACCCTGGTGGGCCACGCGCTGGACGCCACGCCCGCATAGCCGGCCGAGCCCGATCAGATTGAGAACGTGAAATGCGCAGGATACTTGTCGTGGGGGCCGGGCAGTCCGGCCTCCAGCTCGCCCTCGGCCTCCAGGCGAAGGGCTACGAGGTCACCCTCATGTCCAACCGGACCGCGGACGAGATCCGCACCGGGCGGGTCATGTCCACGCAGTGCATGTTCGACTCCGCGCTCCGGCACGAGCGCGACCTCCAGCTGAACTTCTGGGAGCGGCAGGCCCCCCGGATCCAGGGCCTCGGCGTCTCCGTCGCCGCCCCCGACGGCGGCCGCGCCGTCGACTGGCTGGGCCGCCTCAAGGGCTACGCGCAGTCCGTGGACCAGCGCGTGAAGATGGCCGGCTGGCTCGACGTGTTCGTGCAGCGGGGCGGCCAGCTGGTCATCCACGGCGCGTCCGTCGCCGACCTCGACTACTTCTCCCGCGCCTACGAGCTGGTGCTGGTCGCCGCCGGCAAGGGCGAGCTCGTCTCCATGTTCGGACGGGACGCGGCACGCTCCCCGTACGACAGCCCCCAGCGGGCCCTGGCCGTGGCGTACGTGCACGGGCTCGGCCCGCGCCCGGAGCACCCGGACACCGACGCGGTGCGCTGCAACCTCGTCCCCGGCGTCGGCGAACTGTTCGTCATGCCGACGCTGACCACCTCGGGGCGCGCGGACATCCTGTTCTGGGAGGGGCTCCCGGGCGGTCCGCTGGACGTCTTCCGGGGCGTCAACGACCCCGGGGAGCACCTGGAGCTGACGCTGGAGCTGATGGAGAAGTTCGTGCCGTGGGAGTACGCCCGCGCCACGAAGGTCGAACTGACCGACTCCGGCGCCACCCTGGCCGGCCGCTACGCACCGGTGGTGCGCAAGCCGGTCGGGCGGCTGCCCGGCGGCGGACTGGTGCTGGGCGTGGCGGACGTGGTCGTCGCCAACGACCCGGTCACCGGGCAGGGCGCGAACGCCGCCGCGAAGTGCGCGGCCTCGTACCTGTCGTCGATCCTGATGCACGGCGACAAGCCGTTCGACGAGGCCTGGATGAAGGCCACCTTCGACAAGTACTGGTTCACCACCGGCAAGCCCGTCACCCAGTGGACCAACGCCATGCTGGGCGTCCCGCCGGAGCACGTGCTGGAGCTGATCGGGGCGGCCGGGCGGTACCAGCGGGTGGCGGATCGATTCGCCAACGGCTTCGACAACCCGGCCGACTTCGACGCGTACTTCTACGACCCCGAGGACGCGGAGGACTACCTCGCCGAGGTCGCGGAGGCCGAGGCCGAGGCGGAGGCCGCCGTGGGGTCGGCGTCCGCGTCGTAGCCCGCGTCCTCCCCCGCGCCGTCCCCCGTCGTCGGCTCGGCCTCCGGCAGCGGCGGCGGGGTGAAGCGGGCCAGCGGGGTCCCGTCCGGGTCCGGGCGGACCGCGCCGAGCAGCGGGTTCGCCGCGATCGGTGAGACCTTGACCTTCGCGCCCGGACGGGGGGCCTGGATCACCTTGCCGTCGCCGATGTACAGGGCCACGTGGGTGGCCTTCGGGAAGTAGACCACCAGGTCCCCGGGGCGCAGCCGGTCCAGCGGGATCCGGGGCAGCTGCGCCCACTGCTCCTGGCTGGTACGGGGGATGGACCGCCCGGCGTGCTCCCAGGCCTGCGAGGTCAGCCCGGAGCAGTCGAACGAGGCCGGCCCCTCGGCGCCCCACACGTACGGCTTGCCGATCTGGGCGGTCGCGTAGCGGAGTGCGGCGTCGCCTGCGGCGGTGGGCGGGGTCGTACGGGCGGGCAGCCGGCCCGAGTCCATCAGGGTGCGCTGCGCGCCGGCGGTGACGGCCGCCTCCCGGGTGCTGAGCCCGGCCAGTTCGGCAGGGGTGAGGGAGGCGAGGAGCCGCTCGACCTCCTTGAGCCGGCCGGTGACCTCCTGCCGGGCCTCCTTCTGCCGCGCCGCGAGGCTCTGCTGGGCGTCGAGGGCCTTGCGGGCGGCGTCGGCGAGCGCGCCCGCCTGCCGCTGGTCCCGCTCCAGCCGCGCCACGACCCCGGCCCGCCGGGCGCCCTCGCGCGCGGCGAGCCGACGCTGGTCGAGGGCCTGCTGGGGGTCGCCGGAGAGCAGCATCCGCAGGTAGGGGGAGAGCCCGCCGCCCCGGGCACCCTGGTACTGCTCCCGCGCGAGCCGCCCGGCGGTGACCCGCTCGGAGTCGAGGGCGGAGCGGGCCTTGCCGAGGGCGGTGGCGAGCCTTTCCTCCTCCGCCTGGCGGGACTTGAGGGCGACCTCGGCGGCGTTGTAGGCCTCGGTGGCCTCCTCGGCCTGCTGGTACAGCCCCTGGAGCCGGGTGAGCAGCTCCCCGACGGGCTCGGCCCGCGCGACGGGCGGGGGTGCCGCGGTGACGAGGAGGGCGGCGGCGAGGCAGCTGATGCTGATGCCGGTACCGATGCCGAGTGGCCGTTGCGGTCGTTTTGTCATGTAATCACCTCCGCTGGCCGATGCTGCCACGGCGGCGGGGTGGGGGAGGCGACGCGACGACGGCGGGGCGACGGGGGCCACCCGGATGGGGGGAGGGCGGGGTCCCGGTGGGGCGGTCTCAGAGAAGGCTTGGGGGTTTCCCGTCAGTCTCATCGTCCTTCCGCGTCGGGCCGGCCTGTCAAGGGCGCTCCTTCGTCGCGTCGCTTCGCGATGGCCTGCGGCGACCCTTGACAGACCGTCCCGCCACGGAAAAACGAAGACTGCCGGGAACCCCCCAAAGGAACGGGACGGATGTTCCTTGGACATGCGGCCGTGTCAGGGATCAGCCGGGCAGGCCGGGGGCCGGCAGACCACACATCCGGCCCCCATGAGGTGCAATCGATGCCAGCCCACGCATCAGATCGCTACGCGCTTCTCTTTTCTCGGCGGCTTGCCGCCGTCCTGGGCTGGGATGCTCTGCGGGTTGGCTTGTGGTGCCGGTACCAGCCCAAGGCGGCCGATGGCCGCCGAGAAGAGAGGAGCGCGTAGCGATCTGACGCGCCCAGCGGCCCGGATGCCCATCTCATCGGCCGTTCGTGCAGGTAGCGGCCCCAGACGGCCGCCGGACGCTAAGACGACAGGAGCGCGTAGCGATCTGATGCGTGGGGTGGCGCCGATTGACGGTGATGGGGGCCGGATCGCTGGTCTGCCGTGTCCCGACGACCCCGACGGGTCGCTGATCCCGCCGGATGTCCATCTCCGGTCCGTCCCGTTCCTTTGGGGGGTTCCCGGCAGTCTTCGGCTTTTCGTGGCGGGGCGGTCTGTCAAGGGTCGCCGCAGGCGATCGCGAAGCGACGCGACGAAGGAGCGCCCTTGACAGGGCGGCCCGACGCGGAAGGACGATGAGACTGGCGGGAAACCCCCAACCCTCCCTGAGACCGCCCCGCTTGAGCTCCGCTCACCCCTCCAGCAGCCGGGCCTTCGCGCGGGCGAACTCCTCCGGGGTCAGGAGGCCCTCGCGGGTGAGGTCGGCCAGTTGGGTGAGCTCCGTGACCAGGGTGGCCTGCGGGGTGGGGGTGCGGGGCGGGGAGGGCGGCCAGGGGGACGGGCGGGCCATCGCGTCGGCCTCGTCCAGCGTCTCCGCCCGGCCCTCCAGCCCCGTTCCCGCCGCCTCCGCCAGGGCCTCGGCCTCCGTGAGGGCTTCGGCCTCGTCCTCCGCGAAGGCCTCCGCCAGTTCCTCCTCGTCCACGCCCTGGCTCCACTCCGCCGCTCCCGCCGCCCGTCGCAGCAGGCCCCGCAGCAGGGGGTGGCCCGGCGGGCGGGTCGCCGCCGTCACCGTCACGTTCACCGGGCGGATGAACATCAGGCCACCTCCACCCGCTCCGCCGGGATCCGGACCGAGCCCACGATCCGCCCGCCCGCCGCCCGTACCGCGACGGCCGCGTCCTGCGCCCAGACGTGTTCGACCACCAGCAGCAGCGCGCAGCTGCCCCGGTCCAGCAGCTCCGCCGCCTCCCGTACGTCCTCCGGGCCGATCAGCCGGGCCACGTCGCGGCCCGCCAGGAGGCCGCGCAGCTCCACGAACTCGTCGAACTCCGCCGCCAGGACCTCTCCCGAGGCCGTCTTCGTCGTGACCAGGCCGTCGATCAGGCGCACCACCCCGGTCTTGCGCAGGCCCATCACGGCCTCCACCGCCGGGACCCGGAGCTGTTCCTCCGGGAAGGCGAGGACGATGAATTCCACAGGTCCCATAAGGCTCGGCTCCCGCTCCTCGCGACGGTGATGTCGACCGTTTCTGACGACTCTTCGGCAGACTATGGCATAACCGGACATAGGGGCGGTTGGCTTGCTACGTTTCCCGTATGCCCCCGCCAGCCCTGACGGCGAAGGTGACGGAGCCCGAACCCGCTCCGCCCCCCTGCTCCGCCGCCGCCCCCAAGCGCCGGGGCGTCGAGCTGACGCTCCTCGCCGGAGCCGTCCTGATCTCCGTGCTGGGCCACGCCTACGTCGGCCTCGCCGGCCGGGTCCCGACCTCCACCTCCCACTACGCCGCCGGTCTCGGTCTCGCCGCGCTGCTCGCGCACCTCGCCGTGCGGTTCCGCGCCCCGTACGCCGACCCGCTGCTCCTGCCCATCGCCGTGCTCCTCAACGGCCTCGGCCTCGTGTTCATCGAGCGGCTCGACCTCGCCACCCCGGGCGAGGCGGGCGCGGGGGACCAGCTGCGGTGGTCGGGGCTCGGGGTGGGGCTGTTCGCCCTGGCCGTCTTCGGGCTGCGCGACCACCGCGTGCTCCAGCGGTACGCCTACCTCTCCGTCACCGCCGCCCTCGCCCTGATGCTCGTCCCCGTCTTCTTCCCGGCCGTCAACGGCGCCCACATCTGGATCCGCTTCGCCGGGCTCTCCTTCCAGCCCGGGGAGTTCGCCAAGATCCTGCTGGCCGTCTTCTTCGCCTCCTACCTGGCCGCCAACCGCACCGCCCTCGCCCTCACCGGCCGCCGGCTCTTCTGGAAGCTCAGGCTCCTGCCCGGCCGGGTCCTCGGGCCGATCCTCACGATCTGGCTGCTCAGCGTCGGGGTTCTCGTCCTGGAACGGGACCTCGGCACCTCGCTCCTCTTCTTCGGCCTCTTCGTGATCATGCTGTTCACCGCCACCGGCCGCATCGGCTGGATCGCCGTCGGCCTCCTGCTCGCCGGGCTCGGCGCGTACGCCGTCGGAACCCTCGAACCGCACGTCCACAGCCGCGTCCAGGACTGGATGAATCCTTTCGCCTCCATCGAACGCGGCGAAGGCCCCGGCCAGCTCGCCCAGTCCCTCTTCGCCTTCGCCGCCGGCGGCCTGCTCGGCGCGGGCCTCGGCCACGGGCAGTCCTTCCTCATCGGTTTCGCCGCCAAATCGGACTTCGTCCTCGCCACCGCCGGAGAGGAACTCGGCCTCGTCGGCCTGACCGCCCTCCTGCTCCTCTACGGGCTCCTCGTCTCCCGCGGCTTCCGCGCCGGGCTCGCGCTCCGCGACCCCTTCGGACGGCTGCTCGCCACCGGCCTCGCCTCGATCGTCGCGCTCCAGGTCTTCGTCATCGCGGGCGGGGTCACCGGCCTCATCCCGCTCACCGGCATGGCCATGCCCTTCCTGGCCCAGGGCGGCTCCTCCGTCGTCACCAACTGGATCATCGTCGCGCTGCTCGTCCGGCTCAGCGACAGCGCCCGCGGGAGCGGAAGCGGGGGCCCCGCGTGATCCGCTACATCCGCTGGTGCGCGTACTTCTGCCTGCTCCTGCTCGCCGCCCTGCTGGTGAACGTCGCCCGCGTCCAGGTCTGGGAAGCCGCCGCCTACGGCGCGAACCCGGCCAACCGGCGCCCCTCCGTCGAGCGTTACGCCCAGCCGCGCGGGAACCTCCTCGTCGAGGGCCGTCCCGTCACCGGCTCCCGCGACAGCGGCCAGCTGCTGCGCTTCGAGCGGACCTACACCGACGGCCCCCTTTACGCCCCCGCCACCGGCTTCTCCTCCCAGACGTACGGGACCAGCCTCACCGAGCGCGCCGAGGACGCCGTCCTGTCCGGCACCGACCCGGGCCTCTCCGCCTTCCCCCTCTGGTACGACCTCTCGCGCGGCCGCCCCGACGGCGGCGACGCCGCGACCACCCTGCGCGCCGCCGTGCAGCGGGCCGCCTACCGGGGGCTCGGCGGCAAGCGCGGCGCTGCCGTCGCGCTGGAGCCGGCGACCGGCCGGATCCTGGCCCTGGTCAGCAGCCCCTCGTACGACCCGGGTCTGCTCTCCGGGACCGGCCCGAAGGTCAGGGCGGCCTGGGCGCGGCTGAACGCGGACCCCGCCAAGCCGATGCTCAACCGGGCGCTGCGCGAGACCTATCCGCCGGGCTCCACGTTCAAGATCGTGACGGCGGCCGCTGCCCTGGACGCGGGCGTGGTCACCGACGTGGACGCCCCCACCCGCACCCCCGACCCCTACCCGCTGCCGGGCACGAACACCCTGCTGCCCAACGCGGGCACCGGCTGCGAGGACGCCTCGATGGCGGAGGCGGTGCAGTGGTCCTGCAACACGGTGATGGCCGGGATCGGGGTGCGGGTCGGGCTGCGGGGCATGGTCGCGGCGGCGGAGCGGTTCGGGTTCAACGAGGAGGAGCTGCGGGTGCCGTCCTGGGTGTCCCGGTCCACCTTCGACACCGACATGAGCCCCGACCAGCTGGCCCTGTCCTCGATCGGGCAGTTCAACACCAAGGCCACGCCGCTCCAGATGGCCATGGTGGCGGCGGCCGTCGCCAACGGCGGGGAGATCGAAACCCCCTATCTGGTGGACCGCACGACCCGGCACGGCGGCGGCCTGGTCCGCCGCTCCGCCCCGCGCACCCTGGGCCGGGCCATGAGCCCGCCCACGGCGCTGCGGATGCAGGAGCTGATGGTGAAGGTGGTGGAGGAGGGCACGGGGCGCAACGCGGCCATCCCGGGCGCCCGGGTCGGCGGCAAGACGGGCACGGCCCAGCACGGCGTCGGCAACGCCGGGACCCCCTACGCGTGGTTCATCGGCTGGGCGGCCGCGCAGGGCGCGCCGCAGCCGGCGGTGGCGGTCGCGGTGGTGGTCGAGGACGCCTCGGCGGTACGCGGCGACATCAGCGGCAACGGCGCGGCAGCCCCGATCGCCCGCGCGGTCATGGAGGCGGCCCTGGCCGGCCGGTGAGACCTGCCGTTCCGCGTCCGGGGGATGGAATTCCGAGCGGCGCGCTCCCCCGGGCTGGTAGCCGTAGCGCCATGACCTACGAACTGGCCCAGGTGAACATATCCCGCCTCAAGTACCCCCTCGACTCACCGGAACTGAAGGACTTCATGGACGGGCTCGACCCCGTCAACGCCGTGGCGGACGCGGCGGACGGCTTCGTGTGGCGGCTCCAGGGCGAGGAGGGCAACGCCACCGGCGTGCCCGTCTTCGGCGACGAGTGGATCATCGTCAACATGTCGGTGTGGCGGGACGCCGACGCCCTGACGGCCTTCATGTACCAGGGGCGCCACCGCGAGCTGATGTCGCGCCGGCGCGAGTGGTTCGAGCACGTCACGGAGGCCATGACGGCCCTGTGGTGGGTGCCGGCGGGGGAGCGCCCGACGGTCGCGGACGCCGAGGGGCGCCTGCTGCACCTGCGGGAACACGGCCCGACCCCGCACGCGTTCACCCTGCGCACGTCCTTCCCGCCGGCGCCGTGACCCAGGCCTCCTAGCCTTCCGCACCCTCCTGGACGGCGGCCGCCACCTCCGCCATCCGCTCCCGCTCCTCGGCCGCGAAGCGCTCGCGGTCGAGGGCTTCGGCGATCTCCTCGTCCTGGGTCATCAGCAGGTCCAGGCTGGAGTCGCCCATCTCGAAGACGCCCATGTCCAGGTACGCCTTCTGCAGCCGCTCGCCCCACAGCCCGATGTCCTTGACGCACGGCACGATCCGGCTGAACAGCAGCCTGCGGAACAGGTGCAGGAACCCGGACTGCTCGGAGAACTCCTCCGCCTCCCGCCGGGGGATGCCGAAGTTCTCCAGCACCTCCACCCCGCGCAGCCGGTCCCGCATCAGGTAGCAGCCCTCGATGACGAACTCCTCCCGCTCGCGGCGCTCGGCGTCCGTCAGCTGCCGGTAGTAGTCGCGCAGGGCCATCCGCCCGAAGGCCACGTGCCGGGCCTCGTCCTGCATCACGTACGCGAGGATCTGCCGGGGCAGCGGTTTGTCCGTCGTATCGCGGATCATCCCGAACGCGGCCAGCGCCAGTCCCTCGATGAGCACCTGCATGCCCAGGTACGGCATGTCCCAGCGGGAGTCGCGCAGGGTGTCGCCCAGCAGGCCCTGGAGGCTGTCGTTGACCGGGTAGAGCATCCCGACCTTCTCGTGCAGGAACCGCCCGAAGATCTCGGCGTGCCGGGCCTCGTCCATGGTCTGGGTGGCGGAGTAGAACTTGGCGTCCAGGTCCGGCACGGACTCCACGATGCGCGCCGCGCACACCATCGCGCCCTGCTCGCCGTGGAGGAACTGGCTGAAGTTCCAGGCGGCGTAGTGCCGGCGCAGGTCGCCCTTGTCCGTCTCGGTGAGCTTGGCCCAGTGCCGCGTCCCGTACAGGGTCAGCACCTCGTCGGGGGTGCCCAGTGGGTCGTACGGGTCCACCTCGATGTCCCAGTCGACGCGCTTGGCGCCGTCCCACTGCTTGTCCTTGCCCTTCTGGTAGAGCGCGAGGAGGCGTTCGCGGCCCTCGTCGTACTCCCAGCTGAAGCGGGCCGAGCCGCTGGCGGGGACCTGCCAGACGCCCTCGCCCGGGGCCGTGGTGTAGAGCTCGTGCGTCGACACTGACGCCTCCTCGTCTCACGTACTGCCGTACTGCCGTACAGGAGCGGACAGTTGGCAGCGTCACACGTTGGTAGACACGGGGTCAACAAGTCGTGCGCGAGGGATTGACGGCCTTGCTGACAAGGAGTCTTATAAGACGTGACCGCTGGTAACCCGACTGTCGAGGGGCCCGAAGCCATGACGACCGTGACGGAGCGAGCCGCGCTGAGGGACGCCCTCGGCCTCCTCAAGGACCGCGAACAGATCGCCGAGCGCCTGCTCGAATCCTCCGCCAAGCACTCCTTCGACCCCGACAGGGAACTCGACTGGGAGGCCCCGCCCGTCGACGGGAAGTACTACTGGCCCCCCGAGCTGCTCTCCCTCTACGACACCCCGCTGTGGAAGAAGATGGGGGAGGAACAGCGCATCGAACTCTCCCGGCACGAAGCGGCCGCCCTCGCCTCGCTCGGCATCTGGTTCGAGATCATCCTCATGCAGCTGCTGGTCCGGCACATCTACGACAAGTCGCTGACCAGCAACCACGTCCGCTACGCGCTCACCGAGATCGCCGACGAGTGCCGCCACTCGATGATGTTCGCCCGCATGATCCAGACCGGCGGCGCCCCCGCCTACCCGGTCTCCCGCACCAACCACAACCTCGCCCGCGTCCTGAAGACGGTCTCCACCACCCCCGGCTCCTTCGCCTGCACGCTCCTCGGCGAGGAGATCCTCGACTGGATGCAGCGCCTGACCTTCCCCGACGAGCGCATCCAGCCCCTCGTCCGCGGCGTGACCCGCATCCACGTCATCGAGGAGGCCCGGCACGTCCGCTACGCCCGCGAGGAACTGCGCCGCCAGATGCTCACCGCCCCGCGCTGGGAGCGCGAACTCACCCGGATCAGCTGCGGCGAGGCCGCCCGCGTCTTCTCCCTGGCCTTCGTGAACCCGGCCGTCTACGACAACGTCGGCCTCGACCGGCGCGAGGCCGTCGCCCAGGTCAAGGCCAGCGGCCACCGCCGCGAGGTCATGCAGACCGGCGCCAAGCGGCTCACCGACTTCCTCGACGACATCGGCGTCCTGCGCGGCGCCGGCCGCCGCCTCTGGAAGAGCTCCGGCCTCCTCGCCTAAGCCCCCGCGCGCGCCGCACCGTACGTCTACGCTGCGGACATGACCGTACGCGCCTACCGCAGACTGAGCGTCGAGGAGCGGCGAGCCCAACTCCTCGACGCCGCCCTGTCGCTGTTCGCGCACCGGGCTCCGGAGGAGATCTCCCTCGACGACGTCGCGGAGGCCGCCGGGGTCTCGCGGCCGCTGGTCTACCGCTACTTCCCCGGCGGCAAGCAGCAGCTGTACGAGGCGGCCCTGCGCTCGGCGGCGGACGTCCTCGAACTCTGCTTCGCCGAACCCCAGGCCGGTCCGCTCACCGGCCGGCTCTCCCGGGTCCTGGACCGCTACCTGGCCTTCGTCGACGAACACGACGCCGGCTTCGCCGCCCTCCTCCAGGGCGGCAGCGTCGTGGAGACCTCCCGCACCACCGCCACGGTGGACGGCATCCGCCGGGCGGCCGCCGAGCAGATCCTCCTCCACCTGGACCTCCCCGCCCCGGGCCCCGGGCCGCGGCTGCGGATGATGGTCCGCACCTGGATCACGGCGGTCGAGGCCACCTCCCTCATCTGGCTGGACGAGGGCAAACAGCCGGAGGCCGCCACCCTCCGCGACTGGCTGGTCGACCAGTTCATCGCCCTCCTGACCGCCACTGCCGCCACGGACCCCGAAACGGCCGCCGCCGCCCGCGCGGCCCTCGCCCTGGAACGCCCGGACGGCCCTGCGGGCCTCCTCGCCCGGCGCGTGATCCCGGTGGTCTCCGAGGCCGCCCACCTCCTGTGACACTGGTGGGGTGAAGAGCCAACCGACCCCCTTCGAGGGCGGCCCGATGGACGGCCGGGTCCTCCCGATCCTCCTCGGCCCGACGGGCCACCCGCCCAAGTGGTACGAGATCCCCGTCCCCTCGGCAGACGGCGGCCCGCCGACGGTGCTGCTGTACGAACGGGTCCCGTCGGGGTACACGAAGCGGCTCGGTCTCCAGAAGGGCTGGAAGTACGAGTACCGCCCGTCGGGCGAAAAGCCGAAGCTCGGCCTCCCCTGGCGCAAGCGCCGAAGGCCGGAGGCCTGACGCCGGACCCCCGCCCACCTCCCGCGCCGGCCGGCGGATCCGTCACCGCCCGGCGGGCTCCCGCCCTCCACCCGTCGGCAGCGTCACCACCGCCAGCGCGCCGCCCCCCGCCGCCGTGCGGAAGTCCAGGCGGGCGCCGATCGCCTCCGCCTGGGCCGACGCGATCGTCAGGCCCAGGCCGTGGCCCTTGCCGCCGCTCCGGAACCGCTGCGGGCCCCCGTCCAGCAGGTACCGGGGGTACCCGTCCCCGTGGTCCCGTACGGTCACCACCGGGCCGTCCACCGTCACCACCACCGGCCCCCGGCCGTGCTTGTGGGCGTTCGCGACCAGGTTGCCCAGCACCCGCTCCAGCCGCCGCCGGTCCGTCTCGACGTGCGCGTCCCGGACGACCACCACCTCGGTGTCCGTCCCCGACGCCCGCACCACCCGCCGTGCCAGCCGCTCCAGCTGGTGCAGGTCGGTCTCCACCCGTTCGCTCCCTGAGTCCAGCCGCGAGATCTCCAGCAGGTCCTCGGTCAGCTGCCGCATCGTGCGCACCCGCTCCCGCACCAGCTCCGTCGGCCGTCCCTCCGGCAGCAGTTCCGACGCGGCCTGCAGGCCGGTCAGCGGCGTCCGCAGCTCGTGCGCCACGTCGGCCGTGAACCGCTGCTCGCTCTGCAGCTTGCGCTGGAGGGTCCCCGCCATCGTGTCCAGCGCCCCCGCCACCGTCGACACCTCGTCCGGGTGCCGCGAGGGGTCCTCCGTGCGCGGGTCGCCGACCCGCGCGTCCAGGTCCCCGCCGGTGATCCGCCGGGCGACCGTCGCCGTCTGGTGCAGCCGCCGCGTCACCCGCGTCACCGCGAAGGCGCCCACCAGCAGCGTCCCCCCGATGGCCAGCACCGACGAACCGATGATCGCGTTGTCCAGGCCCCTGATCGTCCGTGCGCTCTGCCCGTAGTCGATGGACGTGGCCAGCGCCCGCCCGTCGGCCGGCGCGGCCGCCCACATCACCGGCCGTCCCTGGCGGTCCTCCGCCACGACCGTCCCGCGCTGCCCGCCCACCGCCAGCGCCCGCAGCTCCTGCGGCAACCCCTGGGGGTCGATCCCCGACTCGGGAGGCAGGGCCTCGCCCGCCTCGTACGCGAGCGCGGCGTCGTGCAGCTTGGCCAGGGCCTTCTCCCGGGCCGTGCCCACGGTCTGCCGGGTCACCTCGACGTGGACGAGCACACCCAGCACCGCCGCCAGCGAGCAGCACATCACCACGATGAAGCACGTGGACTTCCAGGTCAGCGTGGCCGTCCAGGCGGGCAGCAGCCGCCTCACGGCGCACCCGGGGCGGTTCCCGCGACCCCCGCGGCCCCCGCAGGCCTGGCCGGTCCGGCCGGACCGGAGCCGGAGGCCGTCGCCCCCGCCGGAGGCTGCGCGCCGGCGGTCCCGGAGGCCCCCGCCGGCACCCGTACGATCTGCTCCCGCGCCGGCAGCATCGTCCGCTGCCGCGCGTCCCACGACCACGCCGTGATCAGCTCGTACCCCGGGTTCCCGCTCGGCACCCGCAGGATCACGTCCCGCCCCGCCAGCTCCACGCCGATGACGGTCTGCGTCGTCGCCATGATCCGGTTGAGCCGGCCGTCCGGGTCCGCCGTGTACACCCGTACGGACATCATCCGGTCGGGGAACTCGATCCCGACCACCACCTCGTCCTTGCCATTCCCCGTCAGGTCCCGGTAGTACGGCGCCAGCACGGGGCACGCCCCCGGCTCCTGCCCCTCCCGCCCGCACGCCCGGATCGCGGCGGCGGTCTCCGCCGGCATCCCGTCCGGGCCCACCTCGATGTCCGGATGCTCCCGCAGCTCCGCCTGTACCAGGGCCACCGGGTCGACGGAGTGCACGTCCTGGTCGGTGACCGGCGGCAGTCCCCGCACGTACTGCGGCGGCGCGCTCCCCGGATCGGCGGGCGGCACCTCCGCGCCCTTGCGCTCGGGCCACAGCTGTACGGGTCCCCGTGCCGTCGGGGCCGGCCCCGCGGCGGCCAGCCCGCCGGTGTTCCCGCACCCGGTGGTCAGCGGCAGCACCGGCAGCAGGACGAGCAGGGCGGCGCCCGCACCCGTACGGAAGGAAGGCATGCGCACGGCGCGGGCTCTCCTCTCCGGGGCGCAACGGGCGGTGGTCAGGACGATGACATCGCCCTGACCACCTTATGCGGAGATAAGCCCGTTTTAGGATTTCCGGCCCCGGGGTGCAGTCGCCCCTCGCCGTTCCCGCAGGTCAGCCGTCCGTGCGGCCTCGCCGCAGCATGGCGAAGCCCAGGCCGGCCGCGCCCACGGCCGCGATCCCGCCGCCCGCGGCGAGCAGCAGCACCCCGCTGCCCTGGCCGTCGGCCAGGGTGTTCAGCCGCAGCGTCCCGGCGGCGCCGGCGGTGCGGTGGGTCTCGGCGACGGCCGGGACGACCTGCCCGGCGCCCCGGCGGGTCGCGGTCTTGTGGCCGTCGCCGGCCACCGCGTGCGAGCCGTCGGCGGCGGGGGTCTCGCCGACCCAGGAGGAGAGCCGTCCGTCCGGCCGCAGCGCGGCGTGCAGCTCACCGGCCCCGCCCACGCCGGTGGCCCCGTCGCGGCTGTTCAGCGTGGCCACGGTGGTGCCGGAGCGCAGGATCTCGGCCTGGTACGCGTCCTTCGCGAGCCGGTAGACCTTGGCGGTCGACCGGCCGTCCGCGAGGGAGAGGCTGCTGACCAGGGTCCGCTGCGCGCCGGCGGCGGACGCGGCCGGAAGCCCGTCGGCGAACGCGGCGGCGGTGGGCAGCGCCAGCACGCCCGCGACGCATGCGGTCACGGCGGTGGCGCGAACGATGGTGCGGCGGCTGAGGGTGCTCACGGGAGTCCTTCGGGGCGGGTGGTACGGGCAGGTGTGGCACCAACGTAGGGGCGGGCTGTTGCGGTAGGGCCCTGGCCTTGTAACAGGAAGGCAGCAGCGAGCCGACGGAGCTGTTACATGTCCGAGGGATTGCCGAGGGCGGCGGTGGCTGCTCACATGGACGGCGGGGGTGAGGCGGATGCGCGGACTCAAGGTGCTTCCGAGCGGCCGGCCCGGGCGCGGCCGGCTCTACGTCAACGGGCCCGACGGCCGGGCGGTGGCCTGGTACGACCGGCAGACCAACCGGATCAGCGTCCTCTCGGACGACGCGCGCGAACCCGTACTGGCGGTGCTGCGCCCGTACTTGACCGGGGACTGGACCATCGGGCCGCCCCCCGTCCCCACCCCCGCCGAACTACGCCGCCTGCATCTGGCGCCGGACCGGGACCTCGCCCCGAACCGCCCGGGCGAGACCCTGCTCGGCGAACTGGCGTACGGGACGCCGGGCGGCGGCCGTACGCGGCACCGCATGCGGCGCCAACTCCTGGCGTTCCAGCGGGTGGGGGCGGAGCTCGATCTCCTGGAGGCCGAGGACTGGCGGGTGGTCCACGACGTCCCCCTGCCGGGCGGCCCGGGGCTCCTGGACCACCTGCTCATCGGCCCGCCGGGCGTCTTCGCCCTGCGCACGGTCCCAGGGCGCCGCCAGCGGGCCCAGGCCGGCGACCTGCTCCTCACGGTGGGCCGGTCCGCCCCCGGCCCGGACCCCCGCTGGATCCGCGGCGCGGCCGCCTGCGCCTCCCGCGTCCTGGAGTCCCCGGTCACCCCGGTGCTGACCCTCACGGACGCCTCCCGGGTGGAGGTCGCCCCCACCCTCCGTGACGTCCTGGTCCTCCAGCCCCCGACCCTGACCGCCACCCTCCGCGCGATCCCGCCGACCCTCAAACCCCCGGACGTGGAAGCCCTGTTCACGACGGCCCGCACGAGAACGACGTGGACGGGGGAGCGGTAGCCGGGGGAGTTCAAGGCGCGGGGTCCGGGGCGGAGCCCCGGGGAACGGGTGAAGGGCGGGGCGGGGAGCGGGCTCCGCGCAGCGGCCCCGCGGCCACCCGCACCCACGACCCCCGCCCGTCAGGCGGAACTCCGCTTCCGTGGCGCCGCCTTCTTTCCCGCCGCCGTCTTCTTGGCGGCCGCCGACGCCGTGGACTTCGTACCCGAAGCGGCCTTCTTCGCCGCCGACTTGGATGCCGCAGCCTTCGAAGTGGACTTCGCCGTCGCGGACTTCTTCGCCGCCCCGCCCCGTCCACCCGCCGCGGTCGACTTCTTGCCGCCCACCGCCTTCGGTGCGGCGGCGGCCGTGGCCGCCTTCCGCCGGATCGGCGTGACCTCGGCCTCGCCGCCGTCCCCGCCACCCCCGCCGCCGTCCCCGCCCCGCGAGGCCCGGGCCGCCCGCACGCTGTTCTCCAGCGCCGCCATCAGGTCGATCACCTGGCCGCCGGCCGGTTCCACCACCGCCTCGGACGGTTCGAACGCACCCCCGGCCTTCGCCGCGATCATCGCCTCCACGGCTTCCCGGTACTCGTCCGTGAGGGAGGAGATCTCCACCTCCCCCAACGTCGCCATCAGCGCGTCCGCCAGGTCCAGCTCCGCCTCCCGCACCGAGACCGACGCCTCCGGCGCCACCCCCTCCGGCGCCCGGATCTCGTCGGGCCACAGCAGCCCGTGCATGGCGATGACGTCGTCCACCACCCGCAGCATCCCCAGCCGTTCCCGCCCCCGCAGCGCGAACTTGGCGATGGCCACCTTCCTGCTCCGCTTCAGCGCCTCCCGCAGCAGGGTGTACGGCTTCGCCGCCGTGGCCCCGTTCGCCGCGAGGTAGTAGGCGGAGTCCATCTGCAGCGGATCGATCTGATCGGCCGGTACGAACGAGACGATCTCGATCGTCTTCGCCGTGGCGATCGGAAGCTGCGCCAGGTCCTCGTCGGTGATCGGCACGATCGACCCGTCCGCCTCCTCGTACCCCTTTCCGATCTCGTCCGACGACACCTCCTCCCCGTCCAGCTCGCACACCTTGCGGTAGCGGACGCGTCCGCCGTCGGTGACGTGGATCTGGCGGAAGGAGATGGAATGACTCTCGGTGGCGTTCACGAGCTTGATCGGGATGCTGACCAGGCCGAAGGAGATCGCCCCGTTCCAAATGGATCGCACGGTTCCTCCTGATTCGTGGCAATCTCATCGTATGACGCCGATCACATCGGTGGAGGGGCGCCGCATCGCGCTCAGCAACCTGGACAAGGTGCTGTACCCGAGGACCGGCTTCACCAAGGGCGAGGTGCTGCACTACTACGCCACCGTCGCGCCTGCCCTCCTCGCGCACATCCATGACCGCCCGGTCTCCTTTCTTCGCTATCCGGACGGCCCCGACGGGCAGCTCTTCTTCACCAAGAACCCGCCGCCCGGCACCCCCGCCTGGGTGAAGACCGCCCGCGTGCCCCGCTCCGACGACCCCGGAGCCGAACAGGTGCTCGTATCCGACATGCCGGCCCTCATCTGGGCCGCCAACCTCGTCGTCGAGTTCCACGTCCACCAGTGGCCCGCCGCCACCCCCGCCGTCGCCGACCGCATCGTCTTCGACCTCGACCCCGGCGCGCCCGCGACCATCGCCGAATGCTGCGCCGTCGCCCTCTGGCTCCGTGAGCGTCTGGCCGCCGACGGGCTGCACGCGTACGCCAAGACCTCCGGCTCCAAGGGCCTGCACCTGTCCGTCCCGGTGGAGCCGGCCCCGTCCGCGCGGGTGTCCGCGTACGCCAAACACCTCGCCCAGGAGGCCGAGGCCGCCCTGCCCGCCCTCGTCGTGCACCGCATGGCGCGGGCCCTGCGCCCCGGCAAGGTGTTCGTCGACCACAGCCAGAACGCCGCCGCCAAGACCACCGCCGCCCCCTACACCCTGCGCGCCCGGGCCCTGCCGACCGCCTCCGCCCCCGTCACCTGGGCGGAGGTCGAGTCCTGCCGGGACCCCTCCGACCTGGTGTTCCTCGCCGACGACATCCCGCCCCGGCTCGACCGCGACGGCGACCTCCTGGCCCCCCTGCTGGACCCCGCCCAGGCCGGACCGCTGCCCGGGGCCGCCCGGTGAGCCCGGTGAGCCCTGTGGAACCACCCGTCCGGGTGGCCCTGGCGCTCTCCGTACGCACCCTCCCGCGAGGCCCCGGCCTGGCCTACGAGCCGAAGTTCGACGGCCACCGCATGGTCGTCCTCCGCACGGTCGGCGCCGTCTCCCTCCAGGCCCGCTCCGGGCGCACCGTGACCGCCGCCTTCCCGGATCTGGTGGCGGCCGCACGGGCCTTGCCGGCCGGAACCGTCCTGGACGGGGAGGTGGTCGTCTGGCACGAGGGCCGCACCGACTTCGCCCTGGTCCAGCGCCGCGCGGCCGCCACCCCGGCCCGCGCCGCAGCCCTGGCCCGCACCCTGCCGGCCTCGTACGCGGCGTTCGACGTCCTGGCACTGGCCGGCCTCGACGTACGCGCCCGGCCCTACGAACACCGCCGCGCCCTCCTGGTCGACCTCCTGACCCCCCTCGGGCCGCCGCTCCAGCCGGTACCGATGACGACCGACCCCGAGCTGGCCGAGGCCTGGTACGAGACCCTGCCCGCGAGCGGTATCGAGGGGCTGGTCGTCAAACGCCTGGACCAGCCCTATCCCTCCGGCCGCCGGTCCTGGCGCAAGCTCCGCCACACCAGCGTCCGCGACGCGGCGGTGATCGGCTACACCGGGACCGCGCGCCGGCCCCAGGCCCTCGTCCTGCTCCTCCCGGGAGAGGACGAGGAGACCCCCCTGCTGTCGAGCCCCCTCCCGCCCGCCCTCCGCGCGGACCTCACGGCGGCCCTGCGGACGTCCCCCCGACCCGCCGCGGCGCCCCCGGGTCCCCCGCTCACGGTGACGGGCCTGGGCGAAACCCCCTACACCCCCCTGGACCCGCCGCTGACGGCCGAGGTCCGCCACACCTCGACCCGTCACCCCCCACCGGAGGTACTCCGCCTCCGGACGGACCTCTGACAGACCTCCGGCCCGCGCGGAAGGCGCGGGCCGGCACTCCTGAGGAGGCGGATGTGCACGCCTAGGCGTGCGCCCCGCGCCCCGCGTCGGGCGGAGCCCCGGGCTGCGGATGCGGTCCGGGTCCGGTCACGGGCTTGTACCCGGACTCCCGCGCGGCCCGTACCTCGTCGGGGTGGTCGGAGGTCCGGGAGCCGAAGTTCCCGTACCCCTGCATCTCGTGCGGCCTCAGCCCGCCCTCGGGGATCTCCACGTGGTCCCTCTCCTCCCGGACCTCGTGAACGGCACCCCCCTCGGGAAGGTGCGGCTGACTCTCGGGAGTGGGCGGCGGCGGCTCCTTGGCCCGCACCCGCTGCCCCAGCTTGAACCCGGCGAGCAGGAACCCGGCGATCAGGATTCCGACGATGAAGAACCAGGCGCTGTGGGAGAGGGTCGCGTCAACGCTCAGGATCATGTCCATGCATCCTATTTTCCCGTTTTCACACCTTTCTCACGCGCTCGGCCCAAAGAATCATGAACACCATCCGCCCCCAGGGCCCCTACCTGAGCGGACCGTCGGAGTCCCGCAGCCCCCGGGCGTCACGGCCGCCGAGGACACCGAGGATCTCCGCGCAGATCGCCAGCGCCGTCTCGGCCGGGGTCCTGGCCCCCAGGTCCAGGCCGATCGGCCCGTGCACCCGGGCCAGCTCCGCCTCCGCCACCCCGGCGGCGAGCAGCCCCTCCCGACGCCGCGCGGTGGTCCGGCGGGACCCCAGCGCGCCCACGTACGGGATCCCCAGCGCCAGGGCACCGCGCAGCGTCGGCACGTCGAAGTCCGGATCGTGGCTCAGCAGCACCAGACAGGCGGCGTCCCGGTGCTGGACGAGCACCTTCTCCGCCTCGCCGGCGCTCTCCACCACCACCGACTCCCACCCCAGCAGCGCGGCCTGCGCCCCGATCACCTCGGCCAGCTCCCCGCTGCCGCCGATGACCACGTGCGGAGCCGACGGGTACGCCTCCACGAGCACCAGCCCGGATCCCCCGTACAGCGCGTCCCGCCCCGGCCGACGGGTCCCGAGCAGCTCCCCGGCCCGCCGCCCGGCGTCGTCGACCGGCACGTCCCCGGCCCGCACGACCTCGCTCACGGCGGCGTCCGCCCCCTCGTTCAGCCGGGTCACGAGCGCCACCCCGGCCCCCGTCCCGAGCAGCTCCCACCACTCGGCGGGGATCGCGGACAGCGGCTGCAACAGCACCTCGGCCTGCCCGCCACACGTCAGCTTCGCCTCGGTGGCCTCACCGGCCCCGACCGACACCTCGCACACTCGCGCCCCACCCCCGACCCCCAGGGCCCCGGCCTCGGCCACGAGCTCGGCGTCGAACACCCCGCGGTACAACGCCCCGACGCACTCACCCCGGGTGTCCACGAGCACGGCCCCGGCGGGATCCCGCGGCCCGAACCCCTGCTCGGTCACCGGCCGCGCCAGGAACGCCACCCGCCCCTCGGCCACCCACTGCCGCGCCGTCTCGGCCAGCTCACGCATCTCGTCGCCCCATCCTCTATGCGCCATCACGCCGCAAAGCACCTGGTCAACGGCACAAAGCGGCCTCAAATCCACCCTACGCACCCCCTGTCCCCCCACCACCCCCCGAACACACAGACCCTGCCCCACCCCCTCGTACGGACCACCGGAACACCTGCCCCACCGGCACCCGCCCCAGCCCCCTCCGCGACCCGGGCGCGCCCTCTCGGCCGTCGCCGCCGGGCCGCAAGTGACGGACGCGGTCCCCTGCATCGCCCCCCGTCCCACCGGTGGCCGCCCACCCCACCCGTCCCGGCCGGTTCCCGCCCTTTGCACGGTCCGCCGGACTGTCGACCCTCACAGGTATGGGGGATTACCAGGACGAACCGCGCCGGCTCAGCGCCGGGCAGCCGCACTGCCCTTACTGCGGGCTGCCGGTGGACAGGGTGGCCACGCTCGACCACGACTGGGTGCTGCTGGAGCAGGACATGGCACCCCTGGCGCACATCGTGCCGGCCCAGCACCGGTGGATCGTGCTGTCCGACGGCCGTGTGGCCCTCTACGGAGTCTGCCCACCGGTCCCGGACCAGCGTTGCCGCATAGAACACCGCCTCGCCTGCCCGGCCCAGCCCCTCCCGGACCTGTGGCCCTGGCTGACCACCCTCCGCACCGAGAACGACCGCCAGTCCCGGCGCCGGGAGGAGTCGGCGCGGGAGTGGCCCGACGCCGGGTAGGCGCCGGGCCGGGGCGAGGCCGGGGTCAGGCCAGTGGGGCGGTCCCCTGGAACGGCGTCCCCACGGGGGCCGGGTTCGGGGTCGGGAAGCCGTCGTCCGGCTGGTTGCAGGGCGCCGCGAAGCACTCCCAGACGTGGGGGGAGGGGCTTCCGTGGGGGTGATGCCCGCCCTTCCCGGGCCCGGACCCGCTGCCGTCCGGCGGGCCGCAGGGGGCCTTGACGCACTGCCACTGGTGGTCGGCCACGGTCACGTGCGGCGTCCCGTGGACGGCCGTGAACGCGGCGACGTTCAGCACGGCACCCCCGACGGCCACGATGGTCGAGGCGGCGAACACGAAGAGACGGCGGGTCCAGAAGGGCTGGGCGGTCATGGGAATCCTCCTCTGTCGGTACGGGCCGGCCGGGGAGCCCCAGGCTCCTCTCGACCACACCTCCAGTAGGCCCCGCCGCCCCCGCCGCGTCAGGCCCCGGATTCACGTGTCTTGACAGGCGGGGGAGGGGGTGCGGGCATCCGCCCGGCCCTCATACGCCGAAACCCCGCCCTCAGCAGAGCCTTGGAGCCAGGTCTATCGCGACCAGTGCGTGACAACGACAAAGGCCCGGACTCAGTGGGACTGAGTCCGGGCCTTCATGCTTGGCACTTGTGCTGGTCAGCGGCGTAAACCGCTGCTCCAAGCTAAGTGCCCCCGGCAGGATTCGAACCTGCGCACACGGCTCCGGAGGCCGTTGCTCTATCCCCTGAGCTACGGGGGCGTGTCGTTCGCGTTGCGGCGACGGGTTGAACACTACCAGCTCCCGTGGGGTGATCAGGAACCGTTTTGGGCGGGAGGGGGGAGGGTGGTCGCCCGGAGGGGGTGGAAGTGGCAAAAACCCGGACGCGGGGGCTTAGGGCGACCTACTCTCGAGTTGTGCCAGGCGCCTCGGGCCGGGTCCTCGTTGTCGACGACAACAAGGTCATCCGGCAGCTGATCAAGGTCAATCTCGAGCTGGAGGGCTTCGAGGTCGTGACCGCGAACGATGGTGCCGAGTGCCTGGACGTCGTCCACCGCGTGCGTCCCGACGCGATCACCCTTGATGTGGTCATGCCGCGACTGGACGGGTTCGGGGCCGCCGCCCAGCTGCGGGCCGATCCGCGGACGCGGCACGTGCCCGTCGCCATCGTCAGCGCCTGTACGCAGCACGAGGTCGAGGCCGGGATCGCCGCCGGGGTGGACGCCTTCCTCGCCAAGCCCTTCGAGCCCGCCGAGCTGGTGCGGGTCGTACGGCGCCTCGTCGAGCGGAAGGACCGGCGGGAGCGGAAGGGCGCTCCGGCCGGCAGAGGGGCGTAGCCGGCAGGGGTTGCGGGGGCGGGCCGTCCCACCTGCTATTCCACATGGCGAAACCCGATGCATGGCGAGGGGGCTTCTCCCCTAGGCTGGGTTCCGTGATCCCCGCCGACCTCTCTCGTGCCGTCGTACACGCCGTGCGCCGCGCCGTCGAGGCCGGAGCGCTGGGCGGGCCCGTGCCCGCCCGGGTGGTCGTCGAGCGGACGCGGCCCGGAGGGGTGGGGGAGTACGCCAGCCCCGTCGCCCTGCGGATGGGCAGGGGCGCCGATGCCGCCCGGGTGCTGGCCGGGGCGCTGGTCCTGGAGCCCGGGATCGAGAGCGTCGACGTCACCGGCCCCGGTTTCCTGAACTTCACCCTCGCCCCCCTCTCGGCGAGCGCGCTGGTGCGGGACGTGCGCACCAGAGGAGAGCGGTACGGGTGTGCCCCGGCGCGGAGCGCGGCCGTCGGCGGGGGGCGGGAGCAGGCCGTGCGGGCCGCCGTCGCCCGGATCCGGGAGGGACAGGGGTTCCCCCGGGACGGCGGCGACGAGCCGTCCGTCGCGCCCGTCGCCCGGCGGGACGGGGACGTGCTCGCGCGGTACGGGACCGGCGCCGCCGTCTGGGCCATGCTCGCCGTGCCGGCCCGCGAGACCCCCGTCTTCGGTGAGGGACTGCTCGTACAGAGCGAGGAGAACGAGTTCTTCCGGGTGCGGTACGCCCACGCCCGGGTCCGGGCGCTCACCCGGAACGCCCGCGACCTCGGATTCCACGCCGAGCCCGGCGAAGTCGCCCAGCCCGGCGCAGTCGCCCAGCCCGGCGACGGCGGCGCGACCGCCCTGCTGCGCGCCCTCGCCGACCACCCCCTCGCCCTTGAGGCCGCCGCGCACCACCGCGCGCCCGAGCGGCTCGCCCGGCACCTCGTGGTCGTCGCCGACGCGCTGCTCGACTTCCAGCACCAGGTACTGCCCCTCGGGGACGAGAAACCCTCGGCCGCCCACCGCGCCCGGCTGGCTCTTGCCGAAGCCGCCGGGGCGGTGCTGGCCGGCGGCCTAGCCCTCCTCGGCATAGACGCCCCTGATTCTTTGTGACTCCCGAAGAGAGATACCGATGAGCCGTTCCGCGCACCCCGCCGGGCCCCGCCACGCCGACGTCCTG
This sequence comes from Streptomyces sp. NPDC000075, assembly GCF_040301925.1. NCBI lineage: Bacteria > Bacillati > Actinomycetota > Actinomycetes > Kitasatosporales > Streptomycetaceae > Streptomyces > Streptomyces sp. NPDC000075. The sequence continues at coordinate 53,088 of NZ_JBEPFL010000020.1, forward strand.
CCCGAGGGCCACTACGCCCCGCCGCCCGCCGACCTGAACGAGCTCGACGAGAAGGTCTGGTCGCGGACCGTCACGCGGAACGAGGACGGGGTCGTCACCGTCGGCGGCATCGAAGTGACCAGGCTCGCCGAGGAGTTCGGCACCCCCGGCTACTTCCTCGACGAGGAGGACTTCCGGGCCCGCTGCCGTGCCTGGGCGCACGCCTTCGGCAAGGACGCCGACGTCTTCTACGCCGGCAAGGCGTTCCTCTCCAAGGCCATCGTGAAGTGGCTGAAGGAGGAGGGGCTGAACCTCGACGTGTGTTCGGGAGGGGAGCTGGCCACCGCCCTCGCCGCCGGGATGCCCGCCGACCGGATCGCCTTCCACGGCAACAACAAGTCGGAGAGCGAGATCCGCCGCGCGGTCTCCGCCGGTGTGGGGCGGATCGTGCTCGACTCCTTCCAGGAGATCGCGCGGGTCGCGCACATCGCCGCCGAGTCGGGTGTGCGGCAGCCCGTGCAGATCCGGGTGACCGTGGGCGTGGAGGCGCACACCCACGAGTTCATCGCCACCGCCCACGAGGACCAGAAGTTCGGCATCGCCGTCGCCGACGGATCCGCCGCCGAGGCCGTGCGCCGGGCGCTCGGGCACGACTCGCTGGAGCTGCTCGGCGTCCACTCGCACATCGGTTCCCAGATCTTCGACATGGCCGGCTTCGAGGTGTCCGCGAAGCGGGTCGTGCAGCTGCTGGCCGCCGTGCGCGACGAGCACGGGGTCGAGCTCCCCGAGATCGACCTCGGTGGCGGCCTCGGCATCGCCTACACCTCCGCCGACGACCCGCGCGAGCCGCACGAGATCGCCAAGGCGCTCACCGAGATCGTCGCGCGGGAGTGCGAGAGCGCGGGACTGAAGGCTCCCCGGATCTCCGTCGAGCCCGGCCGCGCCATCGTCGGGCCCACCGCGTTCACCCTCTACGAGGTCGGCACGATCAAGCCGCTGGAGGGCCTGCGCACGTACGTCTCCGTCGACGGGGGCATGTCCGACAACATCCGGACGGCCCTGTACGACGCCGAGTACGCCGTGACCCTCGTCTCCCGCGTCTCCGACGCCGAACCCATGCTCGTCCGCGTCGTCGGCAAGCACTGCGAGAGCGGCGACATCGTCGTCCGGGACGCGTTCCTGCCCGCCGACCTGGCGCCCGGCGACCTGATCGCCGTACCCGCCACCGGGGCGTACTGCCGCTCCATGGCCAGCAATTACAACCACGCGCTCCGTCCGCCCGTCGTCGCCGTGCGCGACGGGGCGGCGCGGGTGATCGTCCGGCGTGAGACGGAGGAAGATCTCCTGTCCCTCGACCTCGGATGATTCCCATATTTTTGGGACAGGGCGTCCGGCCCCGAAAATAGACGTCTCACTCAATGGACCGGAGATGGAATCTCCTGTCCATTGAGTGAGACTGGTTCATACCTGGCGCGTAACCCGCGCGCCGGGAGCGAAAAAGATCGAAAGGCGTAGGTCGAATGATGCGTACGCGTCCGCTGAAGGTGGCGCTGCTGGGCTGTGGCGTGGTCGGCTCAGAGGTGGCGCGCATCATGACGACGCACGCCGACGATCTGGCGGCCCGGATCGGCGCGCCCGTCGAGCTCGCCGGCGTCGCCGTGCGCCGCCCCTCCAAGGTGCGCGAGGGCATCGACCCCGCGCTCGTCACCACCGACGCCACCGCCCTGCTCAAACGCGGTGACGTCGACGTGGCCATCGAGGTCATCGGCGGGATCGAGCCCGCCCGCACCCTGATCACCACCGCCTTCGAGAACGGCATCTCCGTCGTCTCCGCCAACAAGGCGCTGCTCGCCCAGGACGGTGCCGCGCTGCACGCCGCGGCCGAGGCGCACGGGCTGGACCTGTACTACGAGGCCGCCGTCGCCGGCGCCATCCCGCTGGTCCGCCCGATGCGCGAGTCCCTCGCCGGCGACAAGATCAACCGGGTGATGGGCATCGTCAACGGCACGACGAACTTCATCCTCGACAAGATGGACTCCACCGGCGCCGGCTACCAGGAGGCGCTCGACGAGGCCACCGCCCTCGGCTACGCCGAGGCCGACCCGACCGCCGACGTCGAGGGCTACGACGCCGCCGCCAAGGCCGCGATCCTGGCCGGCATCGCCTTCCACACCCGCGTCCGCCTCGACGACGTGTACCGCGAGGGCATGACCGAGGTCAGCGCGGCCGACTTCGCCTCCGCCAAGCGGATGGGCTGCACCATCAAGCTCCTCGCCATCCTGGAGCGCGCCGCGGACGGCGAGTCCGTCACCGCCCGCGTCCACCCGGCGATGATCCCGCTCAGCCACCCGCTCGCCTCCGTCCGCGAGGCCTACAACGCGGTCTTCGTCGAGGCGGAGGCCGCCGGGCGGCTCATGTTCTACGGACCCGGCGCGGGCGGCTCGCCGACCGCGTCCGCGGTTCTCGGCGACCTGGTCGCCGTCTGCCGCAACAAGCTCGCCGAGGCAACGGGGCCCGGCGAGTCGGCGTACACCCAGCTGCCCGTCAGCCCCATGGGGGACGTCGTCACCCGCTACCACATCAGCCTCGATGTGGCGGACAAGCCGGGCGTCCTCGCCCAGGTGGCGACCACCTTCGCGGAGCACGGCGTGTCGATCGACACGGTCAGGCAGCAGGGCAAGGACGGTGAGGCCTCCCTCGTCGTCGTCACCCACCGCGCCCCCGACGCCGCCCTCTCCGGGACCGTCGAGGCGCTGCGGAAGCTGGACACCGTGCGCGGTGTCGCCAGCATCATGCGTGTTGAAGGGGAGTAAGGACCCATGAGCAGCAATCGCACCCACCAGTGGCGCGGCATCATCGAGGAGTACCGGGACCGCCTGCCGGTCACCGAGACGACCCCCGTGGTCACGCTCCGGGAGGGTGGTACTCCCCTCGTCCCCGCCCAGGTGCTCTCCGAGCGCACCGGCTGTGAGGTGCACCTCAAGGTCGAGGGCGCGAACCCCACCGGGTCCTTCAAGGACCGCGGGATGACCATGGCCATCACCAAGGCCAAGGAGGACGGCGCCAAGGCCGTGATCTGCGCCTCCACGGGCAACACCTCCGCCTCCGCCGCCGCGTACGCGGTGCGCGCCGGCATGGTGTCCGCGGTCCTCGTGCCGCGCGGCAAGATCGCGCTCGGCAAGATGGGCCAGGCCCTCGTGCACGGCGCCAAGATCCTGCAGGTTGACGGCAACTTCGACGACTGCCTGGACCTGGCCCGCGCGCTGTCCGACAACTACCCGGTGGCGCTGGTCAATTCCGTCAACCCGGTGCGCATCGAGGGCCAGAAGACGGCCGCGTTCGAGATCGTGGACGCGCTCGGCGACGCCCCCGACATCCACGTGCTGCCCGTCGGCAACGCCGGCAACATCACCGCGTACTGGAAGGGCTTCAAGGAGTACAAGGCCGACGGCCTGGCCTCCCGTACGCCCCGCGTGTGGGGTTTCCAGGCCTCCGGCTCGGCGCCGATCGTGCGCGGAGAGGTCGTCAAGGAGCCGCACACCATCGCCACCGCGATCCGCATCGGCAACCCGGCCTCCTGGGACTTCGCGCTGGCCGCGAAGGAGGAGTCGGGCGGCTTCATCGACGAGGTGACGGACCGCCAGATCCTCGCGGCCTACCGTCTGTTGGCCTCCCAGGAGGGCGTCTTCGTCGAGCCCGCCTCGGCCGCCTCGGTCGCCGGTCTGCTCAAGGCCGCCGAGCTCGGACTGGTCGACCCCGGCCAGAAGATCGTGTGCACCGTCACCGGCAACGGCCTGAAGGACCCCGACTGGGCGGTCGCCGGCGCTCCGCAGCCCGTCACCGTTCCGGTGGACGCCGAAGCCGCGGCCGTCCGGCTCGGCCTGGTCTGATCCGGGGGCCCCGCCCGGGCCCCCCGGGCCGCCTCCTGCGGCCCATGACCCGGTTGCCGGGTTCCGGAAACCTTCCGGAACCCGGCAACCGGGCCCGTACGGCCCCGAAAGCCAAGGGCAACTCAGCGGAATTCAGCAGAATCCAGCGGAATCCGGCGGAAGACGCCGACACGCGTCGTGCGCCTCCTGTGCGCCCTATGTCGCGGGAGAACCTTCCTTCGATACGCTGTACTGACATCCGCCACCGCGCATATGACCGCGGTGCTGCCCCGAGGGCCTTCGGGTGCCGTACGTTCTCCAGTACATTTCGCAGCGAAGATCCCGCACAGCCCGCCGGATCCCGCACAGTCACAAGGAGTGTCATCGACCGATGGCAGGTCCAGCGTTCCGCGCCGCCGCCGTACGAGTGCGCGTCCCCGCCAGCAGTGCCAACCTCGGCCCCGGCTTCGACGCCCTCGGCCTGGCCCTGGGGCTCTACGACGACGTGGTCGTGCGCGTCGCCGACTCCGGGCTGAACATCGACATCGCGGGTGAGGGTGCCGACACCCTCCCGCGCGACGAGAGCCACCTCCTCGTACGCTCCATGCGCACCGCGTTCGACCTGCTGGGCGGGCAGCCGCGCGGCCTGGAGGTCGTCTGCGCCAACCGGATCCCGCACGGGCGGGGCCTGGGCTCCTCCTCGGCCGCGATCTGCGCCGGCATCGTCGCGGCGCGCGCCGTGACCATAGGCGGCGAGGCCAAGCTCGACGACACGGCGCTGCTGGAGCTGGCCACCGAGATCGAGGGGCACCCGGACAACGTCGCCGCCTGTCTGCTCGGCGGATTCACCCTCGCCTGGATGGAGGGCGGGAGCGCGAAGGCGATCCGTATGGACCCCGCCGATTCCATCGTTCCGGTGGTCTTCGTCCCGTCGAAGCCGGTCCTGACCGAGACCGCCCGCGGCCTGCTGCCGCGTACCGTTCCGCACGTGGACGCCGCCGTGAACGCGGGGCGCGCGGGTCTGCTCGTGGAGGCCATGACCAGGCGTCCCGAGTTCCTGCTGCCCGCCACCGAGGACCGGCTGCACCAGGAGTACCGTTCCCCGGCGATGCCGGAGAGCGTGGCACTCGTCAACCGGCTGCGGGCGGACGGCATCCCCGCGGTCATCTCCGGCGCGGGCCCCACGGTCCTCGCGCTGGTCGACAACGACGCGGCCGACAAGGTCGCGCAGCTCGCGGGCGAAGGATGGGCCGCGAACCGGCTCGCCCTCGACGCCGCGGGTGCGAGCGTCCTTCCGCTGGGCGCTCAGGGCGGTCAGTCCGTGTCCTCGTGACACGGCCCTCCGGGGCGGGCGGCCGGGCAGGCCGACCACCCCGGAAGGGCGATTGCCGGTGATTGAGAGGGGGAATGTCTGTTGGATCCGGTAGTGTTAATCTCAAGTACGCAACCGAAGCCGCCATGGCTCGGTGCTCAGTGTCCCCATCCGGGACCACCTTTCTTCCGGGAGCCTCCCCGACTGCTTTGATCGCTGCCAGCAGTTTCGGGCACGCTCCGGAATCGGCGTGACATTCCCACGCTTCCAGCTCGGGGGCTTCTCGCCGGAACCACCCATGCACGTTTCTTTCCGCCGTATCTCTACCGGCGGACCACCGCCCCGGCACAGTTCACACACCTAGGACTGTTGTCGGACAGCACAACCGGTCGCCGAGCCAGACAGGCCGACGTCCGCTCCAGGGAAGGACCCTTCGTGAGCGACACCACCGATCTGATGGGCGCTGCCGACACCAACGTCGACACCAGTGCCCCCGCCGCGGGCGCCGCAGCTGCCACTGCCACCCGGCGCCGCCGCTCCGGCACCGGCCTTGAGGGCATGGTCCTGGCCGAGCTGCAGCAGGTCGCGTCGGGCCTCGGTATCAGGGGCACCGCGCGGATGCGCAAGAGCCAGCTGATCGAGGTCATCAAGGAGGCGCAGGGCGGCAGCGCCCCCAAGGCCGCGGCTCCCGCCGCGGACGCCGCCGAGGCCAAGCCGAAGCGCCGCGCCACCAGCAAGGCCCGCACGGGCGAGGCGGCCGCCGCGGCGCCCGCCGAGAAGCCCGCCGCGCAGGCCCAGATCGAGATCCCGGGCCAGCCGATCAGCGAGGACGCCCCGGTCGGCGAGCGCCGCCGGCGCCGCGCCACCGCCCCCTCGGGCAGCCCCGAGTCCTCGGCCCCCGCCGTCGTGCAGGTCGAGCAGAAGACCGAGGCCCCCGCGGCCGCGCCGCAGGCCGAGGCCAAGGCGGAGCCGGTCGCGGCCGTCGCCGCCCAGGCGCAGGGCCAGGCCCCCGCGCAGGAGGCCGGCGAGGGCCGCAGCCGCCGTGACCGCCGTGACCGCGGCGAGCGCGGCGAGCGTGGCGACCGTCAGGGCCGCCGCGAGCGCGGTGCCAAGGCCGACGAGCAGGGCCAGCAGCAGGGCGGCGGCCAGGGCCAGGGCCAGCAGGGCGGCCGCCAGGACCGCGCCGAGCGCCAGGACCGCCAGGACCGCCAGCAGCAGGGTGGCGGCCGGGGCCAGCAGGGCCGTCAGGACAACGGTCCGCAGGACGACTTCGACGGCGAGGACGGCCGTCGCGGCCGGCGCGGCCGCTACCGCGACCGCCGTGGCCGCCGTGGCCGTGACGAGTTCGCCCCGGGCGAGCCGCAGGTCGCCGACGACGACGTCCTGATCCCCGTCGCGGGCATCCTCGACATCCTCGACAACTACGCGTTCATCCGGACCTCCGGCTACCTGCCCGGCCCCAACGACGTGTACGTCTCCCTCGCCCAGGTCCGCAAGGCCGGCCTGCGCAAGGGTGACCACACCACCGGTGCCGTGCGCCAGCCCAAGGACGGCGAGCGCCGCGAGAAGTTCAACGCCCTCGTGCGCCTGGACTCCGTCAACGGCATGTCGCCCGAATCGGGCCGGGGCCGCCCCGAGTTCCAGAAGCTGACCCCGCTCTACCCGCAGGACCGGCTCCGTCTGGAGACCGACCCGGGCGTGCTGACCACCCGCATCATCGACCTCGTGTCGCCGATCGGTAAGGGCCAGCGCGGTCTGATCGTGGCCCCGCCGAAGACCGGCAAGACCATGATCATGCAGGCGATCGCCAACGCGATCACCACCAACAACCCCGAGTGCCACCTGATGGTCGTCCTGGTCGACGAGCGTCCGGAAGAGGTCACCGACATGCAGCGGTCGGTCAAGGGCGAGGTCATCTCCTCGACCTTCGACCGTCCGGCCGAGGACCACACCACCGTCGCCGAGCTGGCCATCGAGCGCGCCAAGCGCCTCGTGGAGCTGGGTCACGACGTGGTCGTCCTGCTCGACTCCATCACCCGTCTGGGCCGCGCGTACAACCTCGCGGCGCCCGCCTCCGGCCGCATCCTGTCCGGTGGTGTCGACTCGACCGCGCTGTACCCGCCGAAGCGCTTCTTCGGTGCCGCGCGCAACATCGAGGACGGCGGCTCGCTGACCATCCTGGCCACCGCGCTCGTCGACACCGGCTCGCGCATGGACGAGGTGATCTTCGAGGAGTTCAAGGGCACCGGCAACATGGAGCTCAAGCTCGACCGCAAGCTCGCCGACAAGCGCATCTTCCCGGCCGTCGACGTCGACCCGTCGGGTACGCGCAAGGAGGAGATCCTCCTCAACAGCGAGGAGCTCGCCATCGTCTGGAAGCTGCGCCGGGTGCTGCACGCGCTCGACTCGCAGCAGGCGATCGAGCTGCTGCTCGACAAGATGAAGCAGACGAAGTCGAACGCCGAGTTCCTGATGCAGATCGCCAAGACGACCCCGGCCGGCAAGAACGACGACTGACCGGGTCGCCCGTACACGGCAGCCGCCCCCGCCGCACCCGCGGCGGGGGCGGCTGCCGTTCGTGCGACCTTCGCCACAGGCGTGCGGCTCGCACAGCAAGCCGTGGAACCCTGGAACGCGCTGCTCCGTCTGAGTGAAGGAAGACGGGCCACGGAGCCAGGACTGAGGAGAGCATGAGCGAGGACAGCAGGGGGCGCGGCCGACGAGCCGTACGCGGGGGTCGGCGCAGGGGGCGGCCGCAGCGCCGCAAGGGCCTCAGAGTCGCCGCCTGGACCGCCGCCGCGGTGGTTCTGCTGGGCGGCGGCAGCCTCGGCTGGTTCTACTTCAAGCTCAACGGGAACCTGCACACCGTCGACATCGACCAGGCGCTGGGCAAGGACCGCCCGCCGAACGTCGACAACGGCTCGATGGACATCCTCGTCCTCGGCTCCGACTCCCGCGACGGCGCGAACGGCGAGTACGGCGCGGACGACGGCGGCTCGGCCCGCTCCGACACGGCGATGATCATCCACCTCTACGAGGGCCACAAGCAGGCCAGCGTGGTGTCCATCCCGCGCGACACGATGCTGCCGCGGCCCGCCTGCCCCATCGGCAAGGGGAAGAACAGCGCCCCCCGCCAGCGCGCGCAGTTCAACGAGGCCTTCACCATCGGCGGGGCCGCCTGCGCGGTGAAGACCGTCGAGGCGATGTCGGGGATCCGCATGGACCACTACATCGAGGTCGACTTCACCGGCTTCAAGAAGATCATCGACAACCTCGGCGGGGTCGAGCTCACGACCACCAAGCCGATCAAGGACAGCGGCAGCCACCTCGACCTGCCGGCCGGCTCCCACAAGCTCAACGGCGAGCAGTCCCTCGGCCTCGTCCGCACGCGCAAGAGCGTCGGCGACGGCGGCGACCTCGGCCGAATACAGCTCCAGCAGGCCTTCATCAAGGCGCTGATCAAGCAGGTCAAGGGCGTCGGGGTGTTCGACAGCCCGAAGAAGCTCTACGGCCTCGCCGACTCCGCCACCAAGGCGATCACCACCGACAAGGCGCTCGGCGACGTGAAGTCCCTCGCCAGCTTCGCCCAGGGCCTCCAGGGCATCAGTGCCGAGAACATGCACATGATCACCCTCCCGGTGACCCAGGACCCGCTCGACAAGGACCGTGTCGCCATCCTGCCCAAGGAGTGCAAGATGGTCTGGGACGCCCTGCTGGCCGAGCAGCCCATCCCCGCCGCGGCCACCGAGCACTCCAACGGCGACAAGAGCACCGCGGGCTCGATCGTCCAGTAGCACTTTCCCTGCCGGGACCCGGCAGGAATAGATACCGCGCCCACCCCGTTGAGGGGAGCGTTCCGAGAATTTTGACAGGCGGCCCGGTCCTGGCAGACTGGTCTGTCGGCCCCGGTTCACGCAGTGCGCAATTCGGCTCCTGCGACCCGGCGCCCTCCCGAATCTAGGAGACACCTTGAAGCGCGATGTTCACCCCGAGTACGTCGAGACCCAGGTCAGCTGCACCTGTGGCGCGTCGTTCACCACCCGTAGCACCCTGACCGAGGGCACCATCCGTGCCGAGGTCTGCTCCGAGTGCCACCCGTTCTACACGGGCAAGCAGAAGATCCTCGACACCGGTGGCCGTGTGGCCCGCTTCGAGGCCCGCTTCGGCAAGGGTGCGGCCAAGAAGTAGCGCGACCCAGGCGCCGGTCACCGGCCGCCCCCTGATCACGCGGGGGCGGCCGGACCGGCGCCTTTGTCGTCGTTCAGCCCGCCCAGCCCAATTTTTCGCTTTTCACCCCAGGAGCATCCGATGTTCGAAGCGGTCGAGGACCTGGTCGGCGAGCACGCCGACCTCGAGACGAAGCTCGCCGACCCTTCGGTCCACGCCGATCAGGCGAACGCGCGCAAGCTGAACAAGCGCTACGCGGAGCTGACCCCGATCGTGGCGACCTTCCGTGCCTGGAAGCAGTCGGCCGAGGACATCGAGACGGCCAAGGAGCTGGCGGCCGACGACCCCGACTTCGCCGCCGAGGTCAAGGAACTGAGCGCGCAGCGCGAGGAGCTCACCGAGAAGCTCCGCCTGCTGCTCGTCCCGCGCGACCCCAGCGACGACAAGGACGTGCTCCTGGAGATCAAGGCCGGCGCCGGCGGCGACGAGTCCGCGCTCTTCGCGGGCGACCTGCTGCGCATGTACCTGCGCTACGCCGAGCGCGTCGGCTGGAAGACCGAGATCATCGACTCCACCGAGTCCGAGCTCGGCGGCTACAAGGACGTCCAGGTCTCCGTCCGCACCAAGGGCGGCAACGGCGCCACCGAGCCCGGCCAGGGCGTGTGGGCCCGGATGAAGTACGAGGGCGGCGTCCACCGCGTCCAGCGCGTCCCCGCCACCGAGTCCCAGGGCCGCATCCACACCTCCGCCGCCGGCGTCCTCGTCACCCCGGAGGCCGAGGAGGTCGAGGTCGAGATCAACCCGAACGACCTGCGTATCGACGTGTACCGCTCCTCCGGCCCCGGCGGCCAGTCCGTCAACACCACCGACTCGGCCGTGCGCATCACGCACCTCCCGACCGGCGTGGTCGCCTCCTGCCAGAACGAGAAGAGCCAGCTCCAGAACAAGGAGCAGGCCATGCGCATCCTGCGTTCGCGCCTGCTGGCCGCCGCCCAGGAGGCCGCCGAGCAGGAGGCCTCCGACGTGCGCCGCAGCCAGGTGCGCACCGTGGACCGTTCCGAGAAGATCCGTACGTACAACTTCCCGGAAAACCGGATCTCGGACCACCGCACCGGTTTCAAGGCGTACAACTTGGACCAGGTGCTCGACGGCGACCTCGATTCGGTCATCCAGGCCTGCGTCGACACCGACTCCGCGGCCAAGCTCGCGGCCGCGCACTGACGATCCCCGCACCCCCCTCCCCCACGCTCTCGGCCTCGCCCGAGCAGGGGGGACCCCCATGACAGCAGCCCGGAGGACCAGCGTGAACTTGCTGCTTGCCGAGGTGGCCCAGGCCACCCAGCGGCTGGCCGCCGCCGGCGTGCCCTCACCGCGTTTCGACGCGGAGGAGCTCGCGGCCTTCGTGCACGGCGTCAAGCGGGGGGAACTGCACCACGTCAAGGACGCGGACTTCGACGCCCGCTACTGGGAGGCCGTCGCCCGCCGCGAGGCGCGCGAGCCGCTCCAGCACATCACCGGCCGCGCCTTCTTCCGCTACCTGGAGCTCCAGGTCGGCCCCGGGGTGTTCGTGCCCCGGCCCGAGACCGAGTCGGTCGTGGACTGGGCCATACAGGCCGTCCGGGCCATGGACGTGGTCGAGCCGCTGATCGTGGACCTGTGCACCGGCTCCGGCGCCATCGCCCTCGCCATGGCCCAGGAGGTGCCGCGCTCGCGCGTGCACGCCGTGGAGCTGTCCGAGGACGCCCTGCGCTGGACCCGCAAGAACGCCGAGGGCTCCCGGGTCACCGTCCACCAGGGTGACGCCCTGACCGCGCTGCCCGAGCTGGACGGCCAGGTCGACCTCGTCATCTCCAACCCGCCGTACATCCCGCTCACCGAGTGGGAGTACGTCGCCCCCGAGGCCCGCGACCACGACCCCGAGATGGCGCTGTTCTCCGGCGAGGACGGCCTCGACACCATCCGCGGCATCGAGCGCACCGCCCACCGGCTGCTGCGGCCCGGCGGCATCGTCGTGATCGAGCACGCCGACACCCAGGGCGGCCAGGTGCCGTGGATCTTCGCCGACGAACGGGGCTGGGCCGACGCCGCCGACCACCCCGACCTGAACAACCGCCCGCGCTTCGCGACCGCCCGCAAGGCCATGCCGTGACCGCCGCGACCCCGACCGCCCACGACACCACCCCGCTGCACGAGGAGGCCCGCTGATGGCCCGGCGATACGACTGCAACGACGCGACGGACCGCAAGACGGGCCTGCGTGAAGCGGCCTCCGCCGTGCGCCGCGGAGAGCTCGTCGTGCTGCCCACCGACACCCTGTACGGGATCGGCGCGGACGCCTTCAGCGCCGAGGCCGTCGGCGACCTGCTCGCCGCCAAGGGCCGTGGCCGCAACATGCCCACCCCGGTGCTCATCGGTTCCCCGAACACCCTGCACGGCCTCGTCACGGACTTCTCCGAGCAGGCCTGGGAACTCGTCGACGCCTTCTGGCCGGGCGGGCTCACCCTCGTCGCCAGGCACCAGCCGTCGCTGGCCTGGGACCTGGGGGAGACCCGGGGGACCGTGGCCGTGCGCATGCCCCTGCACCCCGTCGCGATCGAGCTGCTGACCGAGGTCGGCCCCATGGCCGTGTCCTCGGCGAACCTGTCCGGGCACCCCGCGCCGGAGGACTGCGACGCGGCCCGCGCGATGCTGGGCGACTCCGTCTCCGTCTACCTGGACGGCGGTCCGACCCCGAGCACCCTTCCCTCGTCGATCGTCGACGTCACCGGGAAGGGTCCCGTGCTGCTGCGCGAGGGCGCGCTGACCGCCGCGCAGCTGCGGGAGGTCGTCCCCGACCTCGAGGTGGCTCCGTGAGCCCTCAGGGGCGTGGCATAGCCAAGGGAGACACCTTCCGCATACTCCACGTCAGCACCGGGAACGTGTGCCGCTCGCCGATCACCGAGCGGCTGACGCGGCACGCGCTGGCGCACCGTCTGGGCGCGCTGGGGCTGGCCGCCGGCGACCTGATCGTGGAGAGCGCGGGCACCTGGGGCCACGAGGGCGCGCCGATGGAGGCCAACGCGGCGGCCGTGCTGGCGGACTTCGGCGCGGACGCGTCCGGGTTCACCGGGCGCGAGCTGCTCGACGAGCACGTCATACGGGCCGACCTGGTGCTGACCGCCACGCGCGACCACCGGGCGCAGGTCATCTCCATGGGCCACTCGGCGGGACTGCGGACCTTCACCCTGAAGGAGTTCACCCGGCTGGTGCGGGCCATAGACCCGGCCACCCTGCCGCCGCTCGACGACGGGATGGCCGAACGGGCCCGTGCCCTGGTGCGGGCCGCCGCCGCGCTGCGGGGCTGGCTGCTGGCACCCTCCGCCGACGCCGACGAGGTGTACGACCCGTACGGGGCGCCCATCACCTTCTTCCGGTCGATCGGCGACGAGATCAACCAGGCGCTCGACCCCGTGGTCACCGCGCTGACGGGTGTCACGCCTCCGCGCTGACCCCCTCCGGGGGCACGGGCGCCGCAAGGCGTGAACGCGGGGTCCGGCCTACAGTGGCTGGTACCGGTACCCCCACTGCGCGGGAGTCGCGCCATGAGCGTCACCACTGAGCTGGCCACGGACGTGCTGCGGGCGCGGGATCCGCAGCTGGCCGACATCCTCGACGGGGAGCGGCAGCGCCAGGCCACCACGCTCCAGCTGAGCGCCGCCGAGAACTTCACCTCCACCGCCGTGCTCGCCGCGCTGGGCTCACCGCTCGCCAACAAGTACGCCGAGGGCTACCCGGGCGCCCGCCACCACGGCGGCTGCGAGTACGCGGACCTCGCCGAGCGGGTGGCGCAGGAGCGGGCCAGGGCGCTGTTCGGCGTCGAGCACGCCAACGTGCAGCCGCACTCGGGTTCCTCCGCAGTCCTCGCCGCCTACGCCGCGCTGCTGCGGCCCGGGGACACCGTTCTGGCCATGGGGCTCGCCTACGGCGGTCACCTCACGCACGGCTCGCCCGCCAACTTCTCCGGCCGCTGGTTCGACTTCGTCGGGTACGGGGTCGACGCCCGGACCGGGCTCGTCGACTACGAGCAGGTGCAGCGGCTCGCCCGCGTGCACCGGCCGAAAGCGATCGTCTGCGGCTCCATCTCCTACCCCCGGCACCTGGAGTACTCGGCCTTCCGGGAGATCGCCGACGAGGTCGGGGCGTATCTGGTCGTGGACGCGGCCCATCCCATCGGGCTGGTCGCCGGAGGGGCCGCGCCGAGCCCGGTGCCCTACGCGGACGTGGTCTGCGCGACCACGCACAAGGTGCTGCGCGGCCCGCGCGGCGGGATGGTGCTGTGCGGGGCCGAGTTCGCCGAGCGCGTCGACCGGGCGGTGTTCCCCTTCACCCAGGGCGGCGCCCAGATGCACACCATCGCCGCCAAGGCGGTGGCCTTCGGGGAGGCGGCCGACCCGGCCTTCACCCGCTACGCCCACAAGGTCGTCGCCAACGCCCGCGCCCTCGCCGAGGCCCTGCGGGCGCACGGCCTGGGCGTGACCACCGGCGGCACCGACACCCACCTGATCAGCGCCGACCCCGCACCACTCGGCGTCGACGGGCCGGCCGCGCGCGGGCGGCTGGCCGCCGCCGGGATCGTCCTGGACACCTGCGCCCTGCCGTACGGGGACCAGCGCGGCGTCCGGCTGGGCACCGCGGCGGTGACCACGCAGGGCATGGGGGAGCCCGAGATGGCCCGGATCGCCGAGCTGTTCGCCGCCGCGCTGCGCGGCGGGGACGTGGCCGCGGCGCGTGCCGAGGTCACCGAGCTGGCCGGGCGATTTCCCCCGTACGGGGTGTAACCGGGACGAGGCTCCCGTAGTGCAACCGGAACGAGGACTCCGCGCGTCCTCGTCCCCGTGTACATCGCGGCTAATGTGTGGGGCTGAGATGGCCGGCGATACATCTGGGGCAGCCAGTGCGTGAATATCTGCTGACGCTTTGCGTCACGGTCGCGGTGACCTACCTGCTGACCGGGCCCGTCCGGAAGTTCGCGATCGCGGCGGGCGCGATGCCGGAGATCCGCGCCCGCGACGTGCACCGCGAGCCGACCCCCCGGCTGGGCGGCATCGCCATGTTCGGCGGACTGTGCGCGGGCCTGCTGATCGCCGACCACCTGCAGAACCTCAACGGAGTCTTCGAACGCTCCAACGAACCCAGAGCCCTGCTCTCGGGCGCCGCCCTGATCTGGCTCGTCGGCGTCCTCGACGACAAGTTCGAGCTGGACGCGCTCATCAAGCTCGGCGCCCAGATGATCGCCGCCGGTGTGATGGTCATCCAGGGCCTGACCATCCTGTGGATTCCGGTTCCGGGCATCGGCACGGTCGCGCTGACCCAGTGGCAGGGCACCCTGCTCACCGTGGCCCTGGTGGTGATCACCATCAACGCGGTGAACTTCGTCGACGGGCTCGACGGTCTGGCGGCGGGCATGGTCTGCATCGCCACCTGCGCGTTCTTCCTCTACGCCTACCGGATCTGGTTCGGCTACGGCATCGAGGCGGCCGCCCCCGCGACGCTCTTCGCCGCGATCCTGATGGGCATGTGCCTGGGTTTCCTGCCCCACAACATGCACCCCGCGCGGATCTTCATGGGCGACTCCGGGTCGATGCTGATCGGCCTGGTGCTGGCCGCCTCGGCCATCTCGATCACCGGGCAGGTGGACCCCGACACCATGGCCCTCTTCGTGGGCGGTGAGCGCAACGCCACGCACGCGATGCTGCCGGTCTTCATCCCGCTGCTGCTGCCGCTGACGATCATCGCGATCCCGATGGCGGACCTCGTCCTGGCCGTCGTGCGGCGCACCTGGAAGGGCCAGTCGCCCTTCGCCGCCGACCGCGGTCACCTGCACCACCGGCTCCTGGAACTCGGGCATTCCCACAGCCGCGCCGTACTCATCATGTATTTCTGGTCGGGTCTGATCGCCTTCGGAGCGGTGGCCTATTCGGTCAATTCCGCCTCGATGTGGATCGTCCTCGCCATCGCCGCGCTGAGCGCCCTGGGACTCGTCCTGCTCCTGCTGCCGCGGTTCACCCCGCGTGCCCCGCGCTGGGCCGAGGGGCTCGTACCGCCGCGCTACCGGCACGCCAGGCGGGCGGCGGAGGCCGCGGCCGAGGCGGCGGTGCGCGAGGACGAGGGGACCGAGCCGGCGCCGGCGCGGCCGATCGCGGCCGGGGTGTCCGGCGTCAACGGAGCGACAGCGGTAGGCCCCCGTTCGCGCTTCCCCGACCGGCGTAAGGCCGGTTCGGCACGCTGACGCGCCGGGCGCATGTCCGACATGGGCGTCCTTTACCAGACAAGCTGCCGCTCTGTCTTGCACACACGGGCGGATTAGCCCTCATGTGTGACAGTCAGCACACCGCACAGGTAAAGCTCTCATCAAATAGTTTGTGATACCGTTCACTAAACCCGGCGACAGAGCCGAAGGACCGTAGTGCGACGGTCCATTGGCCCGAGGCGATCACTCGGACCGGGCTTACGCTCGTCCCCGTACGAGTTCCCGTACGAGTCCGTGCCCCCACCACCACGCGGAGCAAACCGCCATGCGGTCTAACGACGTCCGATCCCTGCTGCAAACCGCCGTACCCACCGCTGCCGCCGGCGCCGTCGCCGCCGTGATCAGCGGTCTGGTCGTCGGCGGCAAGGGGGCCGTCGGCTCGATCGTCGCGACCGTGGTCGTGATCCTGTTCATGGGTATCGGATTCGTCGTGCTGCAGCGGACGGCGAAATCCCTGCCGCATCTGTTCCAGGCCATGGGCCTCATGCTCTACGCGGCTCAGATCCTGCTGCTCTTCGTCTTTCTCGCCGTGTTCAAGAACACGACGCTGTTCCACCCCCGCGCCTTCGCGATCACGCTCGTCGCCACCACCCTCGTGTGGATCGGCGCCCAGACGCGTGCTCACATGAAGGCCAAGATCCTTTACGTCGAGCCCGACTCGACCAACGGGGAAAAGCCCGGAAATCCGGGGTCGAAGCCGTGAAGGGTAGGGCCGGGATAAGTGTGCGTTCGAGATGCTGCTATCGTCCGGTTCAAACTGCGGCACTGCGGGCACGGGCATCTGAGCTGACGCCTGGTCCATCGCGAGGCTCGATGCCTGACTGCCGCCCCCACACCCGTTACACCAGTCCAGTGCCGAACCGCGGCCGTGCGCCGCGCCGACACGATGAGGTTGCCCTACCTATGCGCCACGCTGAAGGAGCCCGCGGTGAGTGCTGACCCGACGCAGGTCCTCGCCTTCGAGACCGACTGTCACATCTTCTCGGGATGTGGCTTCCCCGGCCCGGGCCTGCACTCGTTCCTCTTCGAGCCGCTGTGGGGCGAAGCTGGTCTGACCAGCGTCTACTTCAACAAGCCGATGCTGCTGGCCCTCCTGGGCTCGATCATCATCGTGGCCTTCTTCTGGGCCGCCTTCGCCAAGCCGAAGCTCGTCCCCGGCAAGCTCCAGATGGTCGGCGAGGCCGGCTACGACTTCGTGCGCCGCGGCATCGTCTACGAGACGCTCGGCAAGAAGGAGGGCGAGAAGTACGTCCCCTTCATGGTCTCGCTGTTCTTCTTCGTCTGGATCCTGAACGTCTGGTCGATCGTCCCCGTGGCCCAGTTCCCGGTGACCTCGATCATCGCGTACCCGGCGATCCTGGCCCTGTCGGTCTACGTCGTGTGGCTGCCGCTGACCTTCAAGCGCCACGGCTTCATCGGTGGCCTGAAGAACCTCACCGGCTACGACAAGAGCCTCGGCGGCGTCCTGCCGCTCGTCATGGTCATCGAGTTCTTCTCGAACGTCCTGGTGCGCCCGTTCACCCACGCGGTCCGACTGTTCGCGAACATGTTCGCCGGCCACACCCTGCTGCTGCTCTTCACGATCGCCAGCTGGTACCTGCTGAACGGCATCGGTATCGCCTACGCCGGCGTGTCGTTCGTGATGGTCATCGTGATGACCGCCTTCGAGCTCTTCATCCAGGCCGTCCAGGCGTACGTCTTCGTCCTCCTGGCCTGCAGCTACATCCAGGGCGCGGTCGCCGAGCACCACTGAGCCAGGCCCGCCCCCGCTCAGCCCCCCGTATTCGTCCGGTGGCCAACCCCCACCGGTCCGTGAAAGAGAAGGAAGAACTGGCATGTCCCAGACCCTTGCCGCCGTCACCGGCTCCCTCAGCTCCGTTGGTTACGGTCTCGCGGCCATCGGCCCCGGCGTCGGCGTCGGCATCATCTTCGGTAACGGCACCCAGGCCCTCGCCCGCCAGCCCGAGGCTGCCGGTCTGATCCGCGCCAACCAGATCCTCGGCTTCGCCTTCTGTGAGGCGCTCGCCCTGATCGGTCTGGTCATGCCGTTCGTCTACCCGAGCTCCTGATCCTCGGTCCTCGACGAACAGCCCATTAGACGAAAGGCACTGATGTGAACCTCATGGTTCTCGCGGCAGAGACGGAGAATCCGCTCTTCCCGCCGATCCCCGAGCTCGTCATCGGTCTGATCGCCTTCGTCATCGTCTTCGGTTTCCTCTCGAAGAAGCTCCTCCCGAACATCAACAAGGTTCTGGACGAGCGTCGCGAGGCCATCGAGGGCGGTATCGAGAAGGCTGAGGCCGCTCAGACCGAGGCCCAGAGCGTGCTGGAGCAGTACAAGGCCCAGCTCGCCGAGGCCCGGCACGAGGCCGCGCGCCTGCGCCAGGAAGCGCTGGAGCAGGGCACTGCGCTCAAGGAAGAACTGCGCGCAGAGGGCCAGCGGCAGCGTGAGGAGATCATCGCTGCCGGTCACGCCCAGATCGCCGCAGACCGCAAGGCCGCCTCTCAGGCGCTGCGCCAGGACGTCGGCAAGCTCGCCACCGACCTGGCCGGCAAGCTCGTCGGCGAGTCCCTCGAGGACGTCGCCCGGCAGAGCCGCACCATCGACCGCTTCCTCAGCGAGCTCGAGGAGAAGGCCGAGGCGGCCCGATGAACGGAGCGAGCCGCGAGGCGCTGGCCTCCGCGCGCGAGCGTCTCGACGCGCTGACGGACAACACGTCCGTCGACGCGCCGAAGCTCGCCGGTGAGCTGGCAGCCGTCACCGCGCTGCTCGACCGTGAGGTCTCGCTGCGTCGGGTCATCACGGACCCGGCGCAGTCCGGCGAGGCCAAGGCCGAGCTGGTCGGCCGGCTGCTGTCCGGCCAGGTCGGCGGGGAGACCCTCGACCTGGTGTCCGGCATGGCCCGGTCCCGCTGGTCGCAGTCCCGTGACCTGGTGGACGCGCTGGAGGAGCTGGCGGCCACCGCCGACCTCACCGCCGCCCAGCAGGCCGGTGCGCTCGACGGCGTCGAGGACGAGCTGTTCCGGTTCGGCCGGATCGTCGCCTCGAACACCGAACTGCGTTCCGCGCTGACCGACCGTGCCGCCACCGCCACCGCCAAGGGCGAGCTGCTCCGCAGCCTGCTCGGCGGCAAGGTGAACGCCGTCACCGAGCGCCTGGTCGTCCGTCTCGTCACGCACCCGCGTGGACGTAGCCTTGAGGGGGGACTCGAGTCCCTCTCGACGCTCGCCGCCGCGCGCCGTGACCGCATGGTCGCCACCGTGACCAGCGCGGTCCCGCTCAGCGACGCGCAGAAGCAGCGTCTCGGCGCGGTGCTGGCCAAGCTGTACGGCCGCCAGATGCACCTGAACCTCGACGTGGACCCCGCGGTCCTCGGCGGGATCTCGGTGCGGGTCGGCGACGAGGTCATCGACGGCACCATCGCGGAGCGCATCGAAGAGGCGTCCCGCCGCATGGCCGGCTGACCAGCCGCCAGCACACAGATACAAAGCATTCCTAGCGGCCCGGTTGGGCCGTGCAGAACTTGCAGAAGATTCCTGGGGGTCGCCCCCAGACCCCTAAGAAGCTTCAGGCCCAACAAGGAGAGCAGGGAACCCAGATGGCGGAGCTCACGATCCGGCCGGAGGAGATCCGGGACGCACTGGAGACCTTTGTCCAGTCGTACCAGCCGGACGCGGCCTCGCGCGAGGAGGTCGGAACGGTCAGCGTTGCCGGCGACGGCATCGCGAAGGTGGAGGGCCTGCCCTCCGCCATGGCGAACGAGCTGCTGAAGTTCGAGGACGGCACCCTCGGTCTCGCCCTCAACCTCGAGGAGCGCGAGATCGGTGCGATCGTCCTCGGCGAGTTCAGCGGTATCGAGGAGGGCCAGCCGGTGCAGCGCACCGGTGAGGTTCTCTCCGTAGGCGTCGGTGAGGGCTACCTCGGCCGCGTTGTCGACCCGCTCGGCAACCCGATCGACGGCCTCGGCGAGATCGCGACCGAGGGCCGCCGCGCCCTCGAGCTGCAGGCCCCGGGCGTCATGGTCCGTAAGTCGGTGCACGAGCCCATGCAGACCGGCTACAAGGCCGTCGACGCGATGGTGCCGATCGGCCGTGGCCAGCGTCAGCTGATCATCGGTGACCGCCAGACCGGCAAGACCGCCCTGGCCGTCGACACGATCATCAACCAGCGCGACAACTGGCGCTCGGGCGACGTGAACAAGCAGGTCCGCTGCATCTACGTCGCCATCGGCCAGAAGGGCTCGACCATCGCGTCCGTGCGCGGCGCCCTGGAAGAGGCCGGCGCGCTCGAGTACACGACGATCGTCGCCGCCCCGGCGTCCGACCCGGCCGGCTTCAAGTACCTGGCGCCGTACACCGGTTCCGCCATCGGCCAGCACTGGATGTACGCCGGCAAGCACGTCCTGATCATCTTCGACGACCTGTCGAAGCAGGCCGACGCCTACCGCGCCGTGTCGCTGCTGCTGCGCCGCCCGCCGGGCCGTGAGGCCTACCCGGGTGACGTCTTCTACCTGCACTCCCGTCTGCTGGAGCGCTGCGCGAAGCTCTCCGACGACATGGGTGCCGGCTCGATGACCGGTCTGCCGATCGTCGAGACCAAGGCCAACGACGTCTCGGCGTTCATCCCGACCAACGTCATCTCCATCACCGACGGCCAGTGCTTCCTGGAGTCCGACCTGTTCAACGCCGGTCAGCGCCCGGCCCTGAACGTCGGTATCTCGGTCTCCCGCGTCGGTGGCTCGGCCCAGCACAAGGCCATGAAGCAGGTCTCCGGCCGCCTCCGTGTCGACCTGGCCCAGTACCGCGAGCTGGAGGCGTTCGCCGCCTTCGGTTCCGACCTGGACGCCGCGTCGAAGGCCTCCCTCGAGCGCGGTAAGCGCATGGTGGAGCTCCTGAAGCAGGGCCAGTACCAGCCGATGCCGGTCGAGGAGCAGGTCGTCTCCGTCTGGGCCGGCACCACCGGCAAGATGGACGACGTCCCGGTCGAGGACATCCGCCGCTTCGAGTCGGAGCTGCTGGAGCACCTGCGCCGCGAGCGCAAGGACCTCCTCACCTCCATCGCCGACGGCGGCAAGATGTCGGACGACACCCTGTCCTCCATCGCGGACGCCATCGCCGGCTTCAAGCGGCAGTTCGAGACCTCGGACGGCAAGCTCCTGGGCGAGGACGTTCCGGCCGTCAACGTCTCCAAGTGACGACGGAAGGGACCTGACTCATGGGAGCGCAGCTCCGGGTCTACAAGCGTCGCATCCGTGCCATCACGGCGACCAAGAAGATCACCAAGGCGATGGAGATGATCGCCGCCTCGCGCATCGTCAAGGCGCAGCGCAAGGTGGCGGCGTCGATGCCGTACGCGACCGAGCTCACCCGTGCGGTGACCGCGGTGGCGACCGGTTCGAACACCAAGCACGCCCTGACCACCGAGGTCGAGGCGCCGACCCGCGCCGCGGTCCTGCTCATCACGAGCGACCGCGGTCTGGCCGGCGGCTACTCCTCGAACGCCATCAAGCAGGCCGACCGGCTCACCGAGCGGCTGCGCGCTGAGGGCAAGGAGGTCGACACCTACATCGTCGGCCGCAAGGGCGTGGCCTACTACGGCTTCCGTGAGCGCAAGGTCACGGACTCGTGGACCGGCTTCACCGACAGCCCGGCCTACGCCGACGCCAAGCGCGTCGCGGCGCCGCTGATCGAGGCCATCCAGACGGAGACGGCCGACGGCGGCGTCGACGAACTGCACATCGTCTTCACGGAATTCGTGTCGATGATGACGCAGAACGCGGTCGACGGCCGGATGCTGCCGCTCAGCCTCGAGAAGGCTGCGGAGGAGGACGGCGCGAAGGGCGAGATCCTTCCGCTGTTCGAGTTCGAGCCGTCGGCGGAGGACGTCCTCGACGCCCTTCTGCCGCGCTACGTCGAGAGCCGCGTCTACAACGCGCTGCTGCAGGCCGCTGCTTCCGAGCACGCCGCCCGCCGCCGTGCGATGAAGTCGGCGACCGACAACGCCGGGGACCTCATCAAGAGCCTCTCCCGGCTTGCCAACGCGGCCCGCCAGGCCGAAATCACCCAGGAAATCAGCGAGATCGTCGGTGGCGCGAGCGCCATGGCCGACGCGACCGCGGGGAGTGACAAGTAATGACGACCTCTGTTGAGACGGCCGCTGCCACGGGCCGCATCGCCCGGGTCATCGGCCCGGTCGTCGACGTGGAGTTCCCCGTCGACGCGATGCCCGACATCTACAACGCGCTGAAGGTCCAGGTCGCCGACCCGGCCGAGGACGGCGCGCTCAAGACGCTGACCCTCGAGGTCGCCCAGCACCTGGGTGACGGCATGGTCCGCACCATCTCCATGCAGCCCACCGACGGTCTGGTCCGCCAGGCCCCGGTGACCGACACGGGCGAGGGCATCACCGTCCCCGTCGGTGACTTCACCAAGGGCAAGGTGTTCAACACCCTCGGTGAGGTGCTGAACTACCCCGAGGCGAACGCCGAGGTCGGCGAGCGCTGGGCGATCCACCGCAAGGCCCCGAACTTCGACGAGCTCGAGTCGAAGACCGAGATGTTCGAGACCGGCGTCAAGGTCATCGACCTCCTCACCCCGTACGTCAAGGGTGGAAAGATCGGTCTGTTCGGTGGTGCCGGTGTCGGCAAGACCGTTCTGATCCAGGAAATGATCTACCGCGTCGCCAACAACCACGACGGTGTGTCGGTGTTCGCGGGCGTCGGTGAGCGTACCCGTGAAGGCAACGACCTCATCGAGGAGATGTCGGACTCCGGCGTTCTGGACAAGACCGCGCTGGTCTTCGGCCAGATGGACGAGCCCCCGGGCACCCGTCTGCGCGTCGCCCTGGCCGGTCTGACCATGGCGGAGTACTTCCGCGATGTGCAGAAGCAGGACGTCCTCTTCTTCATCGACAACATCTTCCGGTACACCCAGGCCGGTTCCGAGGTGTCGACCCTGCTCGGCCGTATGCCCTCCGCGGTGGGTTACCAGCCGAACCTGGCCGACGAGATGGGTCTCCTCCAGGAGCGCATCACCTCGACCCGTGGTCACTCGATCACCTCCATGCA
This sequence comes from Streptomyces sp. NPDC000075, assembly GCF_040301925.1. NCBI lineage: Bacteria > Bacillati > Actinomycetota > Actinomycetes > Kitasatosporales > Streptomycetaceae > Streptomyces > Streptomyces sp. NPDC000075. The sequence continues at coordinate 75,770 of NZ_JBEPFL010000020.1, forward strand.
GGCGATCTACGTCCCCGCCGACGACCTCACCGACCCGGCGCCGGCGACCACCTTCGCCCACCTCGACGCGACGACGGTTCTCTCCCGTCCGATCTCCGAGAAGGGCATCTACCCGGCCGTGGACCCGCTGGACTCCACGTCCCGCATCCTGGACCCCCGCTACATCGCGGCGGACCACTACAACGCGGCCATGCGCGTCAAGGGGATCCTCCAGAAGTACAAGGACCTCCAGGACATCATCGCGATCCTCGGTATCGACGAGCTGGGCGAGGAGGACAAGCTCGTTGTCCACCGTGCCCGTCGTGTCGAGCGCTTCCTGTCGCAGAACACCCACGTCGCCAAGCAGTTCACCGGCGTGGACGGTTCGGACGTTCCGCTCGACGAGTCGATCGCCGCGTTCAACGCGATCTGCGACGGTGAGTACGACCACTTCCCCGAGCAGGCGTTCTTCATGTGCGGTGGCATCGAGGACCTGAAGGCCAACGCCAAGGAGCTGGGCGTCTCCTGACGCTCCGCAGGAGAGGGGCGGGTGCGTCCCGCCCCTCTCTCCACGCCCATTAGAATTTGACCCAACACCCGGCGGACCCGCCGGGTGGTGACCCGAGGAGCCACCTTGGCTGCTGAGCTGCACGTCGAGATGGTCGCGGCGGACCGCAATGTCTGGTCCGGCGAGGCCACCCTGGTCGTCGCCCGCACCACGTCCGGCGACATCGGCGTCATGCCCGGTCACCAGCCGCTTCTCGGTGTGCTGGAATCGGGCCCGGTGACCATCCGTACCAGCGATGGCGGCACGGTCGTCGCCGCGGTGCACGGCGGTTTCATCTCGTTCGCGGACAACAAGCTGTCCCTGCTGGCCGAGATCGCCGAGCTCGCGGACGAGATCGACGTCCAGCGGGCGGAGCGGGCACTGGAGCGCGCGAAGGCGGACGCTGACGCGGCCGCCGAACGTCGCGCCGATGTCCGGCTGCGTGCGGTCGCGGGGCACTGAGCCCCGTACCGAAGAGCTTGAAACCTCAGCCGCGGTCCGTTCCGGAATTTTCCGGAGCGGGTCCGCGGCTGAGGCGATGTACGTACTTTTTGTTTGTGCGGTTTTCGATGAGCGAGGAGGTCGGTGAAGATGCTCCTCGCTCTGCTTGTGAGCGGCCTGGTCGTAGCCCTGGTGGTGATCGGGCTGTTCGTGTTCGGGCTGCGCCGCAGACTGATCCAGCGCTCCGGCGGGACCTTCGACTGCAGCCTGCGCTGGGGCGTGGCCGAGGAGCCCGACGTCTCCGGCAAGGGGTGGGTCTACGGGGTCGCCCGCTACAGCGGTGACCGCATCGAGTGGTTCCGCGTGTTCAGCTATTCGCCGCGGCCGCGCCGGCTGCTGGAGCGTTCCTCCATCGAGGTGCTCGCCCGCCGTGCGCCGGAGGGCGAGGAGGAGCTGGCCCTGCTGTCCGACTCCGTCGTGCTCGGCTGTTCCCACCAGGGGACGCGCCTGGAGCTGGCGATGAGCGAGGACGCGCTGACGGGATTCCTGGCCTGGCTGGAGGCGGCGCCTCCCGGGCAGAGGGTGAACGTCGCCTGACGTTCCACAGCCGTGGAAGAAGCCGGGGAGACGGGGGCGGACCCGTCTTCCCGGCTTCGTCGTGTGCGCCTACCGCAGGCCGGTGTGGATGGCGTTGGCGAGCTCACCGTTGGCCGTGTCGCCGCTGAACTCCCAGAAGAAGGCCCCCTTGAGCCCCTGGTTCTTCAGCCAGGTCATCTTCCCGGCGATGGTGGCGGGGGTGTCGTAGCTCCACCAGTTGCTTCCGCACTTGGCGTAGGCGGTGCCGGCGACGGTGCCGGTGGTGGGGCAGCTGGTCTTGAGGACCTTGTAGTCCTCGATGCCCTGCTCGTAGGTGCCCGGGGCGGGCCCGGTGGCGGTGCCGCCGGGGGCGTCCTGGGTGACGCCGGTCCAGCCGCGGCCGTAGAAGCCGATGCCGAGGTTGAGCTTGGCGCCGGGGATGCCCTTGCCCTTGAGCTTGGTGATGGCGGCCTCGGAGTTGAAGCCGGCGATCGGGATCCCGGTGTAGGAGGTCAGCGGGGAGTGCGGGGCGGTGGGGCCCTTGGCGTCCCACGCGCCGAAGAAGTCGTACGTCATCACGTTGTAGAAGTCGACGTACGGGGCCGCGCCCGCGTAGTCCGCGAGGTCGAGCTTGCCGCCGTTGGAGCCGTCGGCGGAGATGGCGGCGGTGACCAGGTTGGAGGAGCCGAACTTGGCGCGCAGGGCCGACATCAGGTTCTTGAAGGCGGCGGCGCCGCTGGTGTCGCAGGACAGGCCGCAGGCGTTCGGGTACTCCCAGTCGATGTCGATGCCGTCGAAGACGTCCGCCCAGCGGGGGTCCTCGACGAGGTCGTAGCAGGACTGGGCGAAGGCGGCCGGGTTCTGGGCGGCCTGGCCGAAGCCGCCGGACCAGGTCCAGCCGCCGAAGGAGTAGACGACCTTGATGTTCGGGTACTTGGCCTTCAGCTTGCGGAGCTGGTTGAAGTTGCCGCGCAGGGGCTGGTCCCAGGTGTCGGCGACGCCGTCGACGCTCTGGTCGGCGGTGTAGGCCTTGTCGTAGTCGGCGTAGGAGTCGCCGATGGTGCACTTGCCGTTCTGGACGTTGCCGAAGGCGTAGTTGATGTGGGTGATCTTCGCGGCGGTGCCGGAGGTGACCAGGTTCTTCACGTGGTAGTTGCGCTGGTAGACGCCCCAGTCGGTGAAGTAGCCCAGCTTGACCTTGGCGCCCGGGTCGGGGCCGGGGCCCGGACCGGGGTCGGTGCCGCCGCCCGGGGTGGTGACGGAGAGGGGGGCGGAGGCGGGGCCGGTCTGGTCGGCGGTGTCGCGGGCGGTGACCGTGTAGGTGTAGGTGGTGCCCTTGGTCAGGCCGCTGTCGGTGTAGGTGGTGCCGGTGACGGTGGCCACCTTGGCGCCGTCGCGGAGGACGTCGTAGTTCTTGACGCCCTTGTCGTCGGTGGCCGCCGGCCAGGAGACGGTCACGGCCGTCTCCGTGAGGCCGCCGGCCGTGGGGGTGCCGGGGGCCGAGGGCGGGTTGTCGGTCGGGGTGGTGCCGCCCTCACAGGATCCGCCGTTGACCTTGCAGCCCGAGGGGGCGCCGGGGCCGCTGCCGTTGAAGCCGAAGCTGATGGTGGCGCCGGGGGCGAGGGTGCCGTTCCAGCCGACGTTCTTGCCGGTCCAGTGGGTGCCGGAGCTGGTGACGGTGGCGTCCCAGGCCGAGGTGACCTGGGTGCCGGCCGGGTAGTCCCATTCGACGGTCCAGCTGCTGAGGGTGGTGGTGCCGGTGTTCTTCACCGTCCACTTGCCCTCGAACCCGGTGCCCCAGTCGGAGACCTTGGTGTAGGTGGCGGTCGCGGAGGCGGCGGCCTGCGCGGGCCCGGCCAGGCCGATGAGGCCGGCGACGGGCAGGGCGAGGGCGGCCGCGGTGGCGGCCAGCCTCCTGAAGAGGGGGATGCGTCGTGGGGGTGCTGTGCTCAAGGGTGCTCCTCCGTAGGTCCGTGCCGGTCGGAGGGCCGACCGGCACCGGGGATGGGACCTGCGCCGCCCGTGAGCACGCCGGAAGCGATCTTTGTCATGGCACGCTCACCACAGTGATGCGGTGAGACTAGAAAGGTCTGTACCAAGCGTCAAGAGGTCCAGACCTCCCCTCACGAGGCCGACTCGATCCCCAACTCCCGGGCCAGTACCGCCGCTTGGGCCCGGCTGCGCAGCTCCAGCTTCGCCAGCACCCTGCTGACGTGGGTCTTCACCGTGGCCTCCGCCATCTCCAGCCGGACGGCGATCTCCGCGTTCGACAGACCCGAGCCCAGCGCCCCCAGCACCTCCCGCTCGCGCCGGGTCAGCGACTCCACCGCCGCGGCCGCCTCCGGGCGCACGGGAGCCCGTACCGCCTTCGGCGCGGCGAACTCGGCGATCAGCCGGCGCGTCACCGCCGGCGCGATCAGCCCCTCGCCGCGCGCCACCGTCCGCACCGCCGTGATCAGCTCCGCCGCGTCCGCGTCCTTCAGCAGGAACCCCGCCGCCCCCGCCCGCAACGACCCGAACACGTACTCGTCGAGGTCGAAGGTGGTCAGCACGAGCACGTCGGCCAGCCCCTCCGCGACCACCCGGCGGGTGGCCTCGACCCCGTCGAGCAGCGGCATCTGCACGTCCATGAGGACGAGATCCGGCCGCAGCTCGCGGGCCAGGCGCACCGCCTCCTCGCCGTCGGCCGCCTCCCCGACCACCTCGACGTCACCCGCGCTGCGCAGGATCAGCACCAGCCCGGCCCGCACCGCCCGCTGGTCCTCGGCCACCACGACCCTGATGCTCACTCCGCCACCGTTCCCTCCGCCGCGGGCAGCTCCGCCCGTACCTGCCAGACGGGCCCCAGTGGGCCCGCCGCGAACGTACCGCCGAGCAGTTCCGTCCGTTCGCGCATGCCGACCAGCCCCGCCCCGGAGCCCGGCGCGCGCGGGCCCGGCCGGTCCCCGTACGGCGAGTCCACCCCCACCGTCAGCAGTCCGTCGCGCCGGGCCAGCCGCACCGCGACCGTGCCGGGGGCCGCGTGCTTGAGGGCGTTGGTCAGCGACTCCTGCACGATCCGGTACGCCGCCAGCTCCACCGGAGCCGGCAGCGGCGGCCGCCCGGCCGGGCGCGCGTCGTCCAGCACGAAGTCCAGCCCGCTCGCGGCCCCGTTGGTCCGGGCCTGCCCGAGCAGGGCCTCCAGCCCGTCCAGCGACGGCACCGGCGCGGCCTCCTGTCCGGCCCCGGCGTCGCGCAGGAGCCCGATCAGCCTGCGCATCTCGGCCAGCCCCTCGACGCTGTTCTCCCGGATCACGCCGAGGGCCTCGCGGCTGGTGGCGGGGGTGTCGATGGAGAGTGCCGCGGTGGAGTGGATGGCGATGGCGGAGAGGTGGTTGGCCACCATGTCGTGCAGCTCGCGGGCCATCCGGGCGCGCTCGGCGGTCACCGCCTGCGTCCGGTCCATCTCCGCCAGCAGCGCAGTCTGCTCGGCGCGCAGCCGGGCGGACTCGGCGGCCTCGCGGTGGTTGCGCAGGGTCACGCCGGTCAGGGCCGGGGCGAAGCAGACGATCCCGGTGAGCACGCCGATCATCAGGGCCTGCGGGGAGCGCAGCCAGGCCAGGGTCGCGATGGTGACGACGACCGTGATCAGCCCGGTGCTGACGGGCAGGCGCCGGGCCATGGAGGGCGTGCCGTAGACGACGGCCGCGTACATCAGGTCGGTGAACATCACCACCGTGGCGATGCTGCCCACCGTGAACTGGTCGGCGATCACCGCGAGGGTGCCGACGGGCAGGGTGACGCGGGGCGAGGTGCGGCGCAGCAGCTCCATGGCGCCGACCGCCACCATCGGGACCAGCGCCGCCCAGGCGGGCAGGTGGTGCCGGTATCCGGTGCCCCCGGGGCCGGTGCTGTGGACCCCGAGCGACCACAGCAGGAGACCGGTGAGGGTGCTGATCACCGCGATCAGGACGTCGTCACGGCGGGGGCGGGGGATCGCGGGGGTCACGGTCCCATCCAACACGCTGCCGGGCGGCGCGGCCTCGGTACCGGGGCGGAGCCGTCGCTACATCGAAGGGTGCAGCCGGGTTTCGTCACCGGTGACGAGGAATCCGGGCCCGGCGGCCGCGACGCTGGAGGGGAACCGCGAGGGGAACCGCGAGGGGAAGCGAGAGGAAGGGAGGCGGGACGTGCTCGTCGCGCTGATCATCGCCTGTGAGGTCGCGTTCTGGGTGTTGCTGGCCGGCGGGCTGGCGCTGCGCTACCTGGCCGGAATGCCTCGGCTGGGGGCCGCGCTCCTGCTGTGCGAGCCGCTGCTGGAGCTGGTGCTGCTCGTCGTCGGGGTCGTCGACCTGAAGAACGGCGGGGAGCCGAGCTGGCGGCACGGGGTCGCCGCCTTCTACATCGGGTACACCGTCGGGTACGGCCACTACACCGTGCGATGGCTCGACCGGCACGCCGCCCACCGTCTCGCCGGGGGCCCGAAGCCGCCCGGCCCGAAGTACGGCCGGGACCGGGCGGTCCACGAGTGGAAGCTGTGGGCCCGCACCCTGGCCGGCGCCGCCGTCGCGGTCGCCCTCCTCCAGGGCGCGATCTGGTACGTCGGCGCCACGGCGGACACCGGCGGCCTCCGGTCGTGGCAGTTCGCCGCCCTGCGGGTGCTCGGCATCCAGGCGCTGATCGCCGCGACCTACTCGGTCTGGCCGCGCAAGGCCCCGGCGGGCACCGGCGCGGACAAGGAGTCCGACCTGGCCGGAAACCGCCCCTAGGGGGGACGGTCTAGCGTTCGCCGCCCGGGACCCAGAGGACGTCGCCGGCCTCCTTGTTGGCCGTGCGGGCCAGGATGAACAGGAGGTCGGACAGGCGGTTGAGATAGGTGGCCGTCAGGGGGTTCATCACCTCGCCGTACGCCTCCAGCGCCGCCCACGTCGAGCGCTCGGCCCGGCGGACCACCGTGCAGGCCTGGTGCAGCAGGGCCGCCCCGGGGGTGCCGCCCGGGAGGATGAAGCTGCGCAGCTTCTCCAGCCGCTCGTTGAAGACGTCGCAGTCCGCCTCCAGCCGGTCGATGTAGAACTGCTCCACCCGCAGCGGCGGGTACTGCGGGTCCTCGACGGCCGGGGTGCACAGGTCGGCGCCGACGTCGAACAGGTCGTTCTGCACGCGGACCAGGACCTTGACGACCTCCTCCGGCAGCGAGCCCAGCGCGATCGCCGTCCCGATGGCGGCGTTGGCCTCGTTGGCGTCGGCGTACGCGGAGATCCGCAGGTCCGTCTTCCGCGTCCGGCTCATGTCACCCAGGGCGGTCGTGCCCTGGTCGCCGGTGCGGGTGTAGATGCGCGTGAGGTTCACCATGCCGCCAGCGTAGTGCGGGCCAACTGCGGGCGGCCCGTGCACTGCTGGGCCGTGTCAGTGTGATGTCCGTCATCTGAGACGTGACGCGTGTTACTTCACGGTCACTAGGCCCCTCACGGACGCTAGTCTCCGCCGGAGAGGCTACGAGGCCGGTCGTACTGAGAACAACGAGGGGTGTGCAGTGGCTGGGAAGCTCGCCGTCATCGGCGCGGGACTGATGGGTTCCGGGATCGCTCAGGTCTCCGCTCAGGCGGGTTGGGACGTCGTCCTGCGGGACGTCACCGACGCCGCGCTGACCCGGGGCACCGACGGGATCAAGGCCTCGTACGACAAGTTCGTCTCCAAGGGCAAGATGACGGCCGAGGACGCCGAGGCGGCCCTCGCGCGCATCACCACGACCACCGACTTCGACGCGGTCGCCGACGTGGACATCGTCGTCGAGGCCGTCTTCGAGAAGATCGAGGTCAAGCACGAGATCTTCCGCACCCTCGACGACCTGGTCCGCGAGGACACCGTCCTCGCCTCCAACACCTCCGCCATCCCGATCACCAAGATCGCGGCGGTCACCAAGCGCCCGGAGCGGGTCGTCGGCGCGCACTTCTTCTCGCCCGTCCCGATGATGCAGCTCTGCGAGCTGGTCCGCGGCTACAAGACGAGCGACGAAACCCTCGCCACCACCCGCGCGTTCGCCGAGTCCGTCGGCAAGACCTGCATCGTCGTCAACCGCGACGTCGCCGGTTTCGTCACCACCCGACTGATCTCCGCCCTCGTCGTCGAGGCCGCGAAGCTCTACGAATCGGGCGTGGCCTCCGCCGAGGACATCGACATCGCCTGCAAGCTGGGCTTCGGCCACGCGATGGGCCCGCTGGCCACCGCCGACCTCACGGGCGTGGACATCCTGCTGCACGCCACCAGCAACATCTACACCGAGTCGCAGGACGAGAAGTTCGCGCCGCCGGAGCTCATGCGCCGCATGGTCGACGCGGGCGACATCGGCCGCAAGAGCGGCCAGGGCTTCTACAAGCACTGAGCACGGACGTTCGAATCCCCGCACCCTACGGGGTGAATTAGGTATCGGTTCGCTCACGGTCGGCAACTTCACCGCCCGCGCGACAGTCAGTTGCGGTGAGAGTTGCCGACCACGGGCCGACGCACGAGCCGCCGACGCACGACTCGGCGCGCGGGTCGACGAACGAGTCGACGAAGAGTCGAGGCACGAGCCGACCGGGGACCCGTCGGACCACACGCACGCAGTACAGCCGGGGAGCACATATGCACATCAGGGGCGACCACGCCGAACTCGCTGTCGGGGGCCGCCTCGACGTGCGCAGCGCGGCGGACGCCCGTACGGCCCTCCACACCGCCCTCGACGACGGCCACGGCGACCTCGTGCTCGACCTGACCGGACTCGACTCCTGGGACGCGACCGGACTCGGCGTGATCATGGGAGCCCACCGGCGGGCCGGCCGGACCGGCCGGCGGCTGGTCCTGCGCGGGGTGCCCGACCGGATGCAGCGGCTGCTCGTCGCGACCCGGCTGCACCGCATCCTCGCGATCGAGGGCGGGCTGGAAGCGGAGTCGCTGCCCCGGGTCTGATCCGGGAGGGCGGGCGCCGGGCGCGGGCGTACGGCGGCCCGCGGGGAAAAGGGGCTGCGGGGGCGGACCGGGCTCGGTTTACATGGACGCATGGTGTCCACCGACAGACTGCTGGCCTTCGCGGCCATGTCGTTCCTGCTGATCGTGATCCCCGGCCCGAGCGTGCTCTTCGTGATCGGCCGGGCCCTCGCGCAGGGCCGCCGGGCCGCGCTGACGACCGTCGCCGGGAACACGCTCGGGGCGTACGTCCTCGTCGTGGCCGTGGCCCTCGGGGTCGGGTCCGTCGTCGAGCGCTCGGTCCTCGTCTTCACGGCGCTGAAGCTGACCGGCGCCGCCTACCTGGTGTACCTGGGCGTCAAGGCCGTGCGCCGGCGCGGATCCCTGCACGCGGCCCTCGCGGGGACGGCCCCGGCCGCGCACGGCGCGCTGCGGACCCTGGGGGAGGGGTTCGTGGTCGGTGTGGCCAACCCCAAGACCATCGTTTTCTTCGCGGCGGTGCTGCCGCAGTTCGTCGACCGGGAGCGGGGCGGGGTCGTCCTCCAGATGCTCCTTCTCGGCCTCGTCTTCAACCTGATCGCGATCGTCTCCGACAGCGTGTGGGGGCTCGTCGCCGCCACGACCCGGAGCTGGTTCGCCGGATCGCCGCGCCGGCTCTCCCTCGTCGGCGGAGTGGGCGGGCTCACGATGATCGGCCTCGGGGTCGCCGTCGCCGCGACCGGCCGCAAGGACTGAGCCCCGGTACCGCCCGGTAGTACCGGAGTTCCAGCTTCCGTACGTATGGACGGGAACCGTAACGGTCCCGTGGTGGAGGGACCCCTGCGGTACCGGCGCGACCCGGGAGCGTTTAGGGTCGGGCGGAAACCGGACCAGTAGCGACAAGCGGCGCGAGCGAGGCCGGGCGGCAGGGAAGACGGCGACGGAGCGCGCGACGTGAGGCGGGGAGACTTGGTCATGGACGGTACACAGGGGCAGCCCGGGAAGGGCCGTCGGCCCGAGACCGAGACCGGGGCCGGGACCGCGTCGGGCGGGACCGCGTCGGGCGGGCGGCCCTCCGCAGCCGCCCGCCCGGGCGCCGGCGGCCCGGCCGTCGGCGGCCCCGGTGTCGGCACGCCGGTCGGCCCGCCGGCCGAGGGCACGCCCGCGTCCGGTACGCCCGTGGTGCGTACGCCCGCGTCCGGTACGCCCGTGGTGCGTACGCCCGCGTCCGGTACGCCCGCCGGGACTCCGGCCGCCGGCACCCCCGTCATCGGCACGGCCGACGGCACCCCCGCCGCCGGTACCCCCGTCGTCGGGGTGCCGCCCCTGCCCGCCGGGCCCGCGCGGGTCGTGACGCTGACGGCCGGGGAGTTCACCCTCACCGTCAACCCCGTCGACGGCAGCGAGATCGAGCCCCACCGGCCCGGCGCCGGACCCGATCCGGCCCGCCGCCCCGCCAAGCGCGACGCCGCCTCCCGGGCCGCCCGTGACGCCGCCGCGCGGCCCCCCGCACCGTCCGGGCCGCCCGTCCGCGTCCGGCCGCTGCTGGAGCGCGCCGAGGAGCAGGAGCGGCTCGTACGGCTGTTGCAGCGCGGCCGCTCCGTACGCCTCACCGGGCCCGCCGGATCCGGCCGCACCGCCCTGCTCGACGCCGTCGCCCGGGAGTGCGCGGACCTCGCCCCCGACGGCGTGGTGCGGCTCAGCGGGTACGGCCACCAGCAGCCGGCCGAGCTGCTGCACGCCCTCTACGCCGCCGTGTACGACACCGCCGGCGTGCGCCCCGACCGGACGGCGCTGCTCGCGCGCGTCCGCGAGATCGGCGCCATCGTGCTCCTCGACGACCTGGAGCTGGGCGGCCCCGCGCTGGACGAACTGCTGCGGGCCACCCCCGAGTGCGCCTACCTGCTGGCCGCCACTCCCGACGCCAAGGCCCCCTCGGACGAGTCGCACCTGGAGGAGGTCTTCCTCGGCGGTCTCGGCCGCGCCGGCTGCACGGAGCTGCTGGAGACGCTCACCGGGCGGCCCCTGACCGAGGCGGAGACGGCCTGGGCCGGGGACCTGCGCTTCGCCTCCGAGGGGCTGCCGCTGCGCTTCGTCCAGGCGGCCGCCCTGCTGAGGCAGCGCGACGCGCTGAACGGGACCCCCGCCGGGGACGAGGACGAGGAGCCCGGAGTCTTCGACGAGCGCCCGCGCGACCCCGCCCCGGTCCCGCTGCCCACCCTGGCCCAGGCCGCCGCCCCCGCCGAACTGCTGGCCTCCCGGGTCAGCGAGTCGGCCCGGGCGGCCCTGCGGACGGCCTGTGCGCTCGGCGGGGAACTCCCGCACCCCGCGCACCTGCCCGCGCTGGTCGGCGACCACCACGCGGACGGGGCCGTCGCCGAACTCCTCGACTGCGGGCTGATCACCCCCGTCGGGTCGCGCCACCGGCTCGCCGAGGGCGTCGCGCGGCAGCTGGAGGAGGCCGGGTACGGGGGCGCCGGCGCCGAGGAGGCCCGCACCGCCGCCCGGCACTACGCCTGGTGGACCGGGCACGCCTCGGTGACCCCGGAACGGGTCGCGGCCGAGGCCGACGCGGTGCTCGCCGCGCTGGCCGGGGCCGATGTGGTGGCCGCCGTACTCCTGGCCCGGACGGCGGCCCCGGCCTTCGCGGCCTCGCTGCACTGGGACGCGTGGGAGCGGGTGCTGCGCGCGGGCGCGGAGGCCGCGCGGAAGGCCGGGGAGGTCGCCGAGCAGGCGTACTTCCACCACGAACTCGGCGTCCTCGCCCTGTGCGAGGGGCGCCTGGACCGGGCGCGGGCCGAGCTGGAGGCCTCGATCGGGCTGCGCGGCGCGCTCGCGGACAAGCGCGGGACGGTCGCCGGGCGGCGGGCGCTCGCACTGGTCACCGACCGGGAGACGCTGGGGGCCGCGGCCTCCCCGCCGCTGCGCCTGGAGGCGCCCCCGGCCCCGGCCGCGACGGCCCCGCAGCCGGCCGTTCCCCTGACGAAGGCCCCCGCCGCGAAGGCACCGGCGAAGGCCCCCGCGACCGGCTCCGCGACGGGCTCCGCCACGGCCGTGACGACGCCCCTGGCGAAGACCCCGGCGGCCGCCGCGCCCACCGCCCGTCCCGAGAAGCTCGTCAAGCCCGCCCAGCCCGCCCAGGCCGCCGCTCAGGCCGCTCCGGCCGGGCCCGGGAAGACGGGCCCCGCCGCCCGGCCCGGGCAGGCGGCTGTCCCCGCGCCCGGCTCGGAGGCCGTGACCCAGGTCAACCCGGTGATCCGGCGGGCCCAGCTGCCGCCCCCGGAGACCCCCGAGAACCTCTCGGCGGTCTTCGGGAACTCCTTCCCGCCGCCCGCGCCCGCCCGGCCCGCACCCCCGCGCCTCACCGGCCCGCGCCCGGCCCCGCCCGGCACGGCCCGGCGGCGCCGGACGGCGCTGCTCGGGGCGGCCGGGGTGCTCACCGTGGCGGCGCTCGGCACGGTCATCGGGCTGGCGCTGGCCTCGGACGGCCCGGAGGACACCCAGTCCCCCTCGGTGTCGTCGAGCCCCTCGGCGCAGACGTCCCCGCACGTCCCGCAGGTACCCGGAACCGGCGGCGCCGACCCGGCGACGGAACCGGCCCCGCCGACGGCACCCGGCCCGTCGGCCACCCCGACCCCGGGCCACGGCGGGACCCCGTCCCCGGGCGGCACCCCGACCGGGACGGGCTCCCCGCAGCCCCCGGCGACGCCGACCCCGACGCCCACCCCGACGCCGACCCCCACCCCCACGCCGACCCCCACCCCGACGCCCACGCCCACGCCGACCCCCAAGCCGACGCCGACCCCGACCGCCGACTCCTCCGCGACGGCCTCGGGACCGACGACGGGGTCCTCCCCGGCCTCCTCGACCACCCCCGGCTGAGCCGGGCCGGGCACCGCGCACGCGTGAAGGCCCCCCGAGCGGAGCTCGGGGGGCCTTCGGGTCCGCGGAACGGGCCGGACGTCAGAACAGGCGCAGCTTGTCGTCCTCGATGCCGCGCAGGGCGTCGTAGTCCAGGACCACGCAGTCCATACCCCGGTCATTGGCCAGAACCCGCGCCTGCGGCTTGATCTCCTGCGCCGCGAAGACACCGCGCACCGGCGCCAGGTGCGGGTCGCGGTTGAGCAGCTCCAGGTACCGGGTCAGCTGCTCGACGCCGTCGATCTCCCCGCGCCGCTTGATCTCCACCGCCACCGTCGCGCCCGACGCGTCCCGGCACAGGATGTCCACCGGGCCGATCGCCGTCATGTACTCGCGGCGGATGAGGGAGTAGCCCTCGCCCAGCGTCTCGATGCGGTCGGCCAGCAGTTCCTGGAGGTGCGCCTCGACACCGTCCTTGATGAGGCCCGGGTCGGTGCCCAGCTCGTGGGAGGAGTCGTGGAGGACCTCCTCCATCGTGATGATGAGCTTCTCGCCCGCCTTGTTGACGACGGTCCAGACGTTCGCGTCGTCCCCGCTCCCCTCCTTGAGGGTGCACGGAGGCGACATCCAGTTGAGCGGTTTGTACGCCCGGTCGTCCGCGTGGATCGAGACACTGCCGTCGGCCTTCACGAGGATCAGACGGGGTGCCGAGGGCAGATGGGCGGTGAGCCGGCCCGCGTAGTCGACGGAGCAGCGGGCAATGACGAGACGCATGGTCGGCAACGCTACTCGACCGACGGGCCTTCACGCGATTCGCCCCTGAAAGCCCCGTTCGCCGATGGCGCGTTGTATGCGCATTCTCCTGGTGCGCCACCCGGTGGGCGCCTACCGTGGTGAGCGGGAGGTTGCCGAGCGTGCACACTGCGTCGCGGCCTCCTTCCCTGCCCGTAGGACTCCGGCGACCCAGAACGCCGGGGTCACGAGAGGAGAACCCATGTCGCTCGACGTCTCACCGGCCCTACTCGAACAGGCCGAGCGAGGCGAGGTCGACGAAGCCGCCTTCGTCGACTGCGTCCGGACCTCCCTGCCTTACGCATGGGAGATGATCAGCTCGTTGACGGCCCAGCTGGAGGTTGAGGGCGGAGAATTCGCCGACAACCAGACGCCGCCGCCGGACGAGCAGGCGCGCGGCCAGCTGCTGCGCGCGCTCGCGAGTGACGCGATACGGGGTGCGCTGCAGCGGCACTTCGGGGTGCGCCTGGCCTTCCAGAACTGCCACCGCGTAGCCGTGTTCCCGCTGGATCCGTCGGTGGACGACCGGCTGGCCAAGTTCACCTCGATCCGCGGCCAGCTGCTCAACCAGTCGCCCGAACTGCGCGACTGCTAGCAGCACCGGAACTCCGCTGCCGCTCCGTGTCGTGGGAGGTGCGAGGACACAGGGGCGGCAGCACAGGCCGTGCGGCGCCGGGGCCACGGCCGGGTCAGGACAGCAGGGGCAGGACCTCCGCGCCGAGGCGCCGGACGTTCTCCTCCGTCGCGGCGAGGTCGCCGGAGCCCTCCGTCAGCAGCGCGAAGCGGGTGATGCCCGTGCGCCGCGAGGTGGCCGCCAGCCGGTCCGCCGCCAGCTCCGGCGTACCGACCGGGTGCAGGTCGCACAGCAGCTCCGTGTAGTCGTGCGGGTCGCGCATCGCGCGCTGCCGGCCGTCCACCGTCACGTGCGCGTCGAGGCCCTGCCGCAGCCAGCCCGGCATCGCCTTCAGCAGGGTCTCGCGGGCGTCCGCCGTACGGTCCGCCAGCTGGCACACCCCCGCCGAGACGTGGCCCGCCGCCCGGACGGCCCCGGGGTCGTGGCCCGCCGCCAGCGCGGTCTCGCGCCAGAGCGCGACCATCCCCGCCTTGTCCTCGTCCCCGCAGTGCATGCCCAGCAGCATCGGCAGTCCGCGCCGGGCGGCCGTCCGCACCGACGCGGGGGAGGTGCACGCGACGATCACTTCCGGCCCCGTCCCGTCCCCGTCCAGGGCCTCGTCCGGGCGCGGTACGACGGCCACCTCGCGGAAGCCGTGCCGCTCGCCGGCCGCCGCCACCCGGGGCTCGGACAGCCAGCTCCGCAGCAGGTCGAGATCCTCCGGGAACCCGGTCTCGTACGCCTCCAGACCGCCCCCGAACACCTCCAGGTCCACCCACGGCCCGCCCCGCCCCACCCCGAGGGTGAACCGGCCGCCGGAGGTGACGTGCAGCAGGGCCGCCTGCTCCCCGAGGGCCACCGGATGCGTGTTCGGCAGCACGCTCACCGCCGTGCCCACCCGCAGCCGCCGGGTGCGCCCCAGCAGCAGCGCCGCCAGCGTCACCGCCGACGGGCACACCCCGTACGGGACGAAGTGGTGCTCGGCGAGCCAGACCGAGTCGAGCCCGGCCTCCTCGGCCACCTCGGCGGTCCGCACCGCCCGGTGCAGCGCCTCCCCCTGCCCCTGGCCCGGGAACTGGGCCGCCAGTACAAACGCTCCTACGCGCATCGCCCTTGGCCTCCTCGCGGCTGGCGCGGCCTCCCCCAGGTGGACCGGCTCATTGCTCGTTGACGGCGTCAACGTCTGCTGGCAACAACGTCTGACACGTGCCAAAGGCACGGCCTGACAGGAAAGTTATTGAGATAGTCGGGCCAGTTCCGTTCGCAGGTGCGCCTTCCCCGGACACCCTGCGGGTAACGCGGTTCGCTGCGCGTAGTCTGGAGGAAAGTCACTGTCCGCGGCCCCTTCGTGAGGTATACGTGTCACCGCGCCACAACCGCCCCAGGGGCGGCGAGACCCCGGACGAACGGCCGGGCACCGGCTACGACCGGTACGGGCTGGAGCAGACCGAGGAGTACCTGGGCGAGGACTGGAAGGTCCGGCACGTCGCGGGCGCCAGCGCGGCCGGCAAGCGCTACCGCTGCCCGGGCTGCGACCAGGAGATCCCCTCCGGCACCCCGCACCTGGTGGCCTGGCCCGAGTACGGCGGCGTGGACGACCGGCGGCACTGGCACAAGGCCTGCTGGAACGCGAAGGACCGCCGCACCTCCAAGGTGCAGCGGTCCCGCAACGCGCCGCGCTACTGAGCGCGGGAGCCGGCGGCGCTCAGACGTCCCGGCGGCGGACGACGGCGTACGAGGCGGCCACCGCGCCCGCCGTCACCACGACGAGCAGCATGATCTGGGCCAGGGCGCTGGGCATCGCGGTCCCGGAGATCCCGCCGTCCCGCACCCCGAAGAGCTGGAACAGCCCGACGGGCGCGTTGTAGCGCAGGACCACCAGGCCCAGCCCGTTGGTGGCCGGCCAGGCCGTCAGTATCGCCCCGAGCACCGGGGGCATGGTGACCACGCCGAGCATCACCGCGATGGCGCCCGCCGAGTGCCGCACCAGTGCGCCGACGGCCAGGGAGAGCAGGCCCAGCAGGGTCACGTAGAGGCAGCCGGCCAGCGCGCCTGCCCATTCGGAGAGGCCGTGCGGCCCGGCGGCGGGGCCGCTGTGCAGGATCGACGCCCAGAGGCCGACGAACCCGACGGAGCAGGTGGTGGTGGCGAACGCGACGGTGCCGAAGACCAGGTACTTCGCGGTGAGCACCCGCAGCCGCCCGGGGGCGGCGGTGAAGGTGGTGCGGATCAGGCCCGTGCCGTACTCGGAGGAGATCGTCAGCACGCCGAGCACGATGACGGCGATCTGCCCGACCATCAGCCCGAAGAGCGCGGGCGCCGGGTAGGGGAGGGACTCGTAGTCCCGGGAGGCGGTCTGGACCACGGCGAGCATGCCGACGCCGACGACCAGGGCCACGAGCGAGCCGAGCGTCCACAGGGTGGAGCGCACGGAGGTCAGCTTGGTCCACTCCGAGGCCAGCGCGTGCCCCAGGTGCGGGCGCGGGGTGGGCAGCGGGGAGCTGTAGGGGAGGGTCCCGTCCGGCCCCGGCGCGTTCGGCGGGGTCGCGCTCGCCGTCGGCTTCCCGGCGGGGGTGGTGGTCATCGGGGGTCCTCGGAGGTGTGCTGGGGGGAGGGGGCGAGGTCGGCGGCGCTGCCCGGCATCAGGAAGGGCCGCCGCTCGGCTCCGGGGGGCGGGGGAGCGAAGAAGCCCGCGGCGGTCTCGGCGGGGACGGCGGCCGAGGCCTCGTCCTCCCACTCGGGGACGCTCAGCGGCTCGGGCTCCCACAGCTCGGCGCGCGGGTCGTCGGTGGAGGTGTACTCGACGGAGGCCTGCGTCATCCGCATGTAGGCCTCCTCCAGGGAGGCACGGTGCGGGGACAGCTCCCACAGCCGTACGCCGGCCGCGTGCGCGAGGTCGCTGATCCGCGGGAGGTCGAGCCCGGTGACGCGCAGCGCCCCGTCGGGCTCCTGGAGCACCCGGCCGCCCGCCTTGGTCAGGGCGGCCGCCAGGGTCCCGCGGTCCCGGGGGTCCCCGTCGGCGGCCCGGACCCGCGCGAATCCGGCCGAGTTGTGCGTGATGAAGTCCTGCGTGCTCATGTCGGCCAGCAGCCGGCCCCGGCCGATCACGATCAGGTGGTCGGCGGTCAGCGCCATCTCGCTCATCAGGTGCGAGGAGACGAAGACGGTGCGGCCCTCGGCGGCGAGCTGCCGCATCAGGTTGCGGACCCAGAGGATGCCCTCGGGGTCGAGGCCGTTGACGGGTTCGTCGAAGAGCAGCACCTGGGGGTCGCCGAGGAGGGCGGCCGCGATGCCGAGCCGCTGGCCCATGCCGAGCGAGAAGCCCTTCGTCCGCTGGCGGGCCGCGGCCTGGAGGCCGACCACGCCGAGGACCTCGTCCACCCGCTTCTCGGGGATCCCGGAGAGCTGGGCGATGGACAGCAGGTGCGTACGGGCCCGGCGGCCGCCGTGCACGGCCTTGGCGTCGAGCAGGGCGCCGACGTGCCGCTGGGCGTTCGGCAGCTCCCGGAAGGGGAGGCCGTTGATCGTGACGTGACCGGAGGTGGGCCGGTCCAGTCCGAGGATCATGCGCATGGTGGTCGACTTGCCGGAGCCGTTGGGTCCGAGGAAGCCGGTCACATGACCGGGCTTGACCTGGAAGGACAGCCGGTCGACGGCGGTCTTGGAGCCGAAACGCTTCGTCAGGCCGACTGCCTCGATCACTGTGCTGCCCCTTGTCGGCCCCGGACGGCTCTCGCCCGCTTATGCCTTAAGAGGATATCGAGCCCTGGCCGGTTCCCGCCGGGGCCGGATCCCTGAGCTCTCCCTGAGATCCGGCCCGGGGTTTTCCCGTAGTACGCGGGACGTCCGTCCTGAGGAGGACGCGGGGTCAGGCGTCCCGCTTGCGCAGGACGAGGTAGCCGCCGGCCAGGGCGGCGAGGACCCACAGGACCATGATGCCGAGCCCGCCCCACGGGCCGTAGGGGGCCTGGACCTGGTTCATGGCGTCCGGGACGGTCTCCATGATCTTGGAGCCGGCCTGGTCCGGGAAGTACTGGGCCACCTTCCGGGTCGAGGCGAAGGCGTGGAGGATGTTCGAGATCAGGAAGAAGAACGGCATCAGGATGCCCAGTGCCAGGATCGAGCTGCGCAGGGCGGTGGTGACGCCCATCGAGAACAGCGCGATCAGGGCCATGTAGAGGGCGGCGCCGATCACCGCACGCAGGGCGTGCTCCCGGCCGAGGCCGGTGCCGTGGTCGCCCAGGATCGCCTGGCCGAGGAAGAAGGACAGGAAGCTGGTGGCCAGGCCCACGGCCAGGGCGAGGGCGGCGGCGACCGTGAGCTTGCCGAGCAGGAGGCTGCCGCGGCGCGGCACGGCGGCCAGCGAGGTGCGGATCATGCCCGTGCTGTACTCGGTGCCGACCACCAGGACCCCGAACACGATCATGGCGAGCTGGCCGAGGGACATGCCCGCGAAGCTGATCATGATCGGGTCGAAGGTGAGCCTCTCGGCGGCGTTCATGTCCTTGAACCGGGACGCGGCGAAGGAGCACAGCAGCGCGCCGAGCCCGACCGTGACGACCAGGGCCGAGGCCAGGGTCCAGGTGGTCGAGGCCACGGTGCGGATCTTCGTCCACTCGGACCGGAGGACGGCGGGGAAGGAGGACACGGTCACGCACCGCCCTCTCGCCGGGCGTGGGCGTGGTACTCGACGGAATCCGCCGTCATGCGCATGAACGCTTCCTCCAGTGACGCCCGCTGCGGGCTGAGTTCGTGCAGCACGATCTGGTGCCGGGCGGCGAGTTCGCCGAGCCGCTCGCTCGGGACGCCGTCGATTTCCAGGGCCCCGGTGGCGGGGACGCTGACGGCGGCGATGCCGGCCTCGTGCAGGACGTCCTTGAGGCGTTCGTGCTGAGGGGAGCGCAGCCGTACGTAACTGCGGGAGTTCTGCTGGATGAAATCCGCCATCGGCAAGTCGGCGAGGAGCTTTCCCTGTCCGATCACCACCAAATGGTCTGCGGTCACCGCCATTTCGCTCATCAGATGAGAGGAGACGAAGATCGTCCTCCCCTCTGATGCCAGACCTTTCATCAGATTGCGGATCCAGAGAATTCCCTCGGGGTCCAGACCATTGACGGGTTCGTCGAACATGAGGATCTCCGGATCGCCCAGCAGGGCAGCGGCGATTCCCAGCCGTTGGCCCATTCCGAGCGAAAATCCTTTCGACTTCTTCCGCGCCACGGGCGTCAGCCCGACCAGGTCCAGCACCTCGTCCACCCGGCTCTTCGGGATCCGGTTCGCCTGGGCGAGGCAGAGCAGGTTGTTGTAGGCGCTGCGGCCGCCGTGCATGGCCTTGGCGTCCAGCAGCGCGCCGATGTGCTTCAGCGGTTCCTTTAGGTCCCGGTAGTGCTTCCCGTCGATCCGGACCGTGCCGCCGGTCGGAGCGTCGAGGTCCAGCATCATGCGCATGGTGGTCGACTTGCCCGCCCCGTTCGGGCCGAGGAAGCCGGTCACCGCCCCCGGTTTGACCTGGAAGCTGAGGTTGTCCACGGCGGTCTTCGCGCCGAATCGTTTGGTGAGGCCCTCTAGCTCGATCATGCGGCCACGCTAGAACGCCGAAGGGCCGTACGCCACCTCGAAAAGGTGATGTACGGCCCTGGATGCCCGATTTCGGCTACCGGCAAGTAGGTCCGCGTGCGTACGGGGGTGTATCCGCACGCGGGCGTACGGGAGTTGCTAGCGGCTCTGCTGGGCCGGGACACCGCGGGTGACCGGCTCGTCGTCGATCGGGGAGCCGGCTGCGGCCACGGCCGCACCGGTCAGCGTCGCCAGCATCTCGCGGACGTTGGTCAGCTGGGCGTTGATGGAGTCGCGGCGGTTGGTGAGCGCCGCCAGCTCGCGCTCGGACTCGCTGCGGATGCGGTCGGCCTTGGCGTTGGCGTCGGCGACGATGTCCTCGGCCTGGCGCTGCGCGGTCTCCACCGTCTGGCGGGCGCGGCGCTCGGCGTCCGTACGGAGCTTCTCGGCCTCCAGGCGCAGCTGCTCGGCGCGGTGCTCGATCTCCGCGAGGCGCTTCTCGGCCTTCTGCTGACGCGAGGCCAGGTCGCGCTCCGACTGCTCGCGACGCTTGGCCAGGTTGGTCTCGAAGTCCGCGGCGGCCTGGGCGGCCTTGGCGCGGGTCTCCTCGAAGAGGGCGTCGGCCTCCTCGCGCTTGGAGGCCGCGTCCTTCTGGGCCTCGGCGCGCAGGGTGGCGGCGTCGCCCTTGGCCTTCTCGACGATGCGGACGCCCTCGTCCTCCGCCTTCGACTTCCGGTCCGCGGCGAACGACTCGGCGTCGTTGCGCACCTGCTGCGCGGCGGACTCGGCCAGCTCACGGTGCTGCTCGGCCGCGCGACGGGCCTCCTCGCGCAGGTCCTTCGCCTCCTCCTCGGCCAGCCGCAGGATCTTCTCGACCCGGGCGCCGAGCCCGGCGTACGACGGCTCCGCGTCGCTCACCTGGGCCTGGGCGTTCTGCGTTTCGAGGTGCAGCTCCTCGATCCGCTTTTCCAGAGAGTTGATACGTCCTAGGGCGCTGTCGCGGTCGGAGACCAGCTTGGTAATGCGGTCGTCCACCTGACCGCGGTCGTAACCACGCCGCACGAGCTCGAAGCCGAAGGGGGAGGAAGTGTCGCTCATGGGGTTCCTGTCGAATGAGACCGATGAGGTGCTACGTGAGGTGTTGAGGGGAATCCTAGGCGCCCGGGCGGCGTGTCATCGAGTCAATCCGCGTTTGCCCTGGACAATGACACCCCTTTTGAGTGGCAAGGCGACGGAATGATTGTCACTCCTTCGACTGAACCTCCCTCAGAAGCACACATCCTGCGTTCTGACTACCCCTCCGACGCCTTG
The DNA here is from genome assembly GCF_040301925.1 of Streptomyces sp. NPDC000075. Lineage (NCBI taxonomy): Bacteria > Bacillati > Actinomycetota > Actinomycetes > Kitasatosporales > Streptomycetaceae > Streptomyces > Streptomyces sp. NPDC000075. The sequence continues at coordinate 96,349 of NZ_JBEPFL010000020.1, forward strand.
CCACCCGAACGAGTGGACCCCGCTGATGCGCCGGCCTTCACGCCCCCCGCGCCCTGGCCGCCCAAAGCGGGCTTTCCGCCACCCGAAGGTGCCTCGAATGATTCCAACGCCTCAAGAACGTCCTGGACACGGGAGATCTCCGCCTGAATGTCCTCGCGCCTGCGCACCAGGACCTCCAGCTCGCGCCGGCCCTCGTCCACGATCCGCTCGGCCTCCGCCCGCGCCTCCGCGAGCGCCTTCTCGGCCTGCCGCGACAGCTCCGCCTTCTTCGTCTCGGCCTCCTTGAGCAGCGTCTCGGCCTTGCGCACGGCCGCGATGCGCACCTTGCTCGCCTCGCTGCTCGCGTCCGACACCAGCTCCTTGGCCTTCGCCTCCGCCTCGGCGCTCTGCTCGGTCGCCGCACGGACCAGCTTGTCCACGCGCTCACCGGCCGACTTCATCTGCTCCGCCGACTCCCGGCGGGCACGCTCGTGCAGCTCCTCGACCTCGGACTCGACGCGCGCACGCAGCTCCTCCGCGCGCTCCCTTATGGCGGCGGCGTCGCTGCGCGCCCCGACCAGCAGCTCGTCGGCGTCCGTACGGGCCTTCTCCACCAGGGTGTTGCCCTCGACGGTCGCCTCCGAGGTGATCCGCGCGGCCTCCTTGCGCGCCGCGTCCACCATCGCGTCGGCCTGCTCCTCGGCGGCCGTGGTGGCGGCCAGCGCCTGCCGGCCCGCGTCCGCGGTCAGCTTGTCGGCCTCCGCCGCCGCTTCCGTGATGAGCCGGTCCACCTGCTCCGCGGCCTCGCGGCGCCGCTTGTTGGCCTCCTCGCGCGCCTCGTCCAGCGTCCGCTCGGACTCCTCGCGGGCCTCCGTACGGGTACGGTCCGCCTCGGTCGCCGCCTCCGCCTTGACCCGCTCCGCCTCGGAACGGGTCCGCGTCGCGTGCTCCTGCGCCGAGGACAGCGCCTCGGCCGCCTCCGCGCGCAGCCGCTCGGCCTCGGCCGCCGCCTCGCCGACCGTGCGCTCGTTGTCCTTGCGGGTCTGCTCGGTGAGCTTCTCCGACTCCGAGACCGCCTCGGTGATGAGCCGGTCCGCCTGCTCGGCGGCGTCCGTACGCAGCCGGTTGCCCTCCGCGCGGGCCTCGTCCAGGGTCTGCTCGGCCTCGCGCTCGGCGCTCGCCAGGGTCTCGTTCGCCGCGGCCGTGACGCGCTCCGCCTCCGCGGTGGCCTCGCCGATGATCCGGCCGCCCTCCGCGCGGGCCTCGTCCAGCGTCCGCGCGGCGTCGGCGCGCAGCCGCTCCGCCTCCGCCGCGGCCTCGCCGACCGTCAGCTCGTTGGCCGCGCGGGTCTCCTCGACGAGCCGGTCGCCCTCGGCCCGCGCGTCGACCAGGATCCGTGCCGAATCCCGCTCGGCCGCGGCCAGCGTCGCCGCCGCCTGCGCCGTCAGCTTCTCCGCCTCGGCGGCCGCCTCGGTGATCAGCCGGTCGGCCTGCTCGGCCGCCTCGGTCCGCAGCCGGTTCGCCTCGGCGCGCGCCTCGTCCAGCGTGGCCGCCGCCTCGGCGCGGGCGGCCTCCGCCGCCTCCCGGGCCTCCGTCGTGAGGCGCTCGGCCTCCGCGGTGGCCTCTCCGACGGTCAGCTCGTTGGCCGCGCGGGTCTCCTCCGTCAGCCGCTCCGCCTCCGCGGTGGCCTCGGTGATGAGCCGGTCGGCCTGCTCGGCCGCCTCGGTCCGCAGCCGGTTGCCCTCCGCGCGCGCCTCGTCCAGGACGGACGCCGCCTCGGCGCGGGTGGCCTCCGCGGCCTGCTCGGCCTCCGCCGTGAGGCGCTCGGCCTCCGCCGTGGCCTCCGCGACCGTCAGCTCGTTGGCCAGGCGGGTCTCCTCGGTGACCCGCTCCGCCTCCGCCGTCGCCTCGGCCGTGATCCGGGCGCCCTCGGCGCGGGAGGCCTCCAGGGACTCCGCCGCCTCGTTCCGGATCCGGTTGGCGTCGTCCCGGGCGTCCGCCCGCGTCCGCGCCGCGTCGCGCTCGGACGCCGCCAGGGCGTCGGTCGCCTCCGTCCGCACCCGCTGCGCGTACTCGGCCGTGTCGGCGCGCAGCTGCTCGGCCTCGGCGATGGCGTCGCCGACCGTGCGCTCGGCCAGGGCCTTCGCCGCGTCCGTCTCGACCTTGGCCTCGCTGCGGACACGGGCCGCGTCCTCGGCCGCCCGGTCCCGCTCGGCGTGGGCGTCGGCGCGGACCCGGTCCGCCTCCTGCTCCGCCTCGGCGCGGGTGCGCTCCGCCACCACCTCGGCCGCGCTGCGCAGCCCGGCGATCTCCTCCTCGGCCTGCTCGTGCAGCCCAGCCACGGAGTCCCGCACCTGCTGGGCGGTGGCCTCGGCCGCCGCGACCAGCTCCGCCGCGCGGACCTCCGCCTCCTCGGTCAGGCGGGCCGCCTCGGCCTGCGCCTCCTCCGAGCGCCTGCGGGCCTGCGCCAGCAGCTCCTCGCTCTCCTCGCGGGCCTGCGCCCGCTCGTTGCCCGCGTCCGTCCGGGCCGCCGACAGGGTCTCCTCGGCCTCGCGACGGCGCCGGGCGGCCTCCTCCTGGGCGGCGGCCAGCGCCTCCGCGGCCTCCTCGGCGACCCGCTCGGCCGCCGCCTTGGCCTCGGCGCGCAGCCGGTCGGCGGTCTCCTGCGCCTCCGTGCGCACCCGCTCCGACTCGGCCTCCGCCTCGGCGCGCAGCCGGACGGCGACCAGCTCGGCCTCCGCGCGGGCCCGGCCGGCGTCCTGCGCGGCCTCGGCGCGCAGCTGCTCGGCCTCCGCCTCCGCCTGGCCCTGGAGGGTGCGGATCCGCTCCGCCGCCTCGGCGCGCAGCCGGTCGCTCTCCTCGGTGGTCTCCTTGCGGATGTTCTCCGCCGCCAGCCGGGACTCGCGCAGGGTCTGCTCGGCCGACACCAGGCGCGCCTCGGCGTCCGACTGGAGCCGGGCCAGCTCCGCGTCCGCCTCGGCCCGCTTGGCCGCCAGGGCCTGCTCGGTCTCCTCGCGCCGCGCCCGCACCGCCGCGTCCGCCTCGGCGGTGACCGCCGCGGCCTGCTCCTCGGCCTCGGCGCGCAGCCGCTCGGCCTCGGCGCGGGTGCGCTCCAGCGTCTCCTCGGCCTGCCGGCGCAGGGTGGTCGCCCGCTCCACGGCCTCGGCGCGGACCCGCTCGCTCTCGGCGCCCGCGCCGGAGCGCAGCTCGTCGGCGTCGGCCTTGGCCTTGCCCAGGAGCTCCTCGGCGGTCTTGGCCGCCTCCTCGATCTGCTGGACCGCCTCGCGGCGGGCCTCGCCGCGGATCCGCTCGCCCTCGGCGACGGCCTCCGCGCGCAGCTGCTCCGCCTCGCCGCGCAGCCGCCGCGCGTCCTCCTGGAGCTCGACCGTACGGGCCCGGTACTCCTCGGTGTCGTCCTTCGCGGCGCCCTTGAGCTCCGCCGCCGCGTCCGCCGCCTGGGCGCGCAGCCGCTCCGCCTCGGCCTCCGCCTCGCGGCGGATCCGCTCGGCCTCCTCGGAGGCGGCGCGGGTGGTCGCCCGGGCGTCCTCCGAGGCCTTGTTCAGCACGTCCTCGGCGGTACGGGCCGCCTTCGCCAGCTGCGCCGCCATGTCCTCGGCGGCGGCCGTACGGGCCTGCTCGCCGGCCTCGGTGCGCAGCCGCTCCGCCTCCGCGCGGGCGTCGGCCAGCGCGTGCTCGGCCTCGGCCTTGAGGGCCTCGGCCTCCTTGGTGGCCTCGCCGACCAGCCGGGCCACCTGCTCCTTCGCGGTGCGGGTGCGCTGCTCGTTGACCGACTCGGCGGAGGCGAGCTGCCGGGCGGCGCTCTCCTTGGCCTCCGCGAGCAGGGTCTCGGCCTCGGCCCGGGCCGCGCGCAGCGCCCCGTCGGCCTCCTGGACGCGGGCCTCGGCCACCCGGCCGAGGTCCATGGTCTGCTGCCGGGTCTGCTCGGCCTCGGCGGTGGTGGTGGAGCGCAGCCGCTCGGCGTGCTCGGTGGCCTCCTGGGCCTGCGCGGAGGCGGCGGCCAGCAGCCGCTCGGCCTCCTTGCGGGCGCGCAGCAGCGCGGACTCGGCCTCGGCCCGGGCGGCCTCGGCGTCGGCGGCGAGCCGGCGGCGGGCCTCCTCGGCGGTCCGGGCGGCCTCGGCGCGGGCGGCGTTCAGCGCCTGCTCGGCCTCGGCGCGGGACTCCTCCATGAGCCGGCGGGCCTGGGCCTCGGTCCGGGAGCGCAGCTGCTCGGCCCAGGCGACGTTCTCGTTGACGTGCGCCTCGACGGTCTGGCGGCGCTCGTTGAGCTCCTGGTCCAGGCGCTGGCGCCGGTTGACGGCCTCGGCGTGCAGCTCGGCCTGGAGGCGCGCCTGGTGCTCGGCGTGCTCCTGGAGGATGCGCTGGGTCTGCGCCCGGGCGTCGCGCAGCTCGCGCTCGGCGTCCGAACGCATCTGGTCGGCCTGGATCTGGGCGTTGCGCAGCAGCTGCTCCGCCTGGTATCCCATGTCCGCGCCGTCGTAGGCGGGCCGGGAGGCGAGGGCGCGGCGCACCTCGTGCAGCTTGGCCCGCAGCACCTCGACCTGGTAGCCCAGGTCCTCGGCGTGCTGGACTGCCTTCCCGCGCTCCTTCCTCAGCCGCTCCATCTCGGCTTCGAGGCGCGTGAGATGGTCGGCTTCAGCCTGATGGCTCTCCTGGCTTTCGTAGCCGAGCACAGCGCGGTCCCGTCCGTCCCCTGGTCGCAAGCTCACCTCAATTGAGCATCGCTCGCCCGCTGAACGACGCCCCCGGGGAAATGGTGTCAGAAACCGGGGCAGGGGTATCGGGCCCCGCCCCGTCTCCGACCGCACCCCGGCCGAGCCATGGCCACTCTACCGGCCGGGGAATGGGGGCATCAGTGCGCTGAGGCGGGGCCGTCCCCCGTCGGGTGCCGAGACGCCTTGCTCCACGGGCCCGTGATGAATGGATTTGCGGTGTTCGAATGAATCTGTCCGAGGGTGCCGAGTAGCGTCGTCGACGTGAAGCTCGTCGTCGAAGTGAAGTCGTTGCCGACGCCCCTGCAGGCGGAGGCGCTAGAAGCGACCTTGTGCGCCTGCAACACCGCGGCCTCGTGGGTGAGTGGGGTGGCCTTCGACCGCCGGACGTACCGGAACTTCAGCCTCCGGGAGCACGCCTACGCCGAGGTCAAGACCCGCCGCGCAGCATGTGATCAAGAAGACGTGCGACGCGTATGCGACTTTGAGGGCGAACCTGACGGCCGGCCGCTTTGGCAGGCCTGGGTCGAAGCGCCACCGCTTGGCATCGGGCAAGCCCATTGGTTGCGGCGCAGCGGGGCCCAGTCGACGGCCCCGGCCGCCCTTACCGGGCTGGACGCGGACGGCACACCACGGCCAGCGGTGTGCCGTAACGCAAGCGCATCACGTCAGTGATGCGCGGTTGACTGCTCCGGGTTGCCGGTGACCAGTTCGGTGAGGACTCCGTGGCAGTCCTTGGGGTGCAGGAAGGTGATCCGGGAGCCCATCGAACCGATGCGGGGCTGGTCGTAGAGGACCCGGACGCCCTTGGCGCGGATGGCCTCGGCGTCGCCGTCGACGTCCGCCGTGCCGAAGGCGATGTGGTGGACGCCCTCGCCGTTCTTGGCGAGCCACTTGCCCACCGCCGAGTCCTCGCGGGTGGGTTCCAGGAGCTGGAGGTACGAGGCACCGCCGTCGGAGGTCTCGTTGATCTTCAGCATGGCCTCGCGGACGCCCTGTTCCTCGTTGACCTCGGTGTGGAACACCTCGAAGCCGTACGTGGCACGGTAGAACTCGACGGTCTTGTCCAGGTCGAAGCAGGCGATCCCGATGTGGTCGATTCTTGTCAGCATGGGAACAGTGCACCGCCGAGGAGGGTCGTCACGCAACGTGCCAGCGATCACACCGACTGCCCGGTGACGGCGCGGGTACTGCTCAGTACATTCAGGTAAACCCTCGTTCACTCCTCAGCTTCCCCGCTGAAAGGGGATTCGCCCTCATGTCCGAAGCGATCAACACCACCTCCGTGATCGTCGCCGGGGCCCGCACGCCCATGGGGCGGCTGCTCGGCTCGCTGAAGTCCTTCTCGGGTGCCGACCTCGGCGGCTTCGCCATCAAGTCCGCGCTGGAGCGGGCCGGCATCTCCGGCGACCAGGTCCAGTACGTGATCATGGGCCAGGTGCTCCAGGCCGGCGCGGGCCAGATCCCCGCCCGCCAGGCCGCCGTCAAGGCCGGCATCCCGATGAACGTGCCCGCGCTCACCATCAACAAGGTGTGCCTGTCGGGCCTGGACGCCATCGCGCTGGCCGACCAGCTCATCCGCGCGGGCGAGTTCGACGTCGTGGTGGCGGGCGGCCAGGAGTCGATGACCAACGCCCCGCACCTGCTGCCGAAGTCCCGCGAGGGCTACAAGTACGGCGCGATCGAGATGCTCGACGCGATGGCCCACGACGGCCTCACCGACGCCTTCGAGAACATCGCGATGGGCGAGTCCACCGAGAAGCACAACACCCGCCTGGGCATCGAGCGCGCCCCGCAGGACGAGTTCGCCGCCGCCTCGCACCAGCGGGCCGCCGCCGCGCAGAAGAACGGCGTCTTCGAGGCCGAGATCACCCCGGTCGAGATCCCGCAGCGCAAGGGCGACCCGGTGATCTTCGCCGCGGACGAGGGCATCCGCCCGGAGACCACGGTGGAGTCGCTCGGCAAGCTGCGCCCGGCGTTCGCCAAGGACGGCACCATCACCGCCGGCACCTCCTCGCAGATCTCCGACGGCGCCGCCGCCGTGGTCGTGATGAGCAAGGCCAAGGCCGAGGAGCTGGGCCTGGACTGGATCGCCGAGATCGGCGCTCACGGCAACGTGGCCGGCCCGGACAACTCCCTCCAGTCGCAGCCCTCGAACGCGATCCTGCACGCCCTGAAGAAGGAGGGCCTGGAGGTCGCCGACCTGGACCTGATCGAGATCAACGAGGCCTTCGCGGCGGTCGCCGTGCAGTCAATGAAGGACCTCGGCGTGACCCCGGAAAAGGTGAACGTCAACGGTGGCGCCATTGCCCTGGGCCACCCGATCGGCATGTCGGGCGCCCGCGTGGTGCTGCACCTGGCGCTGGAGCTCAAGCGGCGTGGCGGCGGGGTCGGCGCGGCCGCGCTGTGCGGTGGCGGCGGCCAGGGTGACGCCCTCGTGATCCGCGTCCCGAAGGCGTAGGTGCTGCGCTGATGGCGACGGTGGACGTCCCCGCGCTGGTGGCGCAGGCCCGCGAGGGCCGGCCGCGGGCCGTGGCCCGGCTGATCTCGCTGGTCGAGGGGGCGTCCCCGCACCTGCGCGAGGTCATGGCCGCCCTGGCGCCGCTCACGGGCGGCGCGTACGTGGTCGGGCTGACGGGTTCCCCGGGGGTCGGCAAGTCGACCTCGACCTCGGCCCTGGTCACGGCGTACCGCAAGGCCGGCAAGCGGGTCGGCGTGCTCGCGGTGGACCCGTCCTCGCCCTTCTCGGGCGGGGCCCTGCTCGGCGACCGGGTCCGGATGTCGGACCACGCCTCCGACCCGGGGGTCTATATCCGCTCCATGGCCACCCGGGGGCACCTGGGCGGGCTCGCGTGGGCGGCTCCGCAGGCGATCCGCGTCCTGGACGCGGCCGGCTGCGACGTGGTCCTGGTCGAGACGGTCGGCGTCGGGCAGTCGGAGGTGGAGATCGCCTCGCAGGCCGACACCTCGGTGGTGCTGCTCGCGCCCGGGATGGGCGACGGGATCCAGGCCGCGAAGGCCGGGATCCTGGAGATCGGCGACGTGTACGTGGTGAACAAGGCCGACCGGGACGGCGCGGACGCGACCGCCCGGGAGCTGAACCACATGCTGGGCCTGGGCGAGTCCCGGGGCCCCGGCGACTGGCGCCCGCCGATCGTCAAGACGGTCGCGGCCCGGGCGCAGGGCATCGACGAGCTGGTCGAGCAGCTGGAGAAGCACCGGGCGTGGATGGACGAGCGGGGGGTGCTCGCCGAGCGGCGCACGGCGCGGGCCGCGCGGGAGGTGGAGACCATCGCGATCACCGCGCTGCGGAGCCGGCTGGCGGACCTGCACGGGGACGCGCACCTGGGGGCGCTGGCCGGGCGGGTCGCCGCCGGTGAGCTGGACCCGTACGCGGCCGCCGACGCGCTGCTGGACAGCCTGACCGAGGGCTGAGCCGGGCGGAAGACACCGGAGGGGCGGGGGGTGCGTTCCCCCGCCCCTCCGGCGTGTGTGCGCTAGATCTTGCCGCGGTTGCCGCGCAGGTGTTCCGCGACGGGGGCCAGGGAGCTGCGCAGGGCCTGGAGGGCCTCCGGGGGGAGCAGGTCGATGAAGTGCTCCCGGACGGACGCCACGTGGTGCGGGGCGACCTTGCGCATGGTCTCCATGCCCTCGTCGGTGAGGACGGCGTACAGGCCGCGCCGGTCGGACTCGCAGTTGACCCGGCGGACCAGGCCCGAGGTCTCCATGCGGGTGATCTGGTGGGACAGCCGGCTCTTGGACTGGAGGGTCGCGGTGGCCAGGTCGCTCATGCGCATCCGGTGGCCCTCCGACTCCGAGAGGTTCACCAGGATCTCGTAGTCGTTGTTGGTGAGTCCGAAGGGCTGGAGATCCTTTTCCAGCTGGTGCGCCAGCAGTCTGCTGACGTCCAGGTGGGTGCGCCAGGCGCACTGTTCGGCTTCGGTGAGCCAGCGGGTGGCCGTCTCGGTCTCCATCGTCTCCATGAAAGAACTCTACCTAAGAAGTTGAATTACGTACAAAAATAGGAAGATCTACAAACCGAGCCGCCGCTGGAGGTCGCCGAGCTGCCCCGGCATCCGCGGCACCCCCAGCTGGCCCAGCGGACCCTGGCCGGCCCCCGGGACGCCCTGCGCGTTGCCCGTGGCCGCCCCGGCGCCCACCGCGCCGACCGACTGCTCCGCCATCAGCAGCTCGGTCGACTGGAGCAGCACCGTGCCCGCGCCGACGAACTCGAACTGGTGCTCCTCGCCCGAGGTGCCCCCGATGCCGGTCAGCGCCCGCAGTCCGCCGATCACGCCGGACATGTAGCCGTGGTCGTAGTGGTGGCACGGGGAGGGGCAGTCCGCCCAGCCCACCAGCGCCTGCGGGTCCACCCGCAGCGGCGGCTCCATGAAGACCACCGGTCCGTTGGACGCCGCCACGAACTTCCCGGTTCCGATCAGCGTCAGGAATCCCGGGACGATCGACTGCTTGAGGGCCAGCGAGGGCTCGTACGCCAGCAGGTTCCCCGACCGGATGGTCAGGTTCCCCTCGTCCAGGTCGTAGGAGTTCACGTCGAAGGCCCGGTCGGCCAGCAGCATCTTGCCCTGGCCCTCGGCCACCACCCAGTCGCTCGCGTGCAGCGGCGAGTGGAAGCTGGTGCGCAGCAGCCGGTCGAAGCGGCCGTGGCCGATGCCGTTGAACTCGATGCGCCCGTAGTACGAGATCATCTTGCCCTTCTGCAGGAACCACTGGTTCCCCTTGAGCTCCACGCAGAAGGTGTACGCGTTCACGTTGTCGTCGGAGGGCAGCGTGTACGGGTCGAAGACCGTCGGACCGCCCGGCCCGCCGCTCACGGGGCCAAAGTTCACAGCTTCTCCTCCGAGGCCTGTACGTAGACCGCGCCCTGGCCGGACAGCTCCAGCTGGAACGCCTCGCCCGAGCCGCGCCCCACCATGTCCCGCCAGCCGAGCGCGGTGGAGAGCTTGTTCCTGACGTCCCCGTGGTGGGCCACGTACGCCTGCGGGTCGACGTGGACCGGCCGGTTCGGGGTGATGGGGAGCTCGATGACCCCGCCGTGGGCCATCACGGCGACCGCGCCGTGGCCCTTGAGGGTGGTGGTGAACAGGCCCTGCCCCGTCACCTGGCCGCGCACCATGCCCATGACGCCGCCCTGCGAGCCCATGAACATCGTGCCCTGCTGGAGGGTGCCGTCGAAGGCCAGCAGCCGGTCGGCCTCGACGTAGAGGGTGTCGCCCTGGAGGTTGATCACCTGGATGTGGTGGCCGCCGTGGCCGAACATGACCGTGCCGCTGCCCTCCACCTCCATCAGCGGGGTCTGCTCGTTCGCCACCCGGCGCCCGATCATGCTCATGACGCCGCCCTGGCCGCCGGTGATGCTCGGGGTGAAGGAGACCTCGCCCCGGTAGGCGAGCATCGCCCCGCGCTGGCTGTACATCTTCTGCCCGGGGACCACCTGGGCCTCGACCATCTTCGAGTTGATCTCGCGGAACGGCATCAGACGTCACCCCCGATCGTGTTGCGCTCGCTGGGCTGCACGTACACCAGGCCCTCGCCCTCGAACCGGATCTGGAACGCCTCGCCCGAGCCCTCGCCGATCAGGGTCCGGAAGTTGATCCCCGACTGGAACGACTGGCGCAGGTCGCCCGTGTGGGCGATGTACGCGCCCGGGTCCACCGAGAGCGGGTACTGGGCGCTGACGCGCAGCACCACCGCCGGGCCGTCGGACATGATCGCCGCCTGGCCGGAGCCCTCCACGGTCGTCGTGAAGAGCCCGTTGCCCGTGCTGGCGCCGCGCAGGCCCGTGAACGTCGTACCGGTGCGCAGGGAGGCGTCGGTGCACAGCAGGTTGCTGGACTCGACGTAGAGCTTCTCGCCGCGCAGGTTCACCAGATTGATCTCGCTCGCACGGTCCGCGAAGTAGCAGGTGCCGTGTCCCTGTACCTCCATCACGGTCATCTGCTCGCCGGTGAGCCGGCGCGTCACCATCCCGCGGAGGCCTTCGCCGCCGCCCGTCATCTTCTTGAAGGCCATCTGCCCGTCGTACGCGACCATGGAGCCGTTCTTCGCTTTCACGGCGTCCCCGGTCAGCTCGACGGCCAGCACCTTGCTGCCTTGGAGTCGGAACTGAGCCACGGGGATGACGGTATCGGCACGCGGCGGCACCGAACAGGGCCCGGAGGTCGATATACGCCACATTCGCCGGTGTTGGGGGTTCCGGCCCCCCGCCCGAAGATCCCCGGCGGCGGCTGAGACACTGGAACGGACCCCCGGTCCCCGGCCCCGAAGGTTCCACGTGGACATCAAGACCGCCTCCGCCCTGCACCGGCTGCGCCTCATCTCCGTCCCGGAGGCGCTGTCGTTCCCGGCCCTGCTGATCTTCGGCTCCCTGCTGAGCCGGATCTCGGACATCGACTACCTGATGATGCCGCTGGGCATCCTGCACGGGATCCTCTTCGTCATCTACGCGGTCTTCCTGCTGGACGTGTGGAACAAGGCGAAGTGGCCGCTGAAGAAGGTCGCCCTCTTCTTCCTGCTGGCGCTGCTGCCCTTCGGCGGGCTCTACGGCGACCGGCTGCTCAAGCGGGACGAGGCCGACAGCGTCGTCGCCGCCCGCGCGCGCGAGGCGGCCCGGGCGTGATCGTCGCGTTCTCGGTGACCCCGCTGGGGGTGGGTGAGGAGGTCGGCGAGTACGTCGCCGACGCGGTCCGCGTGGTGCGCGAGTCGGGGCTGCCCAACCGCACCGACGCCATGTTCACCACCGTCGAGGGCGAGTGGGACGAGGTGATGGACGTGGTCCGCCGCGCCGTCGCCGCCGTGGAGGAGCGCGCGCCCAGGGTCTCCTTCATCCTCAAGGCCGACATCCGCCCCGGCGTCACCGACGGGATCACCTCGAAGGTCGAGACGGTCGAACGCCACCTCGCCCGGGACTGACCCGGCCCGGCACGACCCTTTCCGAAAGCGCCCCCCGCCCGCCCGGGCGGGGGGCGCTTTCGCGCGTCCGCACCCGGCCGGGGTGACCGGGCTCACTGTTGAGCGATCGCTCAAAACCGTCTAGGGTCCCGTTTGAGCGATCGCTCAACACGCGGCGCCGGGGGGTTGAACGGGATGGGCCTGTACGTCGAGACGGTGATCCGCACCGGGATGGACGAGCTGTGGGAGCGCAGCCAGAACCCGGCGCTGCACCAGCGCTGGGACCTGCGGTTCACCACCATCGACCACCTCCCGCGCGCCGGGGGCGAGCCGCAGCGCTTTCGGTACGCCACCCGGGTCCTGCCGTTCGTCACCGTCGCGGGCACCGGGATCTGCGCCGGCGAGCGGCAGCGGCCCGACGGGACCCGGGTCTCCGCCCTGCGCTTCGCCTCGGACCATCCGCTGTCCCTGCTCGCCGAGGGCAGCGGGTACTGGCGCTACGTCCCGGGCCCGGAGGGGATCCGCTTCCTCACCGGCTACGACTACCGCCCGCGCTGGGGCCGCCTGGGTTCCCTGGCCGACCGGCTGGTCTTCCGTCCGCTCATGGGCTGGGGCACCGCCTGGTCCTTCGACCGGCTGCGGCTGTGGTGCGAACGCGGGACCCCGCCGGGCCGGGCCCTGGCCCGGGCCCTCGCCGAGACCCTGCTGCGGGCGCTGGTCTGCGCCGCCGCCCTGGCCCTCGCGCCGGCCGTCGCCGCCCTGCCCGTCCTCGCCGCCGCGCTGCTGCTGCCGCCGCTCCCCGGCACCCCGGCCGCCCGCCGCTGCCTGCGCAGGCCGCCCGGGCGCAACACCGCCGCCGAACCCCGCCTGCTGACCACCCTGGAGCCCTCGTGACGTCCATCTTCCGCGCCCACATGGGCGCAGACTTCGGCCGCCTGCACCCCGAACTCCGGCGCCGGTTCTCCGTCGGGCTGGAGAGTGGGGAGGGCTGCATCGGCGAGGGGACCATGGAGCGGATCTGGCACGGCCGCGGCTTCGTGAAGCCCTTCCTGCGGCTCGGCGGGACCCGCAACATCCTGGTGCCGCGCGAGGGGCGCGACGTCCCGTTCGTCATCGAGAACATGCCCTACGCCGACTCGTACGGGCGCGAGACCGTCACCTTCGTACGGACCTTCCGGCTGCCCGACGGTCCGCGCCGCTTCGACGCCACGATGATCCACAGCCCCGAGCGCGGCTGCGTCCTCGACTACCTGGGCACCCACCAGCACCTCGCCAGCGATCTGCACATGAGCGCCGAGCCCGACGGCTCCCTGCTCATCCGCTCCGGCGAGCACCGCTTCCGCGAGGGCCCCCTCGACCTCCGGGTGCCCCGCCTGATCGGCGGGGACGCCGAGGTGCGCGAGTCCTTCGACGACACCACCGGCCGGTTCCGGATCCGGGTACGGGTGACCAACCCGTACGCCGGGCCGCTCTTCGGCTACGAGGGCAGCTTCACCGCCCGGTACGTGGACGTCCGCACCCACGGCGTCCGCGGTGACCTGCGGCCCGTCCGCGAAGAGGCCCGGGCATGAGCGCGGCCACCAAGGAGAAGCTCCTCGAAGGGGCCCTGCGCACCCTCGTCGAGCAGGGCGTCGCCAAGACCTCCGCCCGCAACATCGCCGCCACCGCCGGCGTCGCGCAGGGGCTGGTCTTCTACCACTTCGGCTCCGTGGACGAACTCCTCGCCGAGGCCTGCCGGTACGGCGCCGCCCAGCGCGTCGCGCGCTACCGCGACCGGCTCGCCGCGCTGGGCGGCCTCGGCGAACTGCTGGAGTTCGCCCGCGCGATGCACGCCGAGGAACGGGCCGGCGGCTACGTCGCGGTGCTCGGGCAGCTGATGGCGGCATCGCAGTCCTCCCCGGCGCTGGCCGCCGCGACCGCCGACGGGCTCGGCCTGTGGATCGCGGAACTGGAGGCCGTCCTCACCCGGCTGCTCGCGGCGACCCCGCTGGCCGGCCTCGCCGACCCGGCGGGCCTGGCCCGCGCCACGGCCGCCTCCTTCGTCGGCATCGAGCTGTACGAGGGGGTCGACCCCGACGGGGCCGGCCGCGCCCTCGACGCCCTGGAACAACTGGCGTCCCTGGCCGCCGTACTGGAGGGCCTCGGCCCGCTGGGCCAGCGCGCGGTCCGCCACGGCCTGCGCCGCGGCACGCGGGGCTGAGGGCCCCGGCCGGTCAGGCCGTGGCCCCTCCCGAGGCCAGGGCTATGGCCAGGGGCGTGCGCTCGTAGCGGACCTGGTGCCCGTGGCGGGACGGGATCAGCAGGCCCGCCTCCCGGAGCACCTTCAGGTGGGCCGAGACCGTGGACGGGGCCAGGCCCAGCCGGTGGGCCAGCGCCGTGGTCGAGGCCGGCTCCTCCAGGGCGCACAGCACATCGGCCCTGACCCGGCCCAGCAGGCGGGCCAGCATGGGCGGGGTGTCCTCCCGCACGGGGGTCCACAGGGCGCCGATGCCCCGGGCCGGGTACACCACGGTCGGCTGCCAGGGCGGGTCGAAGCCGCCCGCGATCTGCGGCCAGACGAAGGCGCTCGGCATCAGCAGCAGCCCCTGCCCGCCCAGGACGCGCTCGTGGTGGGCGGGCCGCTCGATGGTCAGGGTGAGGGCGGCGGAGTCCCAGGAGAGCTCCGGGTGCAGCCCGTCGAAGAGCGCCTCCAGGCCGCCGGCGGCGAGCCGCCGCGAGTGGAAGAGGACGTCCGCCTCCAGCAGGGCCCGCAGCCGCGGCCAGTGCGGCTCCACCAGGACGCTCCAGGCCCGCTCCAGCAGGTCCGCCAGCTCCCGCACGGACCGCGCCGGATCCGCGAGCAGGCGGCGGCCCGGCTCGCCGTCGAGCGCCCCCGGCGTGCAGCTGAGGGACTTGAGCATGTCCTCGCGGGCCGCGGCCGGATCCGCCGCGCGGACCAGCGCCAGCTCCTCGGCGAAGGACACCCCGGGGCCGCTCGGCGGCGGGCTGATGAAGTCCGTACTGTGCCCGCGCCGGGGCATCAGCAGCCACAGCGGCCGCAGGTCCAGCCCGGCCGCCGCCTCCCGGATCCCGCGCAGCCAGGGCAGGTGGTAGCCCTGCCGGTCCGGGCGCTTGAGGGTGCGCACCGCCTCCTGCGTCTCCCACAGCGGCGACAGCGCGAACCGGCACCGCAGCAGGTCCTCGTGCCCGAAGCGGTGGAGCAGTCCCATCCCGGCCGCCTCCCCTCGGGTACGCGACGGCGCCGACCCGAGGACTCTGCCCCAACATTCGCCCCCACGCGAATCACTGCACCGCCGGGGCCGGCCCCGGGAGGCTGCGGCCATGCCCACCGACCCCGAAGCCCCCACCGGGGCCGCACCGAGCGCCACCCCGGACCCGGACGCCCCCGCTCGGGGCTACGCGGCCGTGTTCCGGGTGCCCGAGTTCCCCGCCGTCTTCGCCGCGCACCTGATGTCCGTGCTGGGCGTCGTCGTCGCCGAGATCTCCCTCACCGTCCTCGTCTACCGCGCCACCGGCTCCCCCCTGATGAGCGCGCTCACCTTCGCCCTCGGCTTCCTCCCCTACGCCTTCGGCGGCACCCTGCTCGCCGGGCTCGCCGACCGCCACCCCGCCCGGCGGCTGCTCGTCGCCTGCGACCTGCTGTGCGCCGCCTGCGCCGCGGCCATGGTCTGGCCGGGGACGCCCGTCGCGGGGATCCTCGTCCTGCGCTGCGCCATGGCCTTCGTCGCGCCCCTCTTCCAGGGCGCCCGCAGCGCCTCCCTCGCCGACGTGCTCGGCTCCGGCGAGGCCTTCGTCCTCGGCCGGTCGCTGCTGCGGATGGTCGCCCAGAGCGCCCAGCTCATCGGCTTCGGCCTCGGCGGACTGCTGCTGACCGTGCTGGCGCCGCGCGCGGCCATCGCCCTGACCGCCGCCGGGTTCCTGGCCTCCGCCCTGCTGCTGCGCCTGGGCACCCGGGCCCGGCCCGCACGCGCCGCCACCGCCCGGCACTCCGCGCTCGGCGGGCTGCGGGTCGTCCTCGGGGACCGGCGGCTGCGCGTGCTCACCCTGTTGTGCTGGCTTCCGCCCGCCTTCACCGTCGTCCCGGAGGCGCTCCTGACCCCCTACGCCGACGGGCTCGGCGCGGGCACCGTCACCCTCGGGGTGCTGATGTGCGCCCTGCCCGTGGGCACCGTCGCGGGTGAACTCTGGGCCGGCTCCGTCCTCAGCGCCCGCACCCGGGCGCGGATCACCGCGCCGCTGGCCGCCGTCTGCCTGCTGCCGTTCCTGGTCTACGCGCTGCGCCCCGGCCCGGTCGCCGTCGCGGCGGCGCTGGTCCTCGCCGGGCTGGCGCACGCCCACGCCCTCGGCATCGACCGGATGTACGTGGACACCGTCCCCGACGAGCTGCGCGGCCGGGCGATGACCCTGCTGAGCACCGGGGTGATGACCCTCCAGGGGGTGGGCATGGCGCTGGCCGGGGCCGCCGCCGAGCTGTTCCCGGTGCACGCCGTGGTGGCCGGCTCGGCCCTGCTCGGCACCCTCGTCGTGCTCCTGCTGCTGGCCGGACTGCGCGCCACCGAGCCGCCCGGCGGGCGGGCCGAGGAGTGAGACGGGCGGCGCCGGAAATGAACCGCCCGGTAGGGTCTGGTGGATGCCGAAGCCGCTCAGCCTCCCCTTCGACCCCATCGCCCGTGCCGACGAGCTCTGGAGCCGGCGCTGGGGCCCCGTGCCGTCCATGGCCGCGATCACCTCGATCATGCGCGCCCACCAGATCCTGCTCGGCGAGGTCGACGCGGTGGTCAAGCCGTACGGGCTGACCTTCGCCCGGTACGAGGCGCTCGTGCTGCTCACCTTCTCCCAGGCGGGGGAGCTGCCGATGTCGAAGATCGGCGAGCGGCTGATGGTCCACCCGACCTCGGTGACCAACACCGTGGACCGGCTGGTGAGGTCCGGGCTGGTGGCCAAGCGCCCCAACCCGCACGACGGGCGCGGCACGCTCGCCTCGATCACCGACAAGGGCCGCGAGGTCGTCGAGGCGGCGACCAAGGACCTGATGGCGGTCGAATTCGGGCTCGGCGCGTACGACGCGGAGGAGTGCGCGGAGATCTTCGCGCTGCTCAGGCCGCTGCGGGTGGCCGCCGGCGACTTCGCGGAGGGCTGACCGCCGGGGTGCGTCAAGATCGAGCAAATCGGGCGGTTACGCTCGACGGCATGAAACGAAGCGTGCTGACCCGCTACCGCGTCATGGCCTACGTGACCGCGGTCATGCTCCTGATCCTCTGTGCCTGCATGGTGGCGAAGTACGGCTTCGACACCGGCGCCGACCTGACCCTCGCGGTCTCCCAGGTCCACGGCGTGCTGTTCATGATCTACCTGGTCTTCGCCTTCGACCTCGGCTCCAAGGCCAAGTGGCCCTTCGGCAAGCTGCTGTGGGTCCTGGCGTCGGGCACGATCCCGCTGGCGGCCTTCTTCGTCGAGCGCGGGGTCCGCGCCGAGGTCGAGCCGCTGGTCGCGGACGCCCCGGCCACCGTCTCGGCCTAGCCTCCGCCCGGGCCCGCTCGCGCGGCCCTGTAGGAAAGCTCGAAACCACACCCCCGGGGGAGACTCCCCGGGGGTTTGCCATCGACATTTACTAGGACGTCCTAGTAAATTCGAAGGTATGGACGCAGACGCCATCGAGGAGGGCCGCCGCCGCTGGCAGGCCCGTTATGACAAGGCCCGCAAGCGGGACGCGGATTTCACCACGCTCTCCGGCGATGAGGTCGACCCCGTCTACGGGCCCCGGCCCGGCGACGCGTACGAGGGATTCGAACGCATCGGCTGGCCGGGGGAGTACCCCTACACCCGCGGCCTGCACGCCACCGGATACCGCGGCCGGACCTGGACCATCCGCCAGTTCGCCGGCTTCGGCAACGCCGAGCAGACCAACGAGCGCTACAAGATGATCCTGGCCGCCGGCGGCGGCGGGCTCTCCGTGGCCTTCGACATGCCCACCCTGATGGGCCGCGACTCCGACGACCCGCGCTCGCTCGGCGAGGTCGGGCACTGCGGCGTCGCCATCGACTCCGCCGCCGACATGGAGGTCCTCTTCAAGGACATCCCCCTCGGCGACGTCACCACCTCGATGACCATCTCCGGCCCGGCCGTCCCCGCCTTCTGCATGTACCTCGTCGCCGCCGAGCGCCAGGGCGTCGACCCGTCCGTGCTCAACGGCACCCTCCAGACGGACATCTTCAAGGAGTACATCGCGCAGAAGGAGTGGCTCTTCGAACCCGAGCCGCACCTGCGCCTCATCGGCGACCTGATCGAGTACTGCGCGAACGGCATCCCCGCCTACAAGCCGCTGTCCGTCTCCGGCTACCACATCCGCGAGGCCGGGGCCACGGCCGCGCAGGAGCTCGCGTACACCCTCGCCGACGGCTTCGGGTACGTGGAGCTCGGCCTCTCCCGCGGCCTGGACGTGGACCACTTCGCGCCCGGCCTGTCCTTCTTCTTCGACGCGCACCTCGACTTCTTCGAGGAGATCGCCAAGTTCCGCGCCGCCCGCCGGATCTGGGCCCGCTGGATGAAGGAGGTGTACGGCGCCAAGAACGAGAAGTCGATGTGGCTGCGCTTCCACACGCAGACCGCCGGCGTCTCCCTGACGGCCCAGCAGCCGTACAACAACGTCGTGCGCACCGCCGTCGAAGCCCTCGCGGCCGTCCTCGGCGGCACCAACTCCCTGCACACCAACGCCCTCGACGAGACCCTCGCGCTGCCCAGCGAGCAGGCCGCCGAGATCGCGCTGCGCACCCAGCAGGTGCTGATGGAGGAGACCGGCGTCGCCAACGTCGCCGACCCGCTGGGCGGCTCCTGGTACGTCGAGCAGCTCACCGACCGCATCGAGGCCGACGCCGAGAAGATCTTCGACCAGATCAAGGAGCGCGGCCTGCGCGCCCACCCGGACGGGCGGCACCCGATCGGCCCCATCACCTCGGGCATCCTGCGCGGCATCGAGGACGGCTGGTTCACCGGCGAGATCGCCGAGTCGGCCTTCCAGTACCAGCGCGCCCTGGAGAAGGGCGACAAGCGCGTGGTCGGCGTCAACGTCCACCACGGCTCGGTCACCGGCGACCTGGAGATCCTCCGCGTCAGCCACGAGGTCGAGCGCGAGCAGGTGCGGGTGCTCGCCGCCCGCAAGGAGCGCCGCGACGAGGCCAAGGTGACGGCCTCGCTGAAGGCCATGCTGGACGCCGCCCGCGACGGCTCCAACATGATCCCGGCCATGCTGGACGCCGTACGCGCCGAGGCCACGATGGGCGAGATCTGCAACGTCCTGCGCGACGAGTGGGGCACCTACACCGAGCCCCCGGGCTTCTAGCCCCCGACGGCACCGGTGCGAAGGGGCCGGCCGCGGAGTTCCCCACGGGGAGCCCGGCGGCCGGCCCCGTACGCTCTCCCGGCCGCCTCAGGCGCGGGCGGAGAGGCCGTGCATCAGCAGGGCGGTGAAGGCGGCCACCCAGCCCTCGTCCACCGGTTCGGAGCTCACCAGCGCGCGGTGCACCACCGTGCCCGCGATCACGTCGAAGATCAGGTCCGTGGTGTGCCCGGCGAGGGACTGGTCCTCCTCGTACGGGAGCTCGCCGCGCGCCTGGGCCCGTTCGCGCCCCAGTACGACGAGACGTTTCTGCCGGTCCACGATCGCCGACCGGATCCGGTCCCGCAGCGCCTCGTCCCGGGTGGACTCGGCGACCACCGCCATCAGGGCGGTGCGGGCCTCCGGGCGCCGCAGCAGCGCCGCGAACTGCAGGACCACGTACTCGATGTCCGCTTCCAGTGAGCCCCGGTCGGGCAGTTCCAGCGCGTCGAACAGCTCCGCGACCGCGTCCACGACCAGCTCGTTCTTCCCCGCCCAGCGCCGGTACAGGGTGGTCTTCGCGACGCCCGCGCGGGCCGAGACGTCCCCCATCGTCAGCTTCGACCAGCCCAGCTCCACCAGCGCGTCCCGCGTGGCCGCCAGGATCGCCGCGTCCGCAGCCGCGCTGCGGGGGCGGCCGGTGCGGCCGGGCTGGGGGGTGCTGCGGGAGCAGGGCTTGCGCATGGCCGAGACCATACCCGCCGGTAGCGGAACCGTCGGGGGCCCGCGCGCTGTGGTTCAGATCACGGGGCGCCCGGCGCCCGGGCGAGTTACGCTACGGCTCGTAGCGTAAGAGCGACAACCACGCGAAGAGCTACCGGCGCCAGGTGGGGACCCGGCGCCACGGCAGTACGGGCAGTGAGAGCAGCACCACGCGGAAACGTCGGAAACGACGTTTCACGCGGGATCTTCCGGGATCCTTTTCGTCGGCGCGCGCACACGGGGGAGGATGTACGCATGCAGCCCAGAAACATGTCCATGAGCGGCGTCGTCGACCTCGCCGCCGTGAAGGCGGCCGGCGAAGCCAAGGCGAAGGCCGAGCAGGCCCGCGCGGAGGCGGCCCGTCAGGGCGGCGCCGGCGCGCCCGGCGGCGCGGTACCGCCGTCCGCGCTCGTCATCGACGTCGACGAGGCCGGCTTCGAAAGCGACGTCCTCCAGCTCTCCAACGAGGTCCCGGTCGTCCTCGACTTCTGGGCCGAGTGGTGCGAGCCGTGCAAGCAGCTCGGCCCGCTCCTGGAGCGGCTGACCGTCGAGGCGGGCGGCCGCCTCCTCCTGGCGAAGATCGACGTCGACGCCAACCAGATGCTGATGCAGCAGTTCGGCATCCAGGGCATCCCGGCCGTGTTCGCCGTGGTCGCCGGCCAGGTGCTGCCGCTGTTCCAGGGCGTGGCCCCCGAGCAGCAGATCCGCGAGACCCTGGCCCAGCTGGTCCAGGTCGCCGAGGAGCGCTTCGGCATCCTCGGCCTCCAGGTGGACCCCGACGCCGAGGGCGCCCCGGCGGCCCCGGCCCCCGTCCCGGCCGGCCCGTACGACGCGCTGCTGGAGGCGGCCGTCGTCGCGCTGGACGCGGGTGACCTGGGCGGCGCCGTGCAGGCGTACAAGAACGTGCTCGCGGACGACCCGGCCAACACCGAGGCCAAGCTGGGCCTGGCCCAGGCCGAGCTGCTCTCCCGGGTGCAGCACATGAACCCGCAGACCGTGCGCGCCGCGGCCGCCGAGAACCCGCGCGACCCGGCCGCCCAGATGGCCGCGGCCGACCTGGACCTGGCCGGCGGGCACGTGGCCGACGCCTTCTCCCGTCTGGTCGACACCGTACGCGTGACGGCGGGCGACGAGCGGGACTCCGTACGGGTGCGGCTGCTGGAGCTGTTCGAGGTCATCGGCGCCGACGACCCCCGGGTGACGGCGGCCCGCACGGCACTGGCGCGCGTGCTCTTCTAGGGACCCCGCCTGTTCTGGAGACCCGCCCGGCTCCGGCTGGAGCGGGATCCCGCCGGGTGACCGGCGATTTGTTGACACGGAGATAAACAGCGGCCGCGCTTTGCCAAAACTTGGCAATCGCGGGCGCTGTTACTCGGAGTAAATCGAACCCCGTGAACTGTCCGGTTGGTTCCTTCTTCACCCCTTCTGTCGTGGCCCAGGGTGACACCCTGTGTGGCCGCTGTGTGTCGTAAGGCAGCCCTCCGGTTACCCAGCCGTTACCCGCGAGTAACGACCCCCCTTGTGCCCCGGCCTGGAATGGACCACGATCGGCGACGCTCGGTCCTTCCCGTAGAGCCGCTCACCCGGCGGCCGCGGCGGAGGGTCCCCACCGGGCGGGCCGGTGGCACGCACACCGGCCGTGGACAGGGGGGTCTCTGCCACACCGGCAGGGCCTGTCCTCCAGGTTGCGCGAACGCGTGGCCCAGTGGTTGTCGCTCGGGGGTGATCGCCGGTGTATCGGACGCGGCTGCGCCGCGGCTCGGCCGCCTGCGCTCCTTCCCGAGGACGTAGCACTTCTCCCATCCCAGGCCGGGCTCTGTTCCGGACCGGAGATGTACGTCCGAGAAGGAGGAACGAAATGAGTTCTCAGGTTCGTGGCGGGACCAGATGGAAGCGCTTCGCGCTCGTCATGGTGCCGTCCATCGCGGCCACGGCCGCGGTCGGTGTGGGTCTGGCGCAGGGTGCCCTCGCGGCCTCGTTCAGCGTCTCCGGCCAGGACTTCAAGGTGTCGGCCGACGAGCTCGTCGGCCACGACCTGATCCAGTACGGCAGCGTTGCCGACGGCGCCACGCTGGGCTCGAAGGAGACGGCCCACCACCCGGTGACCATCTCCGGCTTCAGCTCGGCCAAGATCACCAACATGTGCCAGTCGCTGGTCACCCCGGTGCCCGTTCTCGGCGGGGCGATCACGCTGCAGCTGCGGACCGGCAACAAGGGCCGGTCCGCCGAGGCGACCAACCTCTACCTCGACGTGGCCGAGCTGGACGCGGACGCCAAGTTCGACCAGCTCGACATCGGTGTCGCGGTGGGCGACGGCAGCCACACGACCAAGCCGGTCCCCGGCACGGTCGCGGACGCCGGCCTGTTCTCGCAGCGGGCCAAGACGGCCACGCTGACGAACGTCCGTCAGAAGGCGTGGGCGACGACGGCGGGTACCTTCACGCTGCCCGACCTCAAGCTGCGCCTGCTCAGCGGCAACCAGCCGTGCTACCAGGACGAGAAGTAAGCCTCGTCCCGGACGTGTGACTGACCGGGCGGGCGTGCGGCGGCGGCAGCCGTCAGGCGCCCGTCCGGGCTCCACAGAGTTCTCCGTACCACCGTTTCCAGGGAGCTGTTGTCCATGAACCCCGAGGCCCCGGTTCGCGCCGCAGACGACCACTGGCTCACCGTCGTGTTCTACCGGTTCCGCGCCTGGCGGGGCGAGCGTCCCTTCTGGGCGGGCCTGTTCACCATCCTCGGCGGTGTGCCGATCGCCTACTTCCCCTACGCGGACCTCCGGCTGGGCAACATCACCCTCGCGATGGCGACGACGGCCGGCTCCGGCTCTCTGATCATCGGCGTCCTCCTGATCACGCTGGGCCTCGCCCTCTGGTTCCAGAAGGGCATCCGCGTCTTCGCCGGCGTCGCCGCGATCCTGCTGGCCCTGGTGTCGATCCCGGTGTCCAACCTCGGCGGCTTCTTCATCGGCTTCCTCTGCTCCATGGTCGGCGGTGCCCTCGCACTGGCCTGGGCGCCGGGCGTCCCGGTGGAGGACGAGCCGGAGCACGACGACGCCACGGTGGCGCCGGTGGACCCGTTCCACGGCATCCCGGGACCCCGCGAGACGGAAACGCCGTACGTGACCGAGAAGACTGCCCACGCCGATGGCGGGAGGAACAGTGCGGGGTGACGAGACGCAGCGGGGCGTGGCCCCAGGCGCAGAGTCCCGTGAGAGAAGGGGCCGCCACGCGGCGCCCCGGAAGTCGCTGCTGAACAAGCTCCAGATACCCGTCGGCAAGACGATGGCGCTCGCGGCGATGCCGACGGCCGTGCTCGTCGGGATGGGCATGGCCCCCAAGCTGGCCCTGGCGGACGACAAGGACATCCCCTTCGCGCCCGGCCCCTGCGTGACGCGCTCCGACGAGCCCTCCGCCTCGGCCTCGCCGTCCCCGTCCGGCTCCCCGTCGGCGAAGCCCTCGCCCGGTACGTCGCCGGGCGCGAGCCCCTCGCCGGGCGCGAGCCAGCTGATCCCCAAGCCGCAGACGAGCCCGTCGGCCAAGCAGCCCGAGGCCCCGAAGCAGAAGCAGGAGACCCCGGCGGCGAAGCCGTCCGCGAGCGCCTCCCCGTCCCCCTCGGCGACGAAGGCGTCCAACCCGCTCGACCCGCTGGGCGTCGGCGACGCCCTCAAGGGCCTCGTGGACGGGCTCGCCAAGCCCCTCCAGGGCGCGCAGAAGCCGGCCGCCCCGGTGCCCGCCCCCAGCACGTCCAGCACTCCGAAGACCCCGGCCGCCGACCCGAGGGCCGACGCGATCCGGGACGCCGCGAAGAAGGCCGGCGCCACGGTCGAGGAGCTGCCCCAGGACGTCAAGGACACCGTCAAGACCCCGAAGGACGAGACGGGCAAGGCGGCGGCCGACGACGCCGGCAAGGCGGCGGACGCCTCACCGTCGCCCTCCGCCACGGTGGACCCGGACGGCAAGCAGCCCTTCCCCTGCCCGACCTTCGACGCCAAGGCCCTGGCCGACGCCAAGCTGGAGCAGGGCATCCCGCTCCTGCCCGACGAGCCCTGGTACCTGGACAGCTCCCTGCTGACCCTCTACGGCCTCGACTACGAGGGCATCGTCGAGGTGAAGACGGCGAGCGGGAAGACCAAGAAGGTCCTGAAGTTCACGGCGGACTCGCTGGACATCAAGGACCTGTACCAGACCGTCGGCAAGACGGGGAACGTCGCCCACCTGAAGTCGCGCCCGGGCTCCACGTCCAAGATCCGCGACGGCAAGGTGACGATGTACACGGAGAGCCTCAAGGGCAACCTCTTCGGGCTCATCCCGATCGAGTTCACCCCGAACAGCCCGCCGCCCCTGAACGTCCCCTTCGCGTTCTTCACGCACGTCAAGGTCGTCCAGGCTGGCCAGTTCGGCGGCAACCTCACGGTCCCGGGCCTGCACAACTACATCGGCCCGCCGGAGGGCTAGACCCGGAAGAGACGGCCTGGTCCGCGCGGCGCCGCGTCCGGAGAACACCGAGGGCGGCACCCCGGTCCCCTTCAGGGGGCCGGGGTGCCGCCCTCGGTCTCTGTGCGGCAGAGTCGGGCGGGGCCGGGGCCTCAGTCGCGGCCGGTGCCGCCCAGGTGGTGGACGCGGACCATGTTGGTCGTGCCCGGGACGCCGGGGGGCGAGCCGGCCGTGATGATCATCGTGTCGCCGGCGTTGAAGCGCTGGAGCTTGAGCACCTCGGCGTCGACCAGCTCGACCATCGCGTCCGTGCTGTCGGCGTGCGGGACGATGGCCGACTCGACGCCCCAGCTCAGGGTGAGCTGGTTGCGGGTGTTCACGTCGGTGGTGAACGCCAGGATCGGCTGCTGGGCGCGGTAGCGCGACAGGCGGCGGGCGGTGTCGCCGGACTGGGTGAAGGCGACCAGGGCCTTGCCGTCGAGGAAGTCGGCGATCTCGCAGGCCGCGCGGGCGACGGAGCCGCCCTGGGTGCGCGGCTTCTTGCCCTGGACCAGCGGCTGGAGGCCCTTGGAGAGGAGCTCCTCCTCGGCCGCCGCGACGATCTTCGACATCGTCTTGACGGTCTCGATCGGGTAGGCGCCCACCGAGGACTCGGCGGAGAGCATGACCGCGTCGGCGCCGTCGAGGATGGCGTTGGCGACGTCGGAGGCCTCGGCGCGGGTCGGCCGGGAGTTGGTGATCATCGACTCCATCATCTGGGTGGCGACGATGACCGGCTTGGCGTTGCGGCGGCACATCTCGATGAGCCGCTTCTGGACCATCGGGACCTTCTCGAGCGGGTACTCGACGGCCAGGTCGCCGCGGGCCACCATGACCGCGTCGAAGGCCGCGACCACGGCCTCCATGTTCTCGACGGCCTGCGGCTTCTCCACCTTGGCGATGACGGGGACCCGGCGGCCCTCCTCGTCCATGACGCGGTGGACGTCCTTGACGTCGTTGGCGTCGCGCACGAAGGAGAGGGCGACCATGTCGCAGCCCATGCGGAGGGCGAAGCGCAGGTCGTCGACGTCCTTCTCCGACAGGGCGGGGACGTTCACGGCGGCACCGGGCAGGTTGATGCCCTTGTGGTCGGAGATGACACCGCCCTCGATGACGATGGTCTTGACCCGCGGGCCCTCGACCTCGGTCACCCGCAGCTCGACGTTGCCGTCGTTGATCAGGATCTGGTCACCCTTGGCGACGTCGCCGGGGAGGCCCTTGTAGGTGGTGCCGCAGATGGACTTGTCGCCCGGGACGTCCTCGGTGGTGATGGTGAACTCGTCACCGCGCACCAGCTCGACGGGACCCTCGGCGAAGGTCTCCAGACGGATCTTCGGACCCTGGAGGTCGGCGAGTACGCCGACCGCGCGCCCGGTCTCCTCGCAAGCCCTCCGGACGCGGTCGTACCGCTCCTGGTGTTCTGCCTGGGAACCGTGGCTGAAGTTGAATCGGGCCACGTTCATACCTGCCTCGATGAGCGCTTTCAGCTGCTCAAGCGAGTCGACGGCGGGGCCCAGCGTGCAGACGATTTTGGAACGGCGCATGAAGCGGATCCTATCCGTTTGTTTCGCAGCGGAATATTCCGTCTGGTGGAAAGTCCAAGTGACTAGCTGGTAACCAGCGCGTACGCCTGGGTGGCGATCTCCAGCTCCTCATCGGTGGGCACCACCGCCACCGCGACCCGCGCGTAGTCCGTCGAGATCAGCCGGGGCTCCGGGGAGCGCACCGCGTTCGCCTCCAGGTCCAGCGCGAGCCCCAGCTCCTCCAGCCCGGACACCGCCGCCTCGCGCACCGCCGCCGCGTTCTCGCCGACGCCGGCCGTGAACACCACCGCGTCCACCCGGCCCAGCACCGCCGTGTAGGCGCCGATGTACTTCTTCAGCCGGTGGACGTACGCCGCCAGCGCCAGGCGCGCCGCATCGTCGCCCGCCTCCGCCCGCCGGGTCACCTCGCGCATGTCGTTGTCGCCGCACAGACCCAGCAGACCGCTCTTCTTGTTGAGCAGCGAGTCGATCTCGTCGACCGACAGCCCGCCCACCCGCGCCAGGTGGAAGATCACGGCCGGGTCCAGGTCCCCGGAACGGGTCCCCATGACCAGGCCCTCCAGCGGGGTCAGCCCCATCGAGGTCTCCACGCACACCCCGCCGCGCACGGCGGAGGCCGAGGCCCCGTTGCCCAGGTGCAGCACGATCACGTTGACGTCCTCCACCGCCTTGCCCAGCAGCGCGGCCGCCGCGCGCGAGACGTAGGCGTGGGAGGTGCCGTGGAAGCCGTACCGCCGGATGGAGTACTTCTCGGCGGTCGCCGCGTCGATCGCGTACCGGGCCACGTGCTCCGGCATCGTCGAGTGGAAGGCCGTGTCGAAGACGGCCACCTGCGGGAGGTCCCCGCGCAGCTCGCGGGCCACCTCGATGCCGGTCACGTTCGCCGGGTTGTGCAGCGGGGCCAGCGGGATCAGGCTGCGGATCTCCGCCAGCACCTCGTCGTCGATCACCGTCGGGGCGGTGAACCGGGTCCCGCCGTGCACCACCCGGTGGCCCACGGCCGCCAGTTCGGGGGAGTCCAGGCCCATCCCGTCGGCGGCCAGCTCCTCGGCCACCGCCCGCAGCGCCTGCGCGTGGTCCGCGATCGCACCCGTCCGCTCGCGCTTGCCGCCCCGGGCACCGGGGCCGGCGAGCGGCTCGTGCACCAGGCGCGAGCCCTCCTCCCCGATCCGCTCCACCAGGCCCACGGCCAGGCGGGAGGAGTCGGTCATGTCGAGGAGCTGGTACTTGACCGACGAGGAGCCGGAGTTGAGGACGAGTACGCGCGTTGCGGTCACGGCGGGGGTCTTTCCTTCGGGCGGACGGGAGGCGGGGGGAGGGATGGTGAGGGAGGGTCAGGCGCCGGCGGAGGGCGAGCCCTGGGACTGGGCCTGGATCGCGGTGATCGCCACGGTGTTGACGATGTCCTGGACGAGCGCCCCGCGCGAGAGGTCGTTGACGGGCTTGCGCAGGCCCTGGAGCACCGGGCCGATGGCGACGGCGCCCGCCGAACGCTGCACGGCCTTGTAGGTGTTGTTGCCCGTGTTCAGGTCCGGGAAGATCAGCACGCTCGCCCGGCCGGCCACCTCGGAGCCGGGCAGCTTGGTCGCCGCCACCGAGGGCTCCACGGCCGCGTCGTACTGGATCGGGCCCTCGATCAGCAGGTCGGGACGGCCCGCGCGGACGGTCTCGGTGGCCTTGCGGACCTTCTCCACGTCCGCGCCGGAGCCGGAGGTGCCGGTGGAGTAGGAGAGCATCGCGATCCGGGGCTCGACGCCGAAGGCCGCGGCGGTGGTGGCCGACTGGACGGCGATGTCGGCCAGCTGCTCGGCGTCCGGGTCCGGGTTGACCGCACAGTCCCCGTACACGAGGACCTGGTCGGCCAGGCACATGAAGAAGACGGAGGAGACGATCGAGGCCTCCGGCTTGGTCTTGATGATCTCGAAGGCCGGGCGGATGGTCGCGGCGGTGGAGTGCACGGAGCCGGAGACCATGCCGTCGGCCAGGCCCTGCTGGACCATCAGCGTGCCGAAGTAGTTGACGTCGGTGACCACGTCGTGGGCCAGCTCGACCGTCATGCCCTTGTGGGCGCGGGCCTGCGCGTAGTACTCGGCGAAGCCCTCCCGCATCGGCGAGGTCGCCGGGTCGATGAGCTGCGCGGCGGAGATGTCGACCCCGAGGTCGGCGGCCTTCTTCAGGATCGCCTGCTCCTCGCCCAGCAGCGTCAGGTCGCAGACGCCCCGGCGCAGCACCACGTCCGCGGCCCGCAGCACCCGCTCCTCGGTGCCCTCGGGCAGCACCACGCGGCGCCGCTCGGAGCGGGCCCGCTCCAGCAGCTCGTGCTCGAACATCATCGGGGTGACGCGCTCCGAGCGGGCCACCGACAGCAGCCCGCGCAGCTCGGCGGTGTCCACGTGCCGCTCGAAGAGGCCGAGGGCGGTCTCCAGCTTGCGCGGGGTCGCGGAGTTCAGCCGGCTCTGCAGGGAGAAGAGCTCGGCGGCCGTCGGGAAGCTGTTGCCGGCCACCGAGACGACCGGGGTGCCGGGCGCCAGCTTCGAGGCGAGGGTCAGGACGTCCTGTCCGGGGCGTTCGCCCAGGGTCAGCAGGACCCCGGCGATCGGCGGGGTGCCGGAGGTGTGCGCGGCCAGGGCCCCGACGACCAGGTCGGCGCGGTCCCCGGGGGTGACCACGAGGCAGCCGGGGGTCAGGGCGGCGAGGAAGTTCGGCAGCATCGCGCCGCCGAAGACGAAGTCCACGGCGTCGCGGGCCAGCCCGGCCTCGTCGCCGAGGAGCACCTCGCCGCCGAGCGCCCGGGTGATCTGGGCGACGGTCGGGGCCGCGAGGGACTTGTCGTCCGGCAGGACGTAGCAGGGCACGGGGAGGCGGGCGGCGAGCCGCTCGGCTATGGAGTCCCGGTCGGCGGCGGCGACCCGGTTGACCACCATCGCCACCACGTGGCAGCCCAGGCTCTCGTAGGCCCGGTGGGCGTTGCGGGCCTCGGCGCGCACGGTGTCGGCGGGCTGTCCGGTCCCGCCCACGACGGGTACGACGACCGCACCCAGCTCGTTGGCGAGGCGGGCGTTGAGCGCCAGCTCGTCGGGGAGGTTGGTGTCGGCGTAGTCGGTGCCGAGGACCAGCATCACCTCGTACTCCCGGGCCACCCGATGGTAGCGGTCCACGAGCCGGGAGACCAGTTCGTCGGTCCCCTTCTCGGCCAGGACCGCCGAGGCCTCCCCGTACTCCATCCCGTACGCCGCCGAGGCGTCCTGGTCGAGCCGGTAGCGGGCCTTGAGCAGGTCGAAGAGGCGGTCCGGCGCGTCGTGCAGCAGCGGACGGTAGACGCCGACCCGGCCCGTCTGGCGGGTCAGCAGCTCCATGATCCCCAGTTCGACGACCTGGCGGCCGTCCCCCCGCTCGATCCCGGTCACGTACACGCTGCGCGTCACGCGTGCTCTCCGTCCATGCTGTGGGTAGTGGATATCCGTTCGATGTGGCTCGACCTCTTGACAGTACCCCGGTCAGTGGATAAAGCGCCCGCCGGGAAAAAGGCCCGGCCGGCCGGGACGAAAGGCCTGGTGGGCGGAGCGGTACGGAGCGCGGGCCGCCCCGGCGCCATGGAACAATCGGACACGTGGGATCAATACGCCCATCAGGTACGACCAGGAGCAGGAGACACAGGACGATGCGTATCGGAGTTCTCACCGCAGGCGGAGACTGTCCCGGCCTGAACGCCGTCATCCGGTCGGTCGTCCACCGCGCGCTGGTCGGCCACGGCGACGAGGTCATCGGCTTCGAGGACGGCTTCAAGGGCCTCCTCGACGGCCACTACCGCCCCCTGGACATCAACGAGGTCAGCGGCATCCTGGCCCGCGGCGGCACCATCCTCGGCTCGGCGCGCATGGAGCGCGCCCGGCTGCACGAGGCCGCCGAGAACGCGGCGGAGCTGGCGCGGCGCTACGAGATCGACGCGCTGATCCCCATCGGCGGCGAGGGCACCCTGACGGCCTCCCGGATGCTCTCGGACGCCGGTATGCCGGTCGTCGGCGTCCCGAAGACCATCGACAACGACATCTCCGCCACCGACCGCACCTTCGGCTTCGACACCGCCGTCACCGTCGCCACCGAGGCCATCGACCGCCTCAAGACCACCGCCGAGTCCCACCAGCGCGTGATGGTCGTCGAGGTCATGGGCCGCCACGCGGGCTGGATCGCCCTGGAGTCCGGCATGGCCGGCGGCGCCCACGGCATCTGCCTGCCGGAGCGTCCCTTCGAGGTGGACGCCCTGGTCAAGATGGTGGAGGAACGGTTCGCCCGAGGTAAGAAGTTCGCCGTCATCTGCGTCGCCGAGGGCGCGCACCCGGCCGAGGGCTCCATGCCGTACGAGAAGGGCGCCATCGACGCCTACGGCCACGAGCGCTTCGCCGGCATCGGCAACCGGCTCGCCGTCGAGCTGGAGCACCGCCTCGGCAAGGAGGCCCGCCCGGTCATCCTCGGCCACGTCCAGCGCGGCGGCACCCCCACCGCCTACGACCGCGTCCTGGCCACCCGCTTCGGCTGGCACGCCGTCGAGGCCGTGCACCGCGGGCAGTTCGGCAACATGACCGCCCTGCGCGGCACCGAGGTGGTCATGGCCCCCCTGGCCGACGCCGTCACCGAGCTCAAGACCGTCCCCGAGAGCCGCATGTACGAGGCCGAGTCCGTCTTCTGACCGGGTCCCCCGGCCCGCCCCGCCGGGACCTCCGTCACCGGTTCCACGCCGAACGGCCCCGGACGCCCTCCCCTGAGGAGGCCGTCCGGGGCCGTCGCGCGAGTGCCGGGCGCGCCGCGCGTGAGCTATCCCGCACCGCCGGCCAGGGACCAGAACCGCTCCGAGATCGCCTCCAGGTACTCCCGGCCCGCGTCACCCGTCCAGGTGGAGCTGTCGCCGCCGCCCCAGCTGACGGTGGCCACCATCCGCTGCTGGTACTCGTTGTAGAGGAGCTCCAGGATCCGCTCCAGCTGGGACTTGGGCACCGGCAGCAGCTTGGCCAGCGGTTTCACGTACGCCTGCCAGCGGGTGGTCGCCGCGCTGCGCAGCAGCCCGTCGAGCTCGTCCTTCTTGCCGGTCACCGCCACGAACTGGGCCAGGCTGAGCTTGAGGGCGGAGGCGAGGGCGGCGGACTGGCGCTCGTTGCCCTTCCAGCGCCCGCTCTCCTCCATCTTCAGGTACGCGCCCGGCTCCAGGCCCACCCGGCGGGCCAGGTCCTCGGGGTCCATGCCCCGGGCCATGCGGTGTTCCCGCAGGGTCACGGGCTCGGCGAGCAGTTCCCCGGGGGAACACCAGAGCACGCCGGCGAGGGCGGTGAGCTCGGCGGAGCTGGGCGACTGCTCGCCCCGCTCCCAGGCCATCACGGTCTCGGGTGCGACGAGCAGGCCGTACTGGGCCCGCAGGCCGTAGGCGACATGACCGGGCGCCATGCCCAGGGCCGCGCGCAGGCGACGCGCGGCGGGGGCATTGAATGGTGGGCTGGAGTGCACAGGGCACACGGTAGAAGTGGCCAAGCCGTGGCGACTACAGACCATTCAAACAAGCCAATAACTCGTAGGAAAGTCCTATGGAGTTCATGACTTTATGCGGTTTTCCCGGCGACTGTCCGGTAATCGGATGGTCGGAAGATCCATTTACAGAGTACGGATCCGGCCACTCCATTTCCGGCGCTTTCCGGACCCGGCGAGTGATCCCCGCCACACACCGTGAACCACACCCCCGGGCCGTACGTGATCCATATCGGGGCCCTCGCATACGGGGGTAGCGAGGGCCCCCACATGCTCAGGGCCTGAACCAGACCGTCGCCATCGGCGGCAGCGTCAGCCTCAGGCTCTTCGCCCGGCCCTGGGCCGGGACCGGCTCCGGCCGCAGCGGGCGTTCGTGGTGGACCCCGCTCCCGCCGTACACCTCCCGGTCCGTGTTGAGGACCTCGCGCCACAGCGGCACCTCGTCCGGCACCCCGATCCGGTACCCGTGCCGCACCACCGGCGAGAAGTTCGACACGCACAGCAGCGGCGAGCCGTCGCCCGCGTACCGCAGGAAGGCGAACACGTTGTCCTCGGCGGCGTCCGCCTCCACCCAGGCGAAGCCCTCCGGCACCGAGTCCCGCTCCCACAGCGCCGGCGCCGCCGTGTACGCCCGGTTCAGGTCCCGCACCAGCTCCCGCACCCCCCGGTGGTCCCCGGCCGCCGGATAGGAGGAGTCCAGCAGCCACCAGTCGGGCCCGTAGGTCTCCGACCACTCCGAACCCTGCGCGAACTCCTGCCCCATGAACAGCAGCTGCTTGCCGGGATGGGCCCACATGAACCCCAGGTACGCCCGGTGCGTGGCCCGCTGCTGCCACCAGTCGCCCGGCATCTTCGACACCAGAGAGCGCTTGCCGTGCACCACCTCGTCGTGCGAGATCGGCAGCACGTAGTTCTCGCTGAACGCGTACACCATCCCGAAGGTCATGTCGTGGTGGTGGTACTTGCGGTGGACCGGCTCCTTCGAGGCGTACCGCAGCGTGTCGTGCATCCAGCCCATGTTCCACTTCAGGCCGAAGCCCAGCCCGCCCGAGTCCGTCGGCCGCGTCACCCCGTCCCAGGCCGTGGACTCCTCCGCGATCGTCACCACGCCCGGGCAGCGCCGGTACACCGTCGCGTTCATCTCCTGGAGCAGCGCCACCGCGTCCAGGTCCTCCCGGCCGCCGTGCGCGTTCGGCGACCAGTCGCCCTCGCCGCGCGAGTAGTCCAGGTACAGCATCGAGGCCACCGCGTCCACGCGCAGCCCGTCCACGTGGAACTCCTGGCACCAGTACACGGCGTTGGCCACCAGGAAGTTGCGGACCTCCTTGCGCCCGTAGTCGAACTCCAGCGTCCCCCAGTCCGGGTGCGCGGCCCGCCTCGGGTCCTGGTGCTCGTACAGCGGCCGCCCGTCGAACTCCGCCAGCGCCCACGCGTCGCGCGGGAAGTGCGCCGGCACCCAGTCGACGATCACCCCGATCCCGGCCCGGTGCAGCGAGTCCACCAGGAACCGGAAGTCGTCCGGGGTGCCCAGCCGTGAGGTCGGCGCGTAGAAGCCGGTCACCTGGTAGCCCCACGAGCCGCCGAAGGGGTGCTCGGCGACCGGCATGAACTCCACGTGCGTGAAGCCCAGTTCCCTGACGTACGAGGGCAGCTGCTCGGCCAGGCTGCGGTAGCTCAGCCCCGGCCGCCAGGAGGCGAGGTGCAGCTCGTACACCGACATCGGGGACTGGTGCGCCGGGCGCAGCCCCCGCGCGGCCATCCACCGCGCGTCGCCCCACTCGTAGCGGGAGGCGGTGACCACCGAGGCGTTCGCCGGCGGGACCTCCGCGTACCGGGCCATCGGGTCGGCGCGCAGGGTGTGGCCGCCGTCCGGGCGGGTGACGTCGTACTTGTACAGGGCCCCCTCGCCCACCCCCGGCAGGAACAGCTCCCACACCCCCGTCGAGCCCAGCGAGCGCATCGGGTACGCCACCGAGTCCCAGCAGGAGAAGTCCCCGGCGACCCGCACCCCCTGCGCGTTGGGCGCCCACACCGTGAACCGGGTGCCGGCCACCCCCTGGTGCTCCATGACCTGCGAGCCCAGCGCCGTCCACAGCTCCTCGTGCCGGCCCTCGCCGATCAGGTGCAGGTCCAGCTCACCGAGGGTGGGCAGGAACCGGTACGGGTCGTGGACCTCGATCTCGTCGCTCTCGTACGTCACCAGCAGCCGGTAGTCCGGCACCCCGGTCAGCGGCAGCAGCCCGGAGAACAGCCCGTCCCCCTCGTCGAAGAGCTCGGCCCGCAGCCCCTTCGCCACGATCGTGACGGCCTTCGCGTAGGGGCGCAGCACCCGGAAGACCACCCCGCCCCGCTGGGCACGGGCGCCGAGCAGCGCGTGCGGGTCGTGGTGGCGGCCCTCCAGCAGCCGGGCCCGTTCCCCCGCGTCCAGGGCGGGGGCCGGCCGGACCCCGTGCGGCGGGGCGGCGCGGCGGGCGCGCGGGGCCCGTGGCCGTTTCGCGTCCGCGGCTCCGGGGGCGGCTGCGGCTTCCTCTCGGACGGTCGGTGACGGCTGTCGTGCGGCGCTCACGCGAGCGGCCTCCTCGGGGGCTTCGGGTGGGGGGTGGTGCCGGGTACGGGCGGGGGCATGCGGTGGGCGGGGCGCTCGGGCGCCGACAGCCGGCGGATCGCCGCCATCGGGACGTGCAGCCAGTCGGGGCGGTGCCGGGACTCGTAGCGGGCCTCGTACACGGCCTTGTCGGTCTCGTACGCGCGCAGCAGGACCGGGTCCTCGCGCGGGTCGCGGCCGGTGGTGCGGGCGTAGCCCTCGCAGAACGCGGCCCGGCAGGCGTCCGCCCAGGCGGGGGCGAAGGGCCGGTGCGAGCGGGCGGCGTAGTCGAAGGAGCGCAGTATCCCCGCGATGTCGCGGACGGCCGGTTCGGGGCGGCGGCGGTCGGCCAGCGGCCGGGCGGGCTCGCCCTCGAAGTCGATCAGCGCCCAGCTGCCGTCGGCGGTGCGCAGGGTCTGGCCCAGGTGCAGGTCCCCGTGGATGCGCTGGGCCGGCACCCCGGCCCCCCGGGAGGCGGCCAGGGCGTCGAAGGCGCCGCGCAGCCCGGCCTCGTAGGGCCGCAGCGCGGGCACCTCGCGGGCGGTGGCGGCCAGCCGCGCGGTCATCCCGGCGGCGAGCCGGGCGGTCTGCTCGGGGCCCAGGGCCAGGGTGGGCAGGGCGTCGGCCAGGGCGCTGTGCACCTCGGCGGTGGCCCGGCCCAGGGCGTGTGCCTCGGCGGTGAAGTCGGCGCCGGAGCCGAGCCTGCGCAGGGCCAGCTGCCAGCCGTCGTCGGAGCCGCGCAGGTAGGGCTGGAGCACGCCCAGGGTCAACGGTTCTCCACCGCCCGGGGCGGCCTCGTACCAGGCGACCGGGGCGGGCACCCGGGCGCAGCCGGCGGCGGCCAGCGCTCTGGGCAGCTCCAGGTCCGGGTTGATCCCGGGGCCGACCCGGCGGAACACCTTCAGGATGTACGAATCCCCGTAGATCAGCGAGGAGTTGGTCTGTTCCCCGGACAGCGGGCGGGGGGTGAGCCCCGCTTCGATCGGGGCGTCCGGGTCCCGGTCGAAGCGGAGCGGGCCCAGGGTGCCGGGGGAGCGCAGCCGCTCCAGCAGCATGGCGGCGAGGCGGGGGTCGCCCAGGGCCTCGTACACGGCGCTGCCGGTGTACGGGCCGGACCGGGCGTGGCCGATGAGGGCGGGGGCGAGGGCGGGCGGCAGGGGGGTGGGGCGGATGCCCAGCAGCAGCTGGTAGCAGTCCCCGTCCACGTCGAGCAGCAGGTGCAGCAGTCCCGGGACGGAGCCCGGGGGCAGCAGTTCGGCCGCCGAGACGGCCCTGAGCCGGCCGATCTCGCGTCCCTTGCCCGCGAACCAGCGCTGCGCGGGCAGCCATTCCCTCAGCATGGGTTCGAGCGGACCGATCCCGGCGGCCCGGTCGGCCGCCAGCCGGCTCCGGGCGGATGCAGCCTCCGACATGGCGTCGCGTCCTTTCCCCGGGCCGTCACAGAATGCGCAGAGTGTCCCGGATGTGCGGCAGTTGCTTCTCCGGTAAGTGCGAGTGTCGGGTCAGGATGCTCCGTACAGGGGCGGGCGTTGACCCGTTGGAGTGCCCGCCCCGTTCCGGTGCCGCGCAGGTTCGCGCGACCGGCCTAGAGCCGGCGCCTACTCCCGGCGCAGGCGGAACCAGTAGAAGCCGTGGCCCGCCAGGGTCAGCAGGTACGGCCATTCGCCGATCGGCGGGAAGCGCACGTCACCCGTGAGCTCCACCGGGACCCGCCCGTTGAAGGACCGCAGGTCCAGCTCGGTGGGCTGCGCGAAGCGGGAGAAGTTGTGCACGCACAGCACCAGGTCGTCCCCGTACTCGCGCAGGAACGCGAGGACGGCCGGGTTGGACGAGGGCAGTTCGGTGTACGAGCCGAGACCGAAGGCGGGGTTCACCTTGCGGATCTCGATGAGCCTGCGGGTCCAGTGCAGCAGTGAGGAGGGCGACGCCATGGCCGCCTCGACGTTGGTGACCTGGTACCCGTAGACCGGGTCCATGATGACCGGCAGGTTCAGCCTTCCCGGATCGCAGGAGGAGAAACCGGCGTTGCGGTCGGGGGTCCACTGCATCGGCGTGCGCACGCCGTCGCGGTCGCCGAGCCAGATGTTGTCGCCCATGCCGATCTCGTCGCCGTAGTAGAGGATCGGCGAGCCGGGCAGGGACAGCAGCAGGGCGGTGAACAGCTCGATCTGGTTGCGGTCGTTGTCCAGGAGCGGGGCGAGACGGCGCCGGATGCCGATGTTGGCGCGCATCCGGGGGTCCTTGGCGTACTCGGAGTACATGTAGTCGCGCTCTTCGTCCGTGACCATCTCGAGGGTGAGCTCGTCGTGGTTGCGCAGGAAGATGCCCCACTGGCAGCGGTCCGGGATCGCCGGGGTCTTGGCCAGGATCTCCGAGACGGGGTAGCGCGACTCGCGGCGCACGGCCATGAAGATGCGCGGCATGACCGGGAAGTGGAAGGCCATGTGGCACTCGTCGCCGCCGGTCGCGTAGTCCCCGAAGTAGTCCACGACGTCCTCGGGCCACTGGTTGGCCTCGGCGAGCAGGACGGTGTCGGGGTAGTGCGCGTCGATCTCCGCCCTGACCCGCTTGAGGAGCTCGTGGGTGCGGGGCAGGTTCTCGCAGTTGGTGCCCTCCTCGGCGTACAGGTAGGGCACGGCGTCGAGGCGGAAGCCGTCGATGCCGAGGTCGAGCCAGAACCGCAGGGCGGAGACGATCTCCTCCTGCACGGCCGGGTTCTCGAAGTTGAGGTCCGGCTGGTGGGAGAAGAAGCGGTGCCAGTAGTACTGCTTGCGGACGGGGTCGTACGTCCAGTTCGAGGTCTCGGTGTCGACGAAGATGATGCGGGCGTCCTGGTACTGCTTGTCGTTGTCCGCCCACATGTAGTAGTCCCCGTAGGGACCGTCGGGGTCCTTGCGGGACTGCTGGAACCACTCGTGCTGGTCGCTGGTGTGGTTCATGACGAAGTCGATGATCACCCGCATGCCGCGGCTGTGCGCGGCGTCGACGAACTCCACGAAGTCGGCGAGGTCCCCGAACTCGGGCAGCACGGAGGTGTAGTCGGAGACGTCGTAGCCCCCGTCGCGCAGCGGCGAGGCGAAGAACGGCGGCAGCCAGAGGCAGTCGATCCCCAGCCACTGGAGGTAGTCCAGCTTCTGGGTGAGCCCCTTGAGGTCCCCGACGCCGTCGCCGTTGCTGTCGTGGAAGGAGCGGACGAGGACCTCGTAGAAGACGGCCCGCTTGAACCAGTCGGGGTCGCGGTCCTTGGCGGGGGTGTCCTCGAAGGTGTCGGGGACAGGGTCGTTGATCATCATGTGGTGGGTGACCCTCCGGTGGGCGGGGACGGTCGCAGGGCGGCCAGGACGTGCGCGGGCGTACGGCCCGGTTCCAGGCGCACGTAGTTCGCCCTGCCCCAGTGATAGGTCTCGCCGGTGAGCTCGTCGCGCACCGCGAGGGACCCGTGCCAGTCGAGGCCGAGTACCGGCATGTCCAACGAGACCGTCGCCTCCTGGGTGTGGTGCGGATCGAGGTTGACGACCACCAGTACGGAATTGCCACCCGCGTGCTTCGAATAGGCGATCACCTGTTCGTTGTCGGTCGGGTGGAAGTGGATGTCCCGCAGCTGCTGGAGGGCGGGGTTGCGCCGGCGCAGCCGGTTCAGGGAGGTGATCAGCGGGGCGATGGAGCGGCCCTCGCGGTCGGCGGCGGCCCAGTCGCGCGGGCGCAGCTCGTACTTCTCCGAGTTCAGGTACTCCTCGCTGCCCTCGCGCACCGGCTCGTTCTCGCAGAGCTCGTAGCCGGCGTAGACGCCCCAGGTGGGGGAGAGGGTGGCGGCGAGGACCGCCCGGACCTCGAAGGCGGGACGGCCTCCCTTCTGGAGGTACTCGTGGAGGATGTCGGGCGTGTTCACGAAGAAGTTCGGCCGCATCACGGAGGCCGAACGCGTGCCGGACAGCTCGGTCAGGTACTCGGTCAGCTCGGCCTTGGTGTTGCGCCAGGTGAAGTACGTGTACGACTGCTGGAAGCCGACCGAGGCCAGCGCCCGCATCATCGCGGGCCGGGTGAAGGCTTCCGCCAGGAAGATCACGTCGGGATCGCTCTTGTTGATGTCCGCGATCACCTTCTGCCAGAAGACCACCGGCTTGGTGTGCGGGTTGTCGACCCGGAAGATCCGGACCCCGTGCTCCATCCAGTGCCGCAGGATCCGGCAGGTCTCCTCGACGATCCCGGCCATGTCGGTGTCGAAGTGGATGGGGTAGATGTCCTGGTACTTCTTCGGCGGGTTCTCCGCGTAGGCGATCGTCCCGTCGGCCCGGTGGCGGAACCACTCCGGGTGCTTCTCCACCCAGGGGTGGTCCGGGGAGCACTGGAGGGCGAAGTCGAGCGCGATCTCCATCCGCAGCTCGCGGGCGCGCGCCACGAAGGCGTCGAAGTCCTCCAGTGTCCCCAGGTCGGGGTGGACGGCGTCGTGCCCGCCCTCCGGGGAGCCGATGGCCCACGGTACGCCCGGGTCCCAACTGCCGGCGGAAAGCGTGTTGTTGGGGCCCTTGCGGTAGGTCGTCCCGATCGGGTGGACCGGCGGCAGGTAGACCACGTCGAAACCCATGGCGGCGATGGCCGGAAGCCGTTCGGCGGCGGTCCGGAACGTGCCGCTCACGGGGGTCGAGCCGGGCTCCACCACCGCCCCCTCGGAGCGCGGGAACATCTCGTACCAGGAACCGAAGAGGGCCCGCTTGCGCTCGACCAGCAGCGGCAGCGCCTTCGCGGAGGTCACCAGCTCCCGGTACGGGCGCCGGGCCAGCGCCGCGTCCACCGCCGGGGCGAGCGCGGCCGCGTAGCGCGCCTCCACGGGCCGGTCCTCGTCGCGCATCGCGTCGGCGGCGGCCAGCACGGCCTCGCGCCCGTCGCGCTTGGGAACCTTGGCGGCGGCCCGCTCGTAGAGCTCGGCGCCTTCGAGGAGCACCAGCCCGGTGTCCAGCCCCGCCGGGATCTTGACCGCGGCGTGGGCCCGCCAGGTGGCGACCGGATCGCTCCACGCCTCGACGGTGTACGTCCACCTCCCCTCGATCTCGGCGGAGACCCGGGCCCCCCACCGGTCGGTACCGGGGGCCAGCTCGCGCATCGGAACCGGCGGGCGCAGCCGCCCGCTGGGATCACGCAGGACGACATGGGCGGAAACGGCGTCGTGACCCTCCCGGAAGACGGTGGCGGAAATCTCGAAAACCTCGTCCACCACCGCTTTGGCGGGTCTGGCGCCGCAGTCGACGGCGGGGAGGACGTCCAGCACGGGAATGCGACCGATCATGATGGGATCACCTGGAGGCAGTTCGCAGGGCTCGGTGACGGGCCAGCCGGAATCACGGCTGGTAGTGCACGCTCTGTTCGCTCTGTTTCTAGCCGCTCGGAAGACGGCTGGGCTGCGGGCATGGCCGCTCCTGTCCGCGTTCACTCGGGTGGCGGGAGAAGGTCGGGGGAGGGTGCGCCGTGCGTGTACCGCGTGTACCCGCTCAGCCCTTCCCAATCTCCCACCACCCAATCCGTGCTGTCGGTCAACTACTCGTACGTAGGGAGCGCCCGATTCCCCAAGGGCCCGGTCGACATCGGTCGAGGCTCCGTCAAGTCGGTGAGGACCAAGTGACCTCCAACGGGGCACCCCCGTACCGCCCGCCCCACCGGTCTCTCACACCCCACGGGGCACTCCGGCGCCCGGCCCCGCCCCGCCCGCGACTGACGGTGTTTCAGCACTTCGGAAGGGGTCACCCGGGAACCCGATCCGCGCGAGAATGCGCGGCATG
The DNA here is from genome assembly GCF_040301925.1 of Streptomyces sp. NPDC000075. Lineage (NCBI taxonomy): Bacteria > Bacillati > Actinomycetota > Actinomycetes > Kitasatosporales > Streptomycetaceae > Streptomyces > Streptomyces sp. NPDC000075. The sequence continues at coordinate 135,935 of NZ_JBEPFL010000020.1, forward strand.
GGTCTGACCGAGCAGCTCTTGCATCCCGACCCCCGGCGGCGCGAAGGGGCCGCGCGGCGGGTGAGCGCGGCGGTGTGGGATCCCGGGGCCGAGGGGGAGCTGGCCGGGGTGCTCGTCGAAGCCGCCTGCACCGAGCCCGACCCCGGCGCGCTGGAGGCCCAGCTCGGCGCGCTCGTCGCCGTCGAAGCGGGCATCAGCGACCTCGGGCTCCAGCGGCTCGGGCAGCTCTGGCCCGCGCCGCCCGTACTGGAACGGCTCCTCGCGCGGTCCGGCCGGCTCCAGATCTCCGCACCCGTCACCCCGAGCGGGTCCGCCGCCCTCACCGTGGTGCGCTGCCTGCGCGGGGTCCCCCGTAGCGGCTCACGGCTGCGCACCCCCGACGGGGTGTGGGTGGTGCTGGAGCGGATCGAGCTCTACGGGCGCGCCGTCGACCGGCTGGACGCCGGCAGCACCGCCCGGGTGCTGCTCTCCGGGGACGGCGCCCACGGGCTGGAGGAATGGGACCGCCTCGACGTCGACCCCCGCGCCCGCGAGTACGTCCGGCTGCTGCTGGACCCCGACCCCCGGGTGCGGAGCCTGGCCGCCGGCGGCGCCGCCGGCCGGCCCGACGCCTGGGACGCGGACGCCGGCCGCAGGCTGTGCGCCGCCCTGGCCCGCGCCGCCGTCGCCGAGAGCGACCCGGAGGCGCTGGAGGGCGAGCTGCACGCCCTGCTGGAGCTGGGGCACTTCGTCTCCGCACCCGCCCTCGCCCTGCTCCGGGGCCTGGAACGCACCGCCCTGCCGCCCGCGCTGCGCCCGTACCTGGACGACCTGTTGGACGAACGGCCACCGGGCGACAGGATCCGGCGCTAGCCTTCCGGGGGCGTTGCGTGCTCGCACAGCGTGGTGCGGCCGCTCCGATCCGTCATCCCCTGCGAAGGTGGAACACGTGAAGGCTATCCGTCGATTCACCGTGCGCCCCGTCCTCCCCGAACCCCTCATGCCACTCGCCGAACTCGCGCGCAACCTGCGCTGGTCGTGGCATACGGAAACCCGCGAACTCTTCCAATCCGTCGACCCCGAGGGCTGGCAGGCGGCGGGCGGCGACCCCGTCCGGCTGCTCGGCGCCGTCCCCGCCGCCCGGCTCTCCGAACTCGCCGCCGACCGCCGCTTCCTGCGCCGGCTCGCCGTCGCCGCCGCCGACCTCGACGACTACGTCCACGGCGGCAGGTGGTACCAGACCCACGAGAACGGCGGCGCCCTCCCCGCCGCCATCGCCTACTTCTCCCCCGAATTCGGCATCACCGCAGCCCTGCCCCAGTACTCCGGCGGGCTCGGGATCCTCGCCGGCGACCACCTCAAGGCCGCCAGCGACCTCGGCGTGCCCGTCATCGGCGTCGGCCTGCTCTACCGGCACGGCTACTTCCGCCAGTCCCTCTCCCGCGACGGCTGGCAGCAGGAGCACTACCCGGTCCTCGACCCCCACGAGCTGCCCCTGTCCCTGCTCCGCCAGGAGGACGGCGCCCCCGCCAGGGTGACCCTCTCCCTCCCCGGCGGACGGTCGTTGCACGCGCACATCTGGCAGGCCCGCGTAGGCCGCGTCCCGCTCCTCCTCCTCGACTCCGACGTCGAGGACAACGACCCCGGCGCCCGCGAGGTGACCGACCGGCTCTACGGCGGCGGCAGCGACCACCGCCTCCTCCAGGAGATGCTCCTCGGCATCGGCGGCGTCCGCGCCGTCCGCGCCTACTGCCGCGTCACCGGCCACCCCGACCCCGAGGTCTTCCACACCAACGAGGGCCACGCCGGCTTCCTCGGCCTCGAACGCATAAGGGAACTCGAAGGGGAGCGCGGCCTCGGCTTCGACGCCGCCGTCGAGGCCGTCCGCGCCGGAACCGTCTTCACCACCCACACCCCCGTCCCCGCCGGCATCGACCGCTTCGAGCGCTCCCTCGTCGCCCGCCACTTCGGCGAGGGCGGCGAACTCGCCGGGGTCCCCGTCGAACGGATCCTGGAGCTCGGCGCCGAGTCCTACCCCGGCGGCGACCCCGGCGTGTTCAACATGGCGGTCATGGGCCTGCGCCTCGCCCAGCGCGCCAACGGGGTCTCCACCCTCCACGGCGCCGTCAGCCGGGGCATGTTCGCCGGGCTCTGGCCGGGCTTCGACGCGGCCGACGTCCCCATCGTCTCCGTCACCAACGGGGTGCACGCCCCGACCTGGGTCGCCCCCGAGGTGATGCGGCTCGGCGCCCGCCAGATCGGCGCCGGACGCACCGAGGACGCCCTCGCCGTCGGCGGCTCCACCCGCTGGGACGCCGTCGCGCAGATCGCCGACCAGGACGTGTGGGACGTACGCCGCTCCCTGCGCGAGCAGCTCGTCCAGGAGGTACGGGACCGGCTGCGCGCCTCCTGGAAGCAGCGCGGCGCCGCCGACGCCGAACTCGGCTGGGTGGACACCGTCCTCGACCCCGACGTCCTGACCATCGGCTTCGCCCGCCGCGTCCCCTCCTACAAGCGGCTCACGCTGATGCTGCGCGACCCCGAGCGGCTGCGCGCCCTGCTGCTCGACCCCGACCGCCCCGTGCAGATCGTCGTCGCGGGCAAGGCCCACCCGGCGGACGACGGCGGCAAGCGGCTCGTCCAGGAGCTGGTGCGCTTCTCGGACGACCCGCGCGTACGCCACCGGATCGTCTTCCTGCCGGACTACGGCATGGCCATGGCCCAGAAGCTCTACCCGGGCTGCGACGTCTGGCTCAACAACCCGCTGCGGCCGCTGGAGGCCTGCGGGACCAGCGGGATGAAGGCCGCCCTCAACGGCTGCCTCAACCTGTCGGTCCTGGACGGCTGGTGGGACGAGTGGTTCGAGCCCGACTTCGGCTGGGCCATCCCCACCGCCGACGGACTCGGCACGGACGAGGACCGGCGCGACGACCTGGAGGCGGCCGCCCTCTACGAGCTGATCGAGAACCGGGTCGCCCCCCGCTTCTACGACCGGGCCGGCCGCACCGGACTGCCCGACCGCTGGATCGAGATGGTCCGGCGCACCCTGGTGTCCCTGGGCCCCAAGGTCCTCGCGGGGCGGATGGTGCGGGAGTACGTGGAACGGCTCTACGCGCCCGCCGCGCTCTCCCACCGCGCCCTGACCGCCGACGCGGCGCGGGACCTGGCCTGGTGGAAGGGCCGGATCCGGGCGGCCTGGCCGCGGGTGGCCGTCGAGCACGTCGAGGCCGTCGCCGCCACCCCGGTGGGCGGCACCGCCGAACTGGGGGCCACCCTCACGCTGCGGGTGCGGGTGGCGCTCGACGCCCTCGCGCCGGAGGACGTGGAGGTGCAGGCCGTCGCCGGACGGGTCGACGCCCAGGACGTGATCAAGGACGGGCGGGCCTTCCCGCTCAAGCCCGCCGCCGGTCCCGACCTGGAGGGCCGTTGGGTGTACGAGGGGCCGCTCGCCCTCGACCGGACGGGCCCCTTCGGCTACACCGTACGGGTCCTGCCCACGCACCCCCTGCTGGCGACCCCGGCCGAACTGGGGCTGGTCGCGGGCCCGGCGGACACCGACCCGGCGGGCGGCGTCCTGCTGCGCTGAGGCCCGCGGGCCGGGAGGCGGGGTTCAGGGGGCGGGCGGCGGGTCCACCAGCCGTCCGTCCTCCACCAGCATCCCGGCCCGCTTGAGGGTCCGCAGGTTCGGGATCACCTCCACCTGCCCTATGCCGGGCACCGCGCCGATCCGCTCGGTGAGGTACGTGTACAGCGCGTCGGTGTCCCGGCACACCACCACGGCCAGCAGGTTCGCCGCCCCGGTGATGGCCGCCGCGAACGGCACCTCCGGATGGCTCCCCAGCGCGGCCCCCACCTCCGCCAGCCGGGCCGGCGGCACGGTCAGCAGCAGGGAGGCGTCCGCCTCGTAGCCGAGGTGCTCCGGGATGACCTCCACGTCGAAGTAGACCGCCCCGCGCTCGCGCAGCCGCTCCAGCCGGCGCCGGGCCGTGGACTCCGACAGGCCGGAGGCCCGGGCCAGCTCCGGATAGCCGGCCCGGCCGTCCCGCCGCAGGACCGCCAGCAGGGCCAGCTCGGCCTCGTCGAGGGTGTAGCGGGCCTCCTTGTACTCCGGCGCGAGCGGCGGGAGCCGCAGGGCCTCGATCTGGTCCGGGCGCAGCCCCCTCAGCGCCGCCCAGACGCCGGGGCCGCCGATGTACTTGCGCAGCACCGTGTGCGCGCTGATCGCCGTCACCCGGCGGGTGCGCGGCAGCTTCTCCAGCAGCAGGGCGTCCCGGTCCTCCCGGGTCCGGGCCCGCGTCATGCAGTGGATCTCCGTACCGCCCGAGTTCAGGGTCACCCAGGCGATGTCCGGCCGGCGGGCCAGCGCCTCGGCCACCGCGACCGCCGCGTCGGGGGCGCACTGGACGCGCACCCAGGACTCGAACAGCCCGACCCGGCCGCCGACGGGCAGCCCGACGATCCGCAGCAGGCCGCTGCCGCGCAGCCGGTGGTAGCGGCGCACCACCGTCTGGTCGGAGACCTCCAGCACCTCGGCGAGCCGGCTGAAGGGGGCCCGGCCGTCGATGGACAGGGCCTGGGCCAGGGCCTGGTCGAAGGCGTCCAGCTCGGTGGGCCGGTTTCCGGCGCGCGTCGTCAGATGCATGGTTTCCATCATTCCCGCCGCCCCGGTGACGGGAATCCTGCGGAAGGGGCCTTCCGGGTGGGTGATCCGGGGCCCCGCTGCCACGGTGGGGCGATCCCAGAAGAACGATGAGGAGAATCCCCATGCGCAAATGGCTGCCCCTGACGGCGGTGTGCATCGGGGCGTTCATGCTCCTGGTCGACATCACGATCGTGACCGTCGCCCTTCCGGACATGGCCGCCGACATGCACACAGGCTTCTCCGGGCTCCAGTGGGTGATGGACGTCTACGCCCTCGCCCTGGCCGCCCTGCTGCTCGGCTCGGGCTCGCTCGCCGACCGGATCGGCCGGCGCCGGGTCTACCTCGGCGGGCTCGTGCTCTTCGCCGCCGCCTCCCTCGTCTGCGGGCTGGCCGACGGGCCCGGCGCGCTGATCGCCTTCCGGGCCGTCCAGGGCATAGGCGGCGCGGCGATGGCCGCCACCTCCATGGCCCTGCTCAGCGCCTCCTACCAGGGCCGTGACCGCGGGATCGCCTTCGGCGTCTGGGGCGCGGTCAACGGCGCCGCCGCCGCGGCCGGACCGGTCGTCGGCGGACTGCTCACCGAGCACTTCGGCTGGCGCTGGATCTTCTTCATCAACCTGCCCCTGTGCGCCCTGGCCGTGTTCGTGACCCTCAGGGCGGTGACGGAGTCCCGCGACCCGCGCGCCCGCGGGCTGGACCTGCCCGGCATGGCCACCTTCACCCTGGGGGCCGGGTCCCTGACGTACGCGCTGATTCGGGCCGGTGAGGACGGCTGGGGCTCGTCCGCCACCCTGGGGCTGTTCGGCCTGGCGGCGGCCGCGTTCGCCGCCTTCGTCCTCGTCGAGCTGCGCGGCTCCCGCCCGATGCTGGACCTCTCGCTCTTCCGCAGCCCGGCCTTCGTGGCCGTCATGACCGCCGGACTGCTGACCTCCGGGGCGGCGTTCTCGTACCTGATGTACGTCTCCCTGTGGCTCCAGTCCGCCGAGGGGATGAGCCCGGTGGGTGCCGGTCTGGCGCTGGTGCCGATGAGCCTGGCGGCCTTCGTCGTCGCGGCGGCGGCCGGGCGGCTGCTGCACGGGCTCTCCGCCCGGCTGACCATCGGCGGCGGTCTGCTGCTGATCGGCGCGGGCGCGCTGCTCCAGGCCTGGATGCTGGACGCCGGCGACAGCTGGCCGGCGCTGGTGCCGGGGCTGCTGCTGACCGGGGTCGGGGTGGGCGTGTCGATCCCCTCGCTCGCGGCCTCCGCGATGGGGGCGGTGCCCCCGGCGCGGGCGGGCATGGCCGGCGGCGTGCTGAACACCTCGCGGCAGCTGGGGACGGCCCTGGGCATCGCGGTGCTGGGCGCGGTGTTCCACGCCGGGCTGGCGGACGGGCTCGACGGCCGGCCGGCGGGCACCGCCGACGCCCTGGCCGCCGGCGGGGCCGGGCGGCTGCTGGCGGAGGTGCCGGGGGCGCGGGACTGGGTGGACGCGGCGTTCGCGAGCGGCCTGCGGGAGACGTTCACGGTGTCGGGGGCCCTGGGCCTGGCCGGCGGGCTGGCGGTACTCCTCCTGATGCGCCGCCCGGCGGGCACCGGCGCCGGCGGTGCGGCGGGGATCCCGGCCCAGTCAGCCGACCCGGCCCGCCCGCAGCAGCCGGCGTAGGCGCCGCAGCTGCGCGGGGCGAGGTCCCCTACCCGCCCTTCGCCCGTTCCCCGGGGCAGGCCCCGGACCCCGTTGCGCTCAAACGCCGCGCGGGCTGGATTGCCCGCAGGGCAATTCCAGCCCCGCCGGCGTTTGAGGCGCGGGGGTCTGGGGGCGGAGCCCCCAGGGGGGTGAACCCTCGAACGCATGCCGCATGGCACCGGTACCGCCGCCCCACGGGCTCCTAGGCTGCCCCGCTGATGCCCCCGCGAGAAACGGACCATCCTCCATGCGCCTTCTCACCACGGCGACAGCCGCCGCCCTCCTCGCCACCGCACTGGTCCTCCCCACCGCCGGCCAGTCGCTGGCCAGCGACCCCGACCACGATCACGACGGCCTCGGCCAGATCCACTACCGCTTCACGGACGACGACGGCGACGTGCGCCACGGGACCATCGAGCCCGCCGACAACGACACCTGCTACCGCCTGACGGGCACCAGCCGCAACCGCGCGGCCTTCGCGGTGCAGAACGACACGGAGTCGCTGGCCCTCGTCTTCCGGGACAACAGCTGCGGCGGCGAGGCCCAGGAGGTGCTGCGGCCGGGCGAGCGGGCACACGACCTGAACGCCCGCTCGGTCTACCTCAAGCCGACCGACGACCACCACCACGGCCGTCACGACCGCGACGACGACTGGGGCGACGAGGACCGCGCCCGCCCCCGCCAGGAGCGCGGCAAGGACCGCGTCGTGTTCGACAAGGCCTACCTCGACGCGGCCTTCCGCTCGCTCGGCTGATCCGCCGCCCGCATGGGACAGGGCCGCCCGGGGAGGTTTCCTCCCGGGCGGCCCCGTGGTTTCAGCGGTTCAGCCGTGGTTCACGTCCGGCCCCGAGGGGTCAGAAGGTGAGCTTCCAGCTGTCGATCTTGCCGGTGTCCAGGCTGGCGTTGTCGTTGACGCGCAGCTTCCAGACGCCCTGGGCGACCTCGGAGGAGGCGTCCACGGTGTAGCTCTTGATGATGTTGTCGGCGCTGCCGCCCGCCCGGTTGTGCAGGTTGTAGACGGAGCCGTCGGGCGCCACCAGGTCGACCTTCAGGTCACCGATGTAGGTGTGCAGGATGTTGACGTCCACCTTGAGGGTGCTCGGCGCGTTGCCGGTGCGGGTGACCGTGATCGGGGACTCGACCGTGGCGTTGTCGTTGATCGCGTAGTCGGTCGTGTTCTCGAACACGTTCTGCTGCGAGGTGCCGACGGTCCACGTGAAGGACGCGGTGCCCGTCTTGCTCGCCGAGTCGGTGACGGTGACGGTCACGTTGGACGTGGCCGCGGTGGTCGCCGTGCCGGAGATCAGACCCGTGGAGGAGTTGATCGACAGGCCGGCCGGCAGGCCGGTCGCCGCGTAGGTCAGGGCACCCGCGTTGGTGCTGGTCGCCTGGACCTGGAGGCTCACCGCGGTGTTGATCACGGTCGTCTGGTTCGGTATCGGGGTGACGGTGACCCCGTCGTTGATGCGCGGGCCGACGTTGATGGCGGCCCAGGCGTTGGCCACGTTGTTGTACGTGGTCGAGCCGGCGCCGTACAGGTCGGCGGCGGCCTTCAGGGTCTGGATGCGGGCGTCGGCGTAGTCGGTGGTCGACTTGAAGTAGCCCACCGTCAGGGCGCGGAACCAGATCTTCGCGGCGGCGTCACGGCCGATCGCGGTGACCGGGAGGCCGTCGGAGGTCGGCGAGTTGTAGCTGACGCCGTTGATGACCTTGGCGCCGGAGCCCTCGGAGGCCAGGTAGAACCAGTGGTTGGCCGGACCCGAGGAGTAGTGGACGTCGACCCCGCCGATGCCCGAGTACCAGGAGTCCTTCGACGAGCCGTCCTTGCTCGGCTTGTCCATGTAGCGCAGCGGCGTGCCGTTGCCGTTGATGTCGATCTTCTCGCCGACGAGGTAGTCGCCCACGTCGTTCGGGTTGTTGGCCCAGAACTCGACGGCGGCGGCCATGATGTCGGAGGTGGCCTCGTTGAGGCCGCCGGACTCACCGCTGTAGTTCATGTTGCCGGTGACCGAGGTCAGACCGTGGGTCATCTCGTGCGCGGCCACGTCGATCGACGTGAGGGGCTTGCTGTTGCCCGAGCCGTCGCCGTAGGTCATGCAGAAGCAGCCGTCGTCCCAGAAGGCGTTGACGTACGCGTTGCCGTAGTGGACCCGGCTGTAGGGGGCCACGCCGTCGTTGCGCAGGCCGTTGCGGCCGTGGACGTTCTTGTAGTAGTCCCACGTCAGCTGGGCGCCGTAGGCGGCGTCGGCGCCGGCCGTCTCCTTGTTGGCGGGCAGGCCGTTGCCCCAGGTGTCGGTGGAGTTGCTGAAGAGCGTGCCCGTGCCGGAGGAGCCCCCGTTGAGGTTGTACGTCTTGTGGCCGCCGCGGCCAGCGTCGGTCAGCGTGTAGCTGCTGCCCGACTGCGTGGTGCCGAGGGTCACCTGGCCGCTGTACTGCGTGTTGCCGGTGCCGGTCTCGATGGACTGCCACTGGGTGATCTTCGCGCCGGTCTTGGCGTCGGTGATCACGTGCAGGCGGCTCGGGGTGCCGTCGTCCTGGAGGCCGCCGACGACGGTCTCGAAGGCGAGGACCGGGACGCCGGAGCCGGCCCAGATCACCTTGCGTGCGCCCTTGTCGGCCTTGGCCTGCTTGGAGCCCGCGGAGTTGGCGGCGGAGACGGCCTGGCCCTCGGCGGCGGCGGTGCTGACGGTGGCGTTGGTGTCCGCGACCTTGATCTCGTGCTGGGTCGCCTTGGTCACGCTCTTGGTGACGCCGTCCTTGGCGTGGACCGTCAGGTCGCCGCCGAGCACGGGCAGACCCTCGTAGGTCCGCTCGTAGGTGGTGTGCGTGGTGCCGTCGGCGTCCTTGACCACGTCGCGGACGACCAGCTTCTCGCTGCCGCCGAGGCCGAGGGCCTTCGCGGCCTGGGCGGAGGTCGAGGTGGCCTCGCTGATGAGCGTCGCACGCTCCGAAGCGCTGAGTACGAGGTTGGCCGCGCCCGGGTTGGGCTGGGCGGCCGTGCGGGCCTGCGACGCGGTGGCGTCGGCGGCGGCGGTGGCGGAACCGGCCTGCATACCTACGACGAGCATGGCCGCCGCGGCTACGAGTGCGCCGGCCGCGGTGGCACGCCGCTGGGGGGTGGGACTCAACGCAGACTCCTTCTGCAAGGGGGGATTCCGGATGGCTGGGTGGGCCTCCGGGCAGATCAGGGCTGTGCGATGAACGGATCGAAGAGTGCCACCTGGAGTGTCCGATGTCAGGGCCACATCAAAATGTTGGCCGGAAACGGTTCGTTGTCCGAAGATACGGATCCGGTATCCGAACCATTCACCTTCGCGTGCAACGGAACCCGGGACCCGATGGAACGCGTGGTACCGGTTGTTAACCCTTGGGTAACGAGAGCTCTCGTTCACCCGAACGGCATTTACCGTACGGGTGTTTGTCGTACTGTTTCCCGGTGCGACAGATGTTCGTTGCTTGGGGAAGCGACGGGCGAGCGCCACCGACATAGACCACGTGCCAGGGGGGCCCATGAGGCATGTCCATTTTCCTGCGCAAAGAGTGGCCGCGGCGGCCGGTGGTGCGGACGGGCCCCTGGACGCCCCCGCGCGGCGCATCGGGGACAAGGCCCGCTGGTACCTGCCCGCCGCCGTGGGTGCCGACTTCATCGGCGCCGCCGTACCCGTCGGCCTGGTCTTCGACGCGGCGCAGCAGGCCAGGCCCGGGTACTGCGCGCTCGGCGCGGCCGTCGCCTGGGTCGGCGTACAGGCCCTGCGGCGACGGTACGCCACCCGCGCCCTCGGAGAATCCCGCGGAGTGCTGCCCGTCGTACACGACTGGCTGATTCTCATCGGCGTCCTGGCCGTCGCCCGCGTGATCACCGGGGAGAGCACCCCGCGCCTGGCCGCCCTCGGGGCACTGCTGCCCACGCTCCTGGTCACCGTCGCCCGCCACAAACTGACGTATCGTCACCTCTTCGCGGCCCGCCGCGAGGCCCAGGCCGTCAGCCGGGTCCTGGTGGTCGGCGAGCCCGCCGCCGCCGAACACGTCATCGCCCACCTCGCGGCGCGCACCGACCACCCGTACGTGGTCGTCGGCGTGCTCCCCGTCGGCCCGGGCTCCCTGGACGGCGGCGTGCCCGTCGCGGGCCGGCTCACCTCCCGGATGACCGGGACCCCGGGCGGGGACTCGGCCGCCGTGCTGGGCGCCGTCCGCAGCCACCACGCCGACCTGGTGCTGGTGGTGCCCGGAGCGCGGATCGCGGGGGAGCGGCTGCGCCGGGTCGCCTGGGCGCTGCACGACGAGGGGCTGGAGCTGGCCGTCTTCCCCGGCCTGGTGGAGGTCTCCGTCAAGCGGCTGGAGACCCTCTCCGCCGGCGGTCTCGCCGTGCTGCGGGTCGCGCCGCCCGTGCGCCGGGGGGCACAGGCCCTGCTCAAGGCGGTGCTCGACCGGGTCGCCGCGGCGGCCGGACTGCTCCTGCTGTCCCCGCTGTTCCTCGCGCTGGTGCTGGCCATCCGGCTCGGCTCACGCGGTCCCGCCTTCTACAGCCAGCGCCGGATCGGGCGCGACGGGGTCCCGTTCGTCATGTGGAAGTTCCGCACCATGGTGGTGGACGCCGACCTGCTGAAGTCCGAGCTGTCGGGGGCCAACGAGAACGACGGGCTGATGTTCAAGATGCGCCGCGACCCCCGGGTGACCCGGGTGGGCCGGCTGCTGCGCCGCACCTCCCTCGACGAACTGCCCCAGCTGCTCAACGTGCTGACGGGCAGCATGTCCCTGGTCGGCCCCCGCCCCCCGCTGCCGGAGGAGGTGGCGGAGTACGACGAGGTCGAACTGCGCCGGCTCACCGTGCGGCCGGGGATGACGGGGCTGTGGCAGATCAGCGGACGCTCCGACCTCTCCTGGGACGAAACGATTCAGCTCGATCTCCAGTACGTGGACAACTGGTCCTTCACCAGTGACGTCGACGTCATGGGCCGTACCCTCCGCGCCGTCGTCGACGGCCGCGGAGCGTACTGAGGGGCCGCAGTTGTCGTCAGTCCTGGTCCAGCCACCAGCGGTAGGTGGAGACGATGCCGTCGCGCAGGCCGATGCCGGGCTTCCAGCCCAGCGCGGTCAGGCGGGAGACGTCGAGCAGCTTGCGCGGGGTCCCGTCCGGCTTCGACGTGTCCCAGGCGAGCCTGCCCTCGAAGCCGGTCACCTCGGCGACCGTCTCGGCCAGCTCCCGGATGGTCAGGTCCTCGCCGCAGCCGATGTTGACGGGCTCGTCCCCGTCGTAGCGCTCCAGCAGCACCGCGCAGGCGGCCGCCAGGTCGTCGACGTGCAGGAACTCCCGGCGCGGGGTGCCGCTGCCCCACAGGGTGACCTCGTCGCGCCCCTCGGCGGCGGCCTCGTGGAAGCGCCGGATGAGCGCGGGCAGCACGTGCGAGGACTCCAGGTCGAAGTTGTCCCCGGGCCCGTAGAGGTTCGTGGGCATGGCCGAGACGTACGAGGCGCCGTACTGCTTGCGGTACGACTGGACCTGCACGATGCCCGCGATCTTCGCCAGGGCGTAGGCCTCGTTGGTGGGCTCCAGCGGCCCGGTCAGGAGGGCGTCCTCCGTGATGGGCTGCGGGGCGAGCTTGGGGTAGATGCAGGAGGACCCCAGGAAGAGCAGGCGGCCCACCCCGGCGGCGTGCGCCCCGCCGATCACGGCGAGCTGGATCCGGAGGTTGTCCTCCAGGAACTGCACCGGGTACGTGCTGTTGGCCATGATCCCGCCGACCTTGGCGGCGGCCAGCACCACGGCGTCGGGGCGGACGTCCTTCAGGTACGCCTCCGTCGCGGCGGCGTCGCGCAGGTCGAGCTCGGCGCGGCCGCGGGTGAGCACCTCGTAGCCGTCGGCGGTGAGGCGGCGGACGACCGCGGACCCCACCAGGCCGCGGTGTCCGGCGACGAAGACGCGGGCGTGCGGGGGCAGGAGCGGCTGCGGATTAGTCATACCGCCGATGATGCCAGCCCGCCGGCACCGGCCGGCCCGGACTTATGTCCTCCCGCGCACCCCACCGACCACACCCCGAGGCGAAGCCTCATCCAGAACAGCACCAACCGACCCCAGGGGGACCCATGGGCAAGACCGCACTGATCACCGGCGTCACCGGACAGGACGGCTCGTACCTCGCCGAGCTGCTGCTCTCGAAGGGCTACACGGTGCACGGGCTCGTGCGGCGGTCCTCCAGCTTCAACACGGAGCGGATCGACCACGTCTACCAGGACCCGCAGACGGAGAACCGTTCCTTCGTCCTGCACCACGCCGACCTCTCCGACGGTGTGGCCCTGGTGAACCTGCTGCGCGACATACGCCCCGACGAGGTCTACAACCTCGGCGCCCAGTCCCATGTCCGGGTCTCCTTCGACGCGCCCCTCTACACCGGCGACGTCACGGGCCTCGGCGCGCTGCGCCTGCTGGAGGCCATCCGGGCCAGCGGTGTGGACACCCGCATCTACCAGGCCTCGTCCTCGGAGATGTACGGCTCCACCCCGCCCCCGCAGAACGAGGACACCCCCTTCCACCCGCGCAGCCCGTACGGCGCGGCGAAGGTCTTCGCGTACTGGACCACGGTCAACTACCGCGAGGCGTACGGCATGTTCGCCGTCAACGGGATCCTCTTCAACCACGAGTCCCCGCGCCGCGGCGAGACCTTCGTGACCCGCAAGATCACCCGCGCCGTCGCCCGGATCAAGGCCGGTCTCCAGGAACACCTCTACCTCGGCAACCTCGACGCCGTCCGCGACTGGGGCTACGCCCCCGAGTACGTCGACGCGATGTGGCGGATGCTCCAGCAGGACGAGCCGACCGACTACGTCGTCGCCACCGGAGTCGCCGCCACCGTCCGTGAGTTCGTCGAGTCCTCCTTCGCCCACGCCGGCCTCGACTGGAACGAGCACGTCCGCTACGACCCCAAGTACGAGCGCCCCAGCGAGGTCGACGCCCTCATCGGCGACGCCTCCAAGGCCCGGGAGATCCTCGGCTGGAAGCCGACGGTCCTCGTGCCCGAACTGGCCCGCATCATGGTGGACGCCGACATCCGGCAGGTCGAGGACCAACTGGCGGGAGCCACCGTCCGCATCGACCGCTGAGGCCGTATATTTCGCCTACGATTCGCCTACGTTTTCCGTGTCCCGGTCAAGTTCGCGACGCTCCACGGCCCTGACCGGGGCAAACCTGCCGTGTGCCGGCGTCCGCCTCCCGAAGTGAACCCGCTTGATCCCGAGTTGGTATGCAGTGGGTCAAGTGAGGTGACCGGGACCGTACCCGAGTCCTAGTCTGCGTCGGATGCACACGGCTGTTCGTACAGTTCCAGCCATCAGACCGGGCGATTGCCCTGGGGGGTTCATGCGTAGATCCAGAGGGCTGACCGCTGCCCTCGTCCTGTCACTGACCGGCGCGGGCGCCGGCCTGGGCGTGGTGTTGATGCCCTCGGCGTCGGCCATCACGCCGCCGGTGGCGTTCACCGCCGACGAGCTGCCCACGTGGCAGCCGAACGGCGTCGTCTTCGCCATGGCCGAGGCGAACGGCACCGTCTTCGCCGGCGGTACCTTCTCGGCCGTCCGCCCGCCCGACGCCGTCGGCGGCGCCGAGCAGGAAGCCGTCAACTTCGTGGCGCTGGACGCCGCCACGGGCAACCCCACCTCCTGCAAGCTGGCCTTCACCGTCGGCGACGGCACCGCGACCGTCCGGGCGCTGACCGTCTCCAAGGACGGCAAGACCCTCTACGCGGGCGGCTACTTCGGCGCCGTCAACGGCACCCCGGTCTCCAGCCTCGCGGCCGTCGACATCGAGACCTGCACGCCCAAGGCCGCCTTCCACCCGGGCGTCCCCGCCACCGTGCGCGCCCTCGACGTCACCGACGACACCCTCTACGTCGCCGGCGACTTCGGCACGGTCGAGGGCCAGACCCGCGAGCGGTTCGCCGCCGTCGACGCCGCCTCCGGCGCCCTCAAGCCCTTCACGGCCAACGCCGACGAGCCGGGCCGCGCCGTCAAGGTGAGCAACGACGGCAAGAGCGTCCTGCTCGGCGGCGACTTCTTCACCGTCAACGGCTCCAACTCGCACGCCCTCGCGGTCGTCAACGCCACCACCGGCGCCGTCGCCAAGACGTACTCCACCATCCCGTCGAACTCGGTCGTCAAGGACATCTCCGCCGACGCCACGGGCTACTACACGGCCAACGAGGGCTCCGGCGGCGGCGTCTTCGACGGCCGCATCGGCCTGGGCCTCGACTTCAACGAGAAGTGGCGCGACCGCTGCCTCGGCGCGACCCAGTACGTGCTCCCGTACGACGGCGTCCTCTACAGCGCCTCGCACGGCCACGACTGCTCCACCGAGCTGGAGTTCCCCGACGGCAAGCGCAACTTCCTGATGGCGCAGTCCACCGACCACACCGGCACGCCCCCCGCCCCCGTGGACGGCTTCGTACGCGGCCCGCGCAAGCTCGGCTGGCACCCCACCGCCAACGACGGCATCGGCGAGGGCATCGGCCCGCGCGTCATGGCCGTCGCCGAGAAGGCCGACGTCAAGTACCTGTGGGTCGGCGGCGAGTTCACCCAGATCAACGGCAAGCCGCAGGCCGGTCTGACCCGCTTCGCCAACACCGGAGACGTCGGCGCGCCCACCACCCCGGTCGCCAGCGCCGGCAGCGTCAAGCCCGGCGAGGTCCAGGTCCGCTGGCGCACCAGCTACGACCAGGACGACAGCAAGCTGACGTACCGGATCTACCGCAACGGCTCGGCCACCCCGATCCAGACCATGACCGCCGACTCCCTGGAGTTCGAGCGGCCCCAGGCCTCCTGGACCGACACCACCGTCAAGGCCGGCCAGTCCTACACCTACCGGGTGACCGCCACCGACGGCGCCGGCAACACCAGCGCCCTGTCGGCCAGCGCCTCCGTGACCGTCCCGACCTCGGTCCAGGCCTACCCGGACAAGGTCCGCACCGACGGCGCCAACCTCTACTGGCGCTACGACGACACCTCCAGCCCCTACGTGGCCGACTCCTCGGGCGGCGGCAACACCAGCGGCATCCAGGTGAACGCCCCGGCGCTCAACCAGAGCCCCGGAGCCGTCAGCGGCAGCAGCACGGCCATGGGCTTCAACGGCACCAGCCAGCAGGTGTACAGCGACCACCGCCAGTTCGTGGGCAGCAGCTTCACCGTCGAGACCTGGTTCAAGACGAACACCACGCGCGGCGGCAAGCTCATCGGCTTCGGCAACAACACGGTCAACAGCAGCGGCACCTACGACAAGCAGCTGTACATGACCAACACCGGCCGCCTCGCCTTCGGCGTCTACAACGGCTCGACCCGCACCATCACCACGGGGCTGTTCGAGACGTACAACGACAACAAGTGGCACCACGTGGTCGGCACCCAGGGCCCCGGCGGCATGACCCTCTACGTCGACGGCCAGAACAAGGGCACCAACAGCGCCACCACCTCCACCTCGTACGCCGGCTTCTGGCACGTGGGCGGCGACAACCTCAACAACTGGCCGAACCGCCCGACGAGCAGCTTCTTCGCCGGCCAGATCGACGAGACCGCCGTCTACCCGACGGCGCTCACCCAGGCCCAGGTCAAGTCCCACTACGACCTGGCCAAGGCCCCGGCCGACACGGTGGCCAAGGTCCCCGCGTCCGAGGACACCTACATCAACCAGGGCGCCCCGGCCACCGCCTACGGCACCTCCACGCAGCTCGCCGTCCGCGGCACCTCCGCGTACGAGTCGTACCTGCGCTTCACCCTCCCGGCCGCCCCGGCCGGGCAGGTCCTGAAGGCCGCCTCGCTCCAGTTCAAGACCTCCACGCAGACCGGCGCCGGCACCGCCGACACCGTCTCCGTGGTCCCGGTCACCGGCACCTGGAGCGGCGCGGGCACGACGTTCAACACCAAGCCCACCCTCGGCACCACCCCGCTCGGCAGCATCGCGGGCGTGCCGGACGGCTCGGCCGTCCAGAACGTCGACCTCGACACCGCCGCGGTCTCCGCGGTGCTGGGCACCGGCTACAGCCTCGGCCTGACCAGCACCGGCACCGACGCGCTGTGGCTCTGGTCCTCGGAGTCGACCGCCGCGGACGCCGCTCCGCAGCTGATCCTCACCTTCGGCCAGAAGTAACCACCGAGACGCACGGGGCCCGGCGCGACCATCCGCCGGGCCCCGTACGCCTTCCCACCCACGGGAGCCCCCGATGCACCTCCGCTCCGCGACAGCCTCCGCAGCCCTCCTCCTGGCCACGGCCCTCACCCTCACCGGATGCAGCTCCTCCGGCGACGCCGAGGCCGGCGCCGCCCCGGCCAAGCCGAAGCCACCGGCCGCCTCACCGGCCCCCGACCCGGCGGACGCCACCACGCCCCCCGCCGCCCCGGACCCGAACGCCAAGCCGACGGGCCCGGTCCTCCCGGACGCGCGGCTCACGCCGAAGACGGGCAGCTTCAAGGAGAACGAGAAGCAGTACCTGAGCGGCCGCGTCCCGGAGAAAACCGACCCCGCGGCCGTCCTCCAGACGGGCCAGGAAACCTGCCAGCGGGTGGAACGCACCGCGAAGCGTGACAAGGAGGCGGCGGCCGCGTCGATCGCCTCGGGCGAGGTCACGGGAGCCAAGGACGCGATCACCTACCTCTGCCCCGACCAGAAGCCGATCCTGGCGACGGCGGAGAAGGGCCTGCCCGACGGCACCCGTGAGAACCCGTCCCCGGGCACCTACCGCGCGGCCACCCAGTCCACCACCTGCACCTGGGAGGCCAAGGGCAAGGACGGCGCGATCCTCGCCTCGGGCCCGGAAACCCCGCCCAAGCCGGGCGAGAAGACCACGGCCGTGATCCCCGCGGGCACGGCCACCTTCACCTCGACGAACTGCTACGCCTGGCTCCCGGCGTAACCGCCCCCCCACCGGGAACGCCGCCGCGCCCGCCTCCGGCCGGCGGCGTCCGTGTGCCCCCGGCCCCCAGCCGGGCGGCCGGATGGACTACTCCGCCGGGTGCGGGCCTGCCGACGCTCCGATACTGGCCGCGCGGGACGCCGACCACGGGCCCGCCGTGACGAAGGAGTGCGGACATGAACCCACCGGCCGCGGAAACCGGATGCGAGCTGATGAAGCGCCTCGCGAAGGACCTCAAGAAGACCCTCCACGACGACGAGGCACACGCGACGAAGCTCGCGCAGAAGATCGCCGAACTGGAGGCGCAGTCCCCTCCGGACGAACAGCAGATCAACGCCCTCAAGCAGGCACTCGAACTCCTCAGGAAGAAGATCGAGGACGAACGCGCGGCGCTCTCCGAACTGGAGGAAGTGATCAGCCAGAACTGCTAGGCGTCCCTCAGCGGCGGATGTCCTCGTACACCCCGAGGAGGGTGTCCAGTACCGCGTCCATCGAGAAGGACTCCGCAGCCAGTGCGCGGGCCGCGTGGGAGGCCTTCGTGTTCTCGGACGGGTCCAGGAGGGCCAGGACGGCCTCGGCCACGCCCTGCGGGCCCGGGTCCACCGCCCGGCCCGCGCCGGCCGCCGCGATGTCGCGGGCCAGGCCGTTGGAGTGGGTGACCACCGCCGGGACGCCCACGGACAGGGCCTCCAGGACCGACATGGGGAAGGGTTCGTCCACCGACGGGAGGACGTAGACGTGGGCGCGGCGGAGTTCCGTGAGGACCTCCGGGGTGGACAGGGCGCCGGGCACGGTGAAGCGGTCCGTCAGGCCCAGGGCGGTGACGCGGGCGCGGACGGCCGCGAGTTCTCCCTCGTCCGGGCCCGCCACCACGAACTCCGCGTCCGGGTGGACGGCCAGCACCGCCGGGGCGGCGTCCACGAAGTCCACCGGGCGTTTGCGGGCCTGGAGGCGGGCCGAGTAGAGGATGCGGGGCGGACCGCTCAGGGGCGGGCGCTCCTCCTGGGCCGGGGTGCCGTTCACCAGGCGGACCGCCTGCGCCAGGGGCGGGGCGCCGACCACCGCGTCCAGGCCCGCCCGCTCGTGCGGGGTCAGGTGGAGGACCGCGTCCGCACCCCGCAGCAGGCGGCGTACGGCCACCGCGTCCAGGACCTTCGCCAGCAGCCTCTCGCTCGGGTCCACCATGCCGTGGGTCTGGAGGACCAGCGGCCTGCCCACGCGCAGGGCCGCCAGCGCGACGGGGAGGGTGACCAGGTCGCGGGCCAGATGGACGTGGACCACGTCCGCGTCCCGGACCAGCCGCGACGCCGAGGCCAGCAGGGCCGGTGACGTCATCCCGCTGAACCCGAGGGGGAGCAGCCGGCGGGCCGGGAAGAGCTTCGCCGGGACCCCCTCCACCGACACCGGCCAGGGGTCGAAGCCCTCCCCGAGGGCCAGCAGCCGGGCCTCGTGACCCCGCTCCCGCAGCCCCTTCGCCAGGTTCAGCGCCACCCGCACCGGGCCGCCGAAGGCGTGCGAGGGGGAGTGCAGCGTGACGGCGTGCAGGATCTTCACTTGGGCTCCTCCACCGGGCGGCGGCCGCCGTCCTGGGTCTGCAGGGTCAGGGCGGGCAGGTCCTTGTGCACCACCGCACCGGCGCCGGCCACCGCGCAGCGGCCCACCGTCACACCCGCCAGCACCGTCGCCCGGACGGCCACCCACGCGCCGTCCTCGACGGTGATCGGGGCGTTGCGGTAACGGAAGTCGGCGGCCCGGTGGTCGTGCGAACCGGTGCACAGCATGGACTCCTGCGACAGGCACACGTGCGAACCGATCGTCACCGGCTCCAGGTTGAGCAGCCAGGCGCCCTCACCGATCCAGGTGTGGTCCCCGACCTTCAGCTTCCACGGCCACAGCACGCGCACCTTGTGCCGGATCAGCACCCCCTCGCCGATCTCCGCCCCGAACGCCCGCAACAGCGCCACGCGCAGCCGGGCCGGGCAGAACCACGACATGAAGAGGGTGTTCATCACCGCGAACCACAGCGCTTGCGTCAGCAGGCCCCGCCCCTTGTCGTATCCGGCCAGCGTGAAGGCAGGAAGATTGCGCACCGGTCGTCGCCCCCGTCGTCCCACGCGCCTCCCCTGGCGCGGAACGCTCAGATTAGACTGCGCGCGGATCACGCACATGGGGTGGGGGCAATGGTGGCTACGGACATACGCACACCCGGTGTGAAGGAGGCTCCGCCGACACCTGCGGACGAGGCCCGGTGGGGGCGCGTCACCACCCCGCGCACCCTGCTCTCCCGCGCCCTGTCCGTCCCCCTCGCGCTCGGCTTCACCGTCTTCCTGCCCGTGTTCGTCGCCGCCCAGTCCGGCGACGGACAGGAAGACGCCGCCTTCTGGCTCCAGTTGGTACTCACCATGTACGCCGGCGCCCGGCTCTCCGCCATGGTGCTCACCAGCCGCCGTAAGCTCCTCCAGGGCTCCTTCTGGCTCTTCGTCTACATGGCCATGGGCGTGGCCCCCCTCGCCCAGGCCGTACTGGGACGCGTCCCGACCCCCGTGGTCGGGCCCCGCTCCGACCTCACCCTCGCCATCGGACTGGTCCTCCTCGGCTGCACCGCCTTCGACGTCGGCGTGCTGCTCGCCCGCCACCGCCCGGCGGGCCGCGCGGGCGGCTCCCCGAAGGAACCCCGCCCCGTCATGGCGCACCGGCGCAGACTCCAGCTCCTCACCGCCGTCGCCTTCGTGTGCAGCGCGGCGTTCATCCTCAAACTGGGCGGCCCCGCCGTCTTCTTCTCCAGCCGCCAGGAGATCATCGCCGGCATCCAGGACGCGGGTGTCTCCAACGGCGACGGCCAGGCCGGCCAGGCCCTGCTGCGCGGGTTCGGCACCGTACCCGCGCTGCTCGCCATGCTGCTGTACACGCGCTGGCTGATCACCTCGACGTACGCCCGCCGCAAGGTGTCGGTCATCCTCACCTGGGCGGCTCTCATCGCCCTCAACCTCGTCGTCAACAACCCGATCTCGAACCCGCGTTACTGGTTCCTGACCGTGATGTTCGCGATGCTGTTCACGCTCTTCCCGGTCAGCGCCGCCATGTACCGCGTCGCCCTTTCCATGGCCGTCGTCGTCGCCCTCCTCGTCTTCCCCTTCGCGGACCGCTTCCGCTACGACGAGAAGAACTACAAGCCCGTCGAGACGACCTCGTTCCTGGAGCCCATGGCGCTCAAGGACTACGACCAGATCGGCATGTTCGCGAACACCATCACCTTCGCGGACTCCGGCCCCGGCCACTCCTACGGCCGCCAGCTCGCCGGATCCGTCTTCTTCGCGGTGCCCCGCTCGGCCTGGCCCGGCAAACCGCGCGACACGGGCGTGATGGTCGGCCAGTGGATGGGCACGGTCAACACCAACCTCTCCTCCCCGGTCTGGGCCGAGCTGTGGCTCGACTTCGGCCCCCTCGGCATGGGCGCCGGCCTGCTGGCCATCGGGTACGCCGCCGCGCGTGTCGACCGCCGCTACGCCAAGCGGGCCACCCGCCGCTCGCCGCCCGGCAGCCTGATCTCGGTGGTGGTGCCGCTGGTCGCGGGCTACTCGTTCATCCTGCTGCGCGGCCCGCTCCTCCAGGCCTCGGGCCGCGTCGCCATCGCCGCGATGTGCCTCGCCCTGGTGGCCACGTACCGCACGGACAAGAACACCACCCTGCGGTAGGGGGCTGAGGGCCGCCCTGTCAGAAGTCGGAGGGCGGCAGGGGGAGGGGGAGGCCGGGCAGGCCGTCCATGCTCTGCGCGATGTGCTCCTTCTTGGCGAAGTACGCGCTCAGCGAGGCGTCGTCCTCGCGCGCGAAGCGCTTGCCGTGCAGATCACGGTCCTCGTCGTACGACATGAAGGGCACCCCGTATCCGCAGGAGTCCCGTACGAGTTCGGCCGTCACGACGATGATCGCGCGCAGCCCGTGCAGCGTCGGGTCGATGTCGGGGAAGTGCGCGAGCAGCTCCTTGAACCGAGGGTCGTCCCGGAACACGGGCTCGCCGCGCCCGTGCACCCGGACGATGTTGGGCGGCCCCTGGAAGGCGCACCACATCACCGTGATCCGGCCGTTCTCCCGCAGGTGCGCGATGGTCTCGGCCGTACTCCCGGCGAAGTCGAGGTAGGCGATCCGCTGCTCGTCGAGCACCGCGAAGGACCCGGAGAGCCCCTTGGGCGAGAGGTTGACGGTGCCGTCACCGCTGAGGGGAGCGGTGGCGGTGAAGAACACCGGCTGCCGCTCTATGAACTCGCGCAGCCGGCCATCGATGCGTTCGTAAGTCTTTCCCATGTCTAAGCATTATGTAAGGAAACCTTTCGCCTGTCTAACGACTGGGGGTGCGGGCCCGCCATCTCCCCCTCGAGGGGTGGAGGGTGGGCGGTGTTTGCCCACCCGCCTCCCGGGGTGCGGGTGGGTGGGTGGGGGGCCGAATCCCCCTGGGCGGGGACGGACAGCCGACCGGGACAGGGGAGGGTGGGACTTCGGCGGGGCGGTCTCAGAGCAGCCTTGGGGCTTTCCCGTCAGTCTCATCGTCCTTCCGCGTCGGGCCGCCCTGTCAAGGGCGCTCCTTCGTCGCGTCGCTTCGCGATCGCCTGCGGCGACCCTTGA
>NZ_JBEPFL010000021.1:0-151445 GCF_040301925.1 Streptomyces sp. NPDC000075
TGCGGTTGATCGGGTGGTCGTCGGTGGCCCAGAGGTACTGGACGGCGTACGCGCGGGTAGCCTCCACGGCCGCTCCCCCCGAGTGGCTACCGCCGGGCCGTGGTCAGCCCTTGCCGAAGCTGCCGGCGATCGGGCCCGCCGCGCACTGGCGCCACTCGTTCTGGAACGTGTCGCTCATGCTCCGGACGTTGCCGCCGTGCGAACGGAGGTAGCCCTGGAGCCCCTCGCAGTTGCCCGGCGTCGGGCTGAAGGAGGAGGAGGCGCTGTCCCCGGCGGCGCCGCCGAAATCGGCCTGGCCGGCCGAGGCGCCGGTGGCGGTGGCGAGGAGGGCGGCCTGGGCGGCGACGAAGGCCGCGGCGCCGAGGCCGAGGGTACGGGTGAGACGAGGCATGTGATGCCTTTCGCAGAGAGACGGTTGGGTGTGCGGCCGCGCTTCGAAGTCTCGCGGACGCACGCCCCGCAGGGACCCCGCCGAACGGCTGGACCCGCGGTTCACCGCCACCGGCCGGCGGAGGGATCCCCGCCGGGGCCGGCGAGGAGGCCCGCGCGCTCGGCGAGGAGGGCCGCCTCGACGCGCCCGGTGACCCCGAGCTTGTGGAGGACCGCGGCGACGTGGTCCTTGACCGTGCCGTGGCCGATGTGGAGGCGCAGCGCGATGGCGCGGTTGGTCAGGCCGAGGGCGACGAGGGTGAGCACGTCCTTCTCGCGGGGCGTGAGCCGCCCCATCGCGGGAGCCACCCCCGAGGCCCGGCGCGCGGCGGGCCCGCGGGAGACGAGCGGGCCCCGGCCGGGTGCGCCGAGCACGGTCCAGCCGTCGGCGAGCAGGCGTACGAGGGCGGCCAGGCGGGCGGCGCCGGTGTCCTTGAGGAGGTAGCCGCGGGCCCCGGCGGCCAGGGCGAAGTCGACGTACTCCTCATCGTCTCGGTGGCTGAACACGCAGACGGGAGGACGCCGGGGGAGGGTGTCCAGGACCGCCTTGAAGGCCGGGACGCGCTCGGGGCAGAGGTCGAGCAGGACGAGGTCCGGTCCGCCCGCGCGCAGGGCGCCGCCGAGTCCGCTCGTCGGCACGGCGGCCGACACCGTGATGCCGCCCGCCCCCGAGAGCGCCCGCTCTGCCTCGGCCCGGGCCCGTCCGTCGTCGTCCGCCAGCACCAGGGTGATCATCGGTCGCTCCCGCCGGAAGGGGTTTCCATCCCCCCGTGGTCCGCAAGACGTGCCACTGATCCGGTTACCCGGCGCTCCCCGGCGCGAATCCAGCCGGTCGGCGGGGTCGTGGGCCCGGTGGGGGGAGCGGCTCCGGACGGTAGGCGTGCGGATGCGGGGTGTCCCCTTTCTGCATAGTTTTGCCGTGCGTACAGATAGGTCGTGTACGTCCGGTCCTGCCCCCGTGAGAAAGGCCTCCCATGAAGCGCTTCCCCGTGATCGGCGTGCTCTGCGTCAGCGCGGTGCTCGGACTCGCAGCCTGCTCCGACAACAGCGACGACAACTCGGCGGCGGAGCAGGCCACCAAGGCCGCGGCCGACCTGTGCACCGATCTCAACGCCCTCAAGGCGGACAACGCCAAGCTGAAGGCCCTGGACCCCGCCTCCTCGACCAAGGACCAGGTCAAGGACGCCTACGACGCCGTCCAGAAGGACTGGGGAAACGTCAAGGAGAACCTCGCCAAGCTGAAGAAGGCGGAACAGGACGCGGTCAAGGACGCGGCGGAGAACCTGAAGAAGGGGTACGAGGGCCTGCCGGGCGACACCACCGGCAAGGACGCGCTCACCAAGCTCCAGCCGCAGATCCAGAAGCTGGACGAGGCCTCCACGGCCGCCTCGACCGGTCTCAAGTGCTGACGGCCGGCCACCTCGCCCTGCGCTGAGCTGCCCTTTTGCGGGTTAGGGTGGCCTCATGACCGTGCTCGCATACGAAGACTTCGGCACCGGACGCCACCGGGAAGCCTCGCTGATCCGGCACGCCCTGGGCAGCGTCCACGACGAGGAGCTCGTGGCCGGCCTGGCCGGCGGCGTCGGCTTCATGTACTTCGTGTTCGAGTACGAGGGCAGGCCGCCCATCCTCACGATCGTGGCCCAGGCCCACCCTGAGCCCTGGGTGCAGGTCGCCCTCGGCCGCCTGGGGGTTCCGTACGAGGCCACCCGGGCGATGAACCCCCGCTGGGGCCGGGTCCGGGCCGCGCTCGACGCGGGGCAGCCCGTCTTCTGCGTGGTCGACCGTTCCTCCCTGCCCTGGCACGGCCCCGACCCGGACGCCGAGTTGACCGGCACCGACGCGCACACCGTCGTCATCGCCGGGTACGACGGCGACGACCTGCTGGTCGAGGACGGGGCCGCCACCCCGTACCGCATCGACCGCGAGGAGTTCGGCGCCGCCTGGACCGCGCACCGCGACGGCCGCCACCAGCTGATCGTGCCCACCGGGCCGCCCGAGGGGGAGCCGGACGTGGCGGGGGCGATCGCCTCCACCGTCACGCACTTCACCGGGCCGGTCCTGGGCAACGCCTTCGACGTGAACTTCGGCTTCAGCGGGATGGAGAAGTTCGCCGCCCAGTTGCGTGACGCCGCCACCGCCGACGGCTGGGAGCACCGGTTCGGCGGCACGCCGGAGGCCTTCCGGGCGGGCACCGGGCGGCTGTACGCCTGCCTGGAGGAGGAGTGGACCGCCCCGGGCGCGACGCGGCCGCTGTACGCCGACTTCCTCGACCTCGTGGGCCGCACGGAGGCCGCCGCGCTGTTCCGGGAGTCCGCCGGGCACTGGTCGGAGCTGGCCGCACTCGCCCGGGACGCCGCCCCGGACGCCGGTCCGGGTGAACGCCGGGCCTTCTTCGACGCGTGCGCGGGGCGCGTGGACCGCTGCCTCGACCTGGAACGGCAGGCCGTCCGCTCCCTGACGAGCTGACGAGCTGACGAGCTGACGGGCTGCCATCGGCGACGGGCTGACGGACTGACGGGCTGACGGGCCGGGGGGCGAGGGGCCGGCCGGCCCGGACGGGCTCCCGCCGTGGCTCTTGACGGATGGTCTGGACCAAACCTACGTTGAGGCGCGTCACCCGCGAACGCTCCCGGGCGGCCCGCCCGGCGGGCGCCCGCGCCCCACGGTAGTCCTTCCTCCCGGCAATTCCGGCCTGTCCGCACGTCCGTGCCCCGGGTGCGGACGGCGTGAAGGGAGCACCCCTCATGATCCGTCGGACCCTCCGCCTGCTCGGCCTCGGCCTCGCGGCGGCCCTGCTGGCCCCGTTACCCGCTGCGGCGGCCACCCCGCCGCCCCCGGGCCCGCTCGCACCCGACACCTGTGCCGTCCGGCCGAAGCCCTCCGGCAAGGTCCTCCAGGGATACTGGGAGAACTGGGACGGCGCCGCCAACGGCGTCCATCCGCCCCTCGGCTGGATCCCCCTCACCGACGGCCGCATCCGCGCCCACGGCTACAACGTGATCAACGCCGCCTTCCCGGTGATCCGTTCCGACGGCACCGTCCTGTGGGAGGACGGGATGGACAGCACCGTGAAGGTGCCGACCCCCGCCGAGATGTGCCAGGCCAAACAGGACGGCCTCACCGTGCTGATGTCCATCGGCGGGGCGGCCGCCGGCATCGACCTCGGCTCCGCCGCCGTGGCCGACCGCTTCGTCGAGACGATCGTCCCCCTCCTCAAGAAGTACAACTTCGACGGGATCGACATCGACGTCGAGACCGGCCTCGTCGGCTCCGGCAGCATCACGCAGCTCTCCCCGTCGCAGGCCAACCTGATCCGCATCATCGACGGCGTACTCGCCCGGATGCCCGCCGGCTTCGGCCTCACGATGGCCCCCGAGACCGCCTACGTCACCGGCGGCAGCGTGGCGTACGGATCGATCTGGGGCGCGTACCTGCCCATCGTCAAGAAGTACGCGGACAACGGCCGCCTGTGGTGGCTGAACATGCAGTACTACAACGGCAGCATGTACGGGTGCGCCGGGGACTCCTACTCCGCGGGGACCGTCGCCGGCTTCAAGGCGCAGACCGACTGCCTCGACCGGGGGCTCGTCGTCCAGAACACCACGATCAGGGTGCCCTACGACAAGCAGGTCCCCGGTCTCCCGGCCCAACCGGGCGCGGGCGGCGGCTATATGAGCCCGGGCCTGGTCTCCCAGGCGTGGAACCCCTACGGTGGCCGGCTCAAGGGCCTGATGACCTGGTCGCTCAACTGGGACGGGTCCCGCAACTGGACCTTCGGCGACAACGTCCGCGCACTTTAAGGACGTTGACGCCGAAGGCGGTTCACGGCCGGCGTGCCGCCGGAGCGGTCAGCGCCCCGCCGGGACGGGCAGCGGCGCGGGCGGGCTGAGCCGGTCGGCGCCCGCCGGGACGGGGACGGCGGCGAACTCGGCGTCCTGCAGGGCCTGGAGCTCCTTCTTCCGGGCCGGCGAGGTCGACGGGAGCCGCTGCTCCTCGTACAGCAGGTGGGTCACCTCCTGCGCGTGCTTGCTGGCCGGGGTGTGGAACTGGACCTCGAAGAGCTGACCGGAGCGCGGTGCGCGCCAACCGGTGTTGAGGCCCTTGTAACCGCTGCTCCGGCCCCAGGTGTTGGACCACTTCGTACTGCCGTTGCCCCATGCGGACAGGACGGTGGAGGCGGTGCCCACGCCGTCGGTGTAGCTGCCGTCCGGCCACTGGAGGGTGTACCGGACGGCGTCGCTCACGCCCGCCAGGACCGTCCCGACCGTCTGCCCGGGGTGTTCCTTGAGGGAGGTGGCGACCTTCCGCTTGAGGGAGTCGGGGGACTTGAGCCGGTTCTCGTAGCCGATCAGCTCCGCGCCCGAGACGAGGGCGGCGGCGCGCACGTCCGTGCTGATCGACTCCTCGGCCCGCTTCGCCCGGTCGACGTAGGCGTCGACCTCGGCGTTGTCGGCGGCGTTCAGCGTGAGCCCGCCCTCCCCCTTCCAGCCGCCGTCGGCGGGAACGGCGGCCACCGCCGTTCCCGTGCCGACGGCCAGCGCGGTGGTGAGCGCCGTCGAGATCAGGACGCGGGCGATGAGGGGGGCGGCGGCCGTGCTGGTGGTCATGGACTCTGCCTTCACACTCGTTGGTGATCTTGTGCACGGCACAACCGGGCCGGGTCCGTCCGGGTTACGGATCACCGCCCGGAAAGGCGGAGGGCGTGGTGGACGTCCGCGCCCGTGTGGTGCGGGTGTTCGCGGGCCCCCTGTGCGGGTGATCCGTGCCCGTACTGGTCCCGGGCCGCGGTGAGCGTGCGGGATCATGGGGGTGTGGAGTGCGGGCCGGACGTGGAGAGGGCACCTTGATGGAGGTGGAGCGCGAGACGCAGGCGGCCACCGTGGCGGGGCTGCTCGCGGCGGTGGCGGACGGGCAGAGCGGGGCCCTGTGGCGGCTGCGGGGCGCCGGCCGGCAGCTCGACGCCAACCTGGTGCGGCACCTGCCCGGCACCGGGGGAGCGCAGTACACCGAGGACGAGGTCGACGTGATGCTGGTCGTCGTCTCGGGCACGGGCATCCTCACCCTGGACGGCGCCCAGTCGCACCTGTCCGCAGGCTTCCTGGCCCTGCTGCCCCGTGGCTCCGCCCGGGCGCTGCTCGCCGGGCCGAAGGGCCTGGTCGTGCTGACCGTTCACCGCAAGCGCCGGGGGATGACCATTGCGCCCCCCGCCCCCGCCGCCGAGGTCCCCGCCGCGCCCGCCCCCGCCTCCGCCGCCGCCCCCGCCGCCGAGGTCCCCGCCGCCCCTGCCACCGCCGCCGCCGACGTCCCCGTCCCTGCCGCCGCCGCGCCCCCGCAGTGCGCCGTGCACCTGGTCTGCGTGCGCTGCCACCGGCACGCCATAGAGGTCGACGCCCGCTACTGCACCGGCTGCGGCACCCGCCTGCCCGCCCGCGCCGCAGCCGGCTGAGCGCGCACCCGGGCGGCTCCCGGGAGGGGCGCCTCAGCCGCGACCGGACCTCACCGCCGCCGGGGCCGTCCCGCGCGGGGTCAGCCGCCCGTCCGGCCTCCGTCGAGCGGGACGCCCAGCTGGTGCGCCAGCGCGGTGAGGGTCGCCCCGAGCGGGAGCGCGACACGGGTGACGGCGTGCGCGTCGCCCCGGGTCCGGTCCCGGTTGACGATCAGCACCGGCTTCCCCTCCTTCGCCGCCTGACGGACGAACCGCAGCCCGGACATCACTGTCAGCGAGGACCCCAGGACCAGCAGCGAGGACGCCTCCCGCACCAGCCGGCGGCAGTGCTCGACGCGCGCCGGCGGGACGCTCTCGCCGAAGAACACCACGTCCGGCTTGAGGACTCCGCCGCAGCGCGCGCAGGGCACCACGCGGAAGTCCCGGGCCTGCTCCCGGGTGAGGTCGGCGTCCCCGTCGGGGTTGATCCCCGCCGCCACGGGAGCGAAGCCCGCGTTCACCTCCTCCAGCCGCCGTGCCAGCTCGCGGCGCGGGCTGAGGGCCCCGCAGGACAGGCACACGACCCGGCCCAGGCTCCCGTGGAGCTCCACGACGCCCTCGCTGCCGGCGGCCTGGTGCAGCCCGTCGACGTTCTGGGTGATCACCCCCGAGAGCAGCCCGTGCCGCCCGAACGCGGCCACGGCCCGGTGCCCCGCGTTGGGCAGGGCGCGGCCGAACGTGCGCCAGCCGAGGTGGCCGCGCGCCCAGTACCGCTGCCGGGCCCCGGCGCTCGCGGTGAAGTCCTGATAGGTCATCGGCGTGTGCCGGCTCAGGCTCCCGCCCTCGCCCCGGTAGTCGGGGATGCCGGACTCCGTGGACAGGCCCGCCCCGCTGAGCACCAGCACACCGCCGGCGCGCAGCGCGTCGGCGACCGGCCGCGGGTCCGTGGTACCCGGCGGCGCTTCCTCGGTGGGGGTCCAGTCCAGCGTGGGACGCATGCGCATGCCTCCAGGGTACGAACCCGCCCGGGGCGCGGGTACGGCGTGCCCCGGCCAGGTTCGCCGTGGCACGCGGCGGGGGATCAGCCTGGTGGTGCCGGCCCCGGCGGCCGGTCGTCGAAGCGGACATGCGGAGGGCTCCTGCGACGGACGGCACGTCACGGCTGTGAGGGCCGTGCGGATAAGGTCGCTGACGAGGGAGGGCCGGTCACCGCCGTCGTGGCGGGTGGCGGTCGGACGAACAGGAGGCCCAGGTGGGCAGGTGCGACACCGCGCGAACGGAGGCGGCCGCCGTCCGCGACATCACCCCGCGGGGAACGGTCGACCTGCGGGGCGGGACGGACGCGGGCATACGCCTGTCCTACCCCCGGGACGCGGTCGTCGTCATAGCCGGGCTCCCGGGGAGCGGGAAGAGCACCCTGCTGCGCGCGTGGGCCCCCGCCGCGACCGTCCTGGACCCGCGCGGCACCCGCGCCGCCTGCGAGGCGGTCCTGCCCTCCTGGCTCCCCTACGCCCTGTACCGGCCGCTGGCGCGGCTGCACCACATGCGCCGGATCAGCGCGGCCATGCGCGGCCCGGAACCGCTGCTCATCCACGACTGCGGCACCCGGCCCTGGCTGCGCCGCTGGCTCACCCGCAGCGCCGGGCGGGCCGGGCGGCCGGCGCACATGGTCCTCCTCGACGTCGGGGCCCGCGAAGCCCTCTCCGGCCAGCGGGCCCGCCGCCGCCTGACGTCGCCCCGCGTCTTCGCCACCCACGAACGGGGCCTGGCGGCCCTGCTGTCCGGCATCGGAACGGACGCCCCGCCGCGAGCCTCCGGCTTCGCCTCCGTGGTCCTCCTGGACCGCCGCCTGCGCGACACCTCCCCCCGCGCCCGGTTCACCGACTCCCGCGTACCCCGGCAGGCGACCTAGCGGATCGGGTCCTCCCGCAGCCGGTGCGGCCGGGCCAGGGTCCGCTCGTACGCGGCCCGTTCGAAGACGTACGGCCCGAGCGGCAGCACCTCCCCCGGGGGCCTGTACGGCATCCGGAACCCGGACCAGGTCACGGTGGCGGCGGTGGCGTCGATGCGCGCGTACAGCGGGCCGCACTCCCACACCCCGCACACGCAGCCCAGGACCACCGTCGTCCCCGTCGCCGCGTCCCACAGCTCGCCCCGCCCCTCGCCGAGGAAGTGGCGGGCCGCCGCCGCGCTGCCGTCGCCGAAGTCGAGTGCCGTCAGGCCGCCGTACCGGTACCGCAGGAACTCCTCGCGCTCGCGCGGGGACTTGGCCCGGAAGAACTCCTCGGCCTCCCACACCGGGCGGATGGCCTCGACCAGGGGTTCCCGCAGGTCCGTCCCGTCCACCCGGATGCCCCACCTGCGGTTCACCCCGTACGTGAAGAACTCGATCCTCATCCGGCGCCGGCCGCCCCGAGGCCGCGGGCGCGCGCCGGTCCCGCGGCTCCCGTACCGATGACCATGGGGTCGTACCGGTCGTCCCGTGCCTCGGCCATGAGCGTCCTCACCTTCCCCGCCCGGGTCGGGCTGGCGTCAGGCTACGCGCGGCGGTACGCGCGGGGAGCCGGGACGCGCCGCCCGGGGGCGCCCGCGGTCAGTGCGCCGCGCGCAGCAGGCGGCGCCGGCGCGGGCGTTCCGTCCACAGGCAGGCGACCGCCAGGGCGGTCACCGCGGCCGCCGCCCCCGCCGGCCACACCGCCCAGGACGCGGCGACGGCGGCCACGAGTTGCAGCAGGACGAGCCCCACGGTGACCGCTCCGGGGACGGGGACGATGACGTGGTTCTTGTCCCCGGGCGTGGCGAACACCGTCGGCAGGCCGATCAGCAGCACCGCCGAGGCGACCGCCGCCACGACCGACCAGGACGCCAGCGCCCACGGCGTGGCCACCCACGCGCACAGCTCCGTCGCGAACCGCAGCGCCGAGGCCACGTCGGCGCGCCCTCTCGTCCCCGCCTCGTTCGCCATGCCGTACGTCCCCCTCAGGCCGTGTTCCGTGCCGCGTGGCGCACACTGTACGGGCGCGGCCGCGCGGCCGGAACGTCCGCTCCGAAGGCCCTTGCGGACGGGCCCGGTGAGGTGAACCCGTACGCCGGACGGCGGTGCGTGCGGCCGGCAGCGGTGGCGGTCCGCCGGGGCGCGTCGCAGGCTCGTCGGGGGACGAGCGCGAGGGAAGGGCGGCCGGCGATGCCACGAGCCGAGGAGCAGGGCCTGAGCGCGCGCCCGAGCGGGACGGCGGGTCAGCGGCGGGGCAGGGCCGGACAGCTGAAGTGCGCGGTCCTCGGGACCAACCTGCTCCCCGCGTTCCTCGTCCTCACGGTGATGATGGTGGCCCTGTGGCTCGCGGGCATGCCCTTCCTCCAGGCCCTGACGGTGTCCACCGGGGTGAAGGTCGCGATGGCCCTTCTCGTCCTCCGCCGCCCGGCACCGCCCCCGTCCTCATAGCGGGTTCCGGCCATGTACGTCCCCAGGACCGTCTGAGGCACTGCCGCAAGGGCGGGGGCCGGTCTAGTGGCCGCCGAAGTCGGGGAGGGTGATCGAGCCGTCCTCGTTGAAGGGGATCCCGGGGTTGTGCGCGATCTCCCAGGGGTGGCCGTCGGGGTCGGTGAAGGCGCCGGAGTAGAAGCCGACGGAGTTGACGGCCGCCGGTTTGGTGATCGTCCCGCCCGCCCGCCGCGCGGCCGAGAGCAGGGCGTCCACCTCGGCGTCGGAACGGACGTTGTGGGACAGGGCGATACCGCCGAAACCGCCGCCGGGAGCGGGCTCCAGGCCGCATTCCGCCGCGAGTCTCCCCCGGTCCCACAGGACGAGTCCCAGGCCGCCGGCCTGGAAGAACACGGTCTCCTCGACCTCCTGCCCCCGCCAGCCCAGGGCCTGGTAGAAGGACGTGGCGCGGGCGAGGCCGGAAACCCCCAGCGTGACGAGGGTGATGCGCTGCTCCATGGGGTCACGGTACGCCCCGGCGGCGGGAAAGGAGTCGCGCCGGCCGTCGCGATTCCCCAGACTCCGGGTCATGGATCGTTTGGGAGAGATCGCGCGGCGGCTGGCCGGTGTCGGCGGAGTGGCCGGGGTGTGCCTGGGAGGCAGCCGGGCCCGGGGAACCCACCACCCGGGCTCGGACTACGACCTCGGCCTGTACTACCGGCCGCCGCTGGACACCGCCGCCCTGCGCCGCCTCGCCGCCGAACTCACCGGTGCGCCGGTGGAGGTGACGGAACCCGGCGGCTGGGGGCCCTGGGTGGACGGCGGGGCGTGGCTGACCGTAGACAGGCGGGCCGTCGACTGGATCTACCGGGACCTGGACCGCGTCCGCCGGATCTGGGAGGACTGCCGGGCGGGCCGTTTCGAGGTGGGGGTCCAGGCGGGGCACCCGCTCGGGGTGTACTCGCACGCGTACGTCGGGGAGCTCGTCCTCGGCCGCGTTCTCGCCGATCCCGGCGGCGAGTTGGGGTCCCTGCGGCGGGAGGCGGCCCGCTATCCGGAGCCGTTGCGGGCGGCCCTGGTCGCCAACACGCTGTGGGAGGCCCCCTTCTGCCTGGCCAACGCCCGCAAGGGGGCGTCCCGCGGTGACGCCTTCCACGTCGCCGGCTGCCTCTTCCGCGCGGTCGGGCTCCTCGTGCAGGGGCTGCACGCCCACGCGGGACGGTGGGTGCTGAACGAGAAGGGTGCCGTCCGGGCCGCCGGGGAGCTCCCGGTGGCCCCTGCGGACTTCTCCGCGAGGGCGCACGGGCTGTTCGCCGTCCTCGGCACATCCCCGGCCGTCCTGTCCGCCGCGCTGGACACCGCTGACGCGCTGGTCGCCGACGTGTGCCGGCGGCTGACGTCCTGACGCGCCCGGTGAGCGGACGGTGGCTGGATGTCGGCGTCCGGCTTGGGCTGGTGGATCTTCGGCCGTTAACCTGCGGCTAGTTGCTCAAGTCAACCAATAGGAGTGGTATGGACGGCACCGGCGGACACTTCCGCAGTCACGTGGAGGAGATCCTCGACGCCCTGGCGAAGGACCCCGGCCGCGAGGCCCTGGTCCACCACGACCGGCGCGTCAGCGCGGGCGAACTGCGCGGCCTCGTCCACCGCATGGCCCGCGCACTGCGCTCCCGGGGGGTACGGCGCGGCCAGACCGTCACCCTGCTGTCCGGCAACCTCCCCGAGACGATCGCGGCCCGCTACGCCGCCGGGCTGCTGGGCTGCGCCGTGAACCACCTCTACGCGGGTCTTTCGGCCGACGTGCACGCCGACATCCTGCGGGACGTCGAGACCGGGACGCTGATCGCCGACCCCGCCCATCGCGAACGCGCGGCCGACCTGGCCCGCCGGGTGCGGCTGGACCGCGTGCTGCTGCTCGGCGCGGGCACCGGTACGGAAGCCGACCTCGTGACGCTCGCCGCCGGCGAGTCCGCCGAGGCCCTACACGGCGAGGCGCGTCCGCAGGACATCTGCACCATCCGCCACACCGGCGGCACCACCGGCCACCCCAAGGCCATCTGCACGACCTTCGGGCAGTGGGCGACGATCGGACCGGACTGGACCGAGGAGGCGGAGGTCAGGCTGCTGGTGTGCACCACCCTCGCCCATGCCGCCGGCCTCATGGCGGACGCCACCCTGCACCACGGCGGCACCGTCGTCCTCCTCGACGAGTTCGAGGCGGGCGCCGTGCTCGCCGCCGTCGAGCGCGAGCGCATCTCGCACATGTTCCTGCTCCCGCCGCTGCTCTACCAGCTGATGGACCACCCCGCGATCGACCGCACCGACACCTCCAGCCTGCGCGCGCTCACCTACGGCGGCTGCGCCTCCTCCCCGGCCCGCCTCGCGGCGGCGGTCCGGCGCTTCGGCCCCGTACTGCACCAGTTCTACGGCCAGAACGAAGCGGGCGGGATCAGCATGCTCCTGCCCGAGGACCACGACCCGGCGCGACCGGAGCTGCTGCGGACCGCCGGCAAAGCCATGGAGGGGGTCGAGGTCGCCATCGTCGGCCCCGGCGGACGGCACCTGGCCCCGGGCGAGCACGGCGAGATCTGCGTACGGTCCCCGCACGTGATGGAGGGCTACTGGAAGCAGCCCGAACTCACCGCCGAGGTGCTGCGGGACGGCTGGCTGCACACCGGTGACATCGGGTTCCTCGACGCGGACGGATACATCACCATCGTGGACCGGCTCAAGGACATGATCGTGGTGGTCGGAGGCCACGTCTACACGGTGGAACTGGAAGACGTGCTGAACTCCCATCCGCAGGTCCTGCAGAGCGCCGTGCTCGGGGTCCCGGACGCCAACCTCATGGAACGGGTCCACGCGGCCGTCGTCCGCACGCCCGGCGGCGACGTCGGCGAGGCGGAGCTGCGCGCCCTGGTGCGGGAGCGCAAAGGCGCGATGTACGAGCCCGCGTCCCTCTCCTTCGTCGACGAACTGCCGCTGACCGACGCGGGGAAACCGGACAAGAAGCTGCTCCGCGCCCGTGCCCGCGCCGCCGCTCGGCCCGACGCTCCCTGAAGCGAGCCCGGGTCAGCGCACCACGCGGTAGCGGAGGCAGACGACCTGTGAGCCGAGGGTGCGGCTCTCGGTGAGTTCGAGGTCCACCCGGCGCGCGTGACGGGGGAAGAACGGGATGCCGCCGCCGACGAGCACGGGGTGGACCCTGGGCCGGTACTCGTCGATCAGATCCAGCGCGGCCGCCTCTGCGGCCAGGGTCGCGCCCCCGATCGCGATGTCGCCCGGATCCGGGGAGGCCCGCAGCCGTTCGATCTCCTCCGCCGGCCCGCCCGAGGCCAGCCGGGCACGGCCCCGCACCTCCGGCAGGGTGGTGGAGAACACCACCTTGGGGAGCGGGTTCCACAGCGCGGCCCACTCGCGCATCGGGGCGCCGAGCGACGGATCCCGCCCGGCGGTCTCCCAGTACAGCATCGTCTCGTACAGCCGCCGCCCCATCAGGTGGACGCCGACCCCGCGGATCTCGTCGGTGACGAACCGGAAGAGCTCCTCGTCGGGCTCCGTCCAGTCGAACCGGCCGTCCGGCCCGACGATGTAACCGTCGAGCGAGACCCCCATCGAATAGGTCACCCTGCGCATCGGACGTCCTCCTCGGTCGCGGATCCGACCGTACGGCCGCCGGATGCCCGGGGCCCGCAGCGACTCCACCGTCCGCCCCGTCTTCCCGCGCGCGGCTCGATCGCGACCTTGTGGGGGAGGGCGGGGGACAGGAGGATCCCTTCGACCGGCAGACGAGACGGAAGACGGAGACGGAAAGGGGACGCGGGATGCGGCTGTGGGGGGTTCTGGGGAGGGCCGGGCTCGTGGTGGCCCTGGCCGGGGCGGGGCTGGGGGTGAGGGGGGCGGCCGAGGCGGCGCCGGATGCTCCGCAGCTGGTGGTGAAACGCACGACCGGGCTGTCCGACGGGGACATCGTCGGGTTCTCGGTCAAGGGCGGCCCGCCCAAGGCGTACGTGTGGGTCGAGACGTGCGCCCCGGACACGGTGGCCGGGGCCTGCGACGAGGCCACCGCCCGGCAGTTCCGCGTGCTGCCGGACGGCACCCTCGCGGTGTCGCCGAAGAAGCTCTACGCGCGACTCGCCACCGGCGCCGGCACCTTCGACTGCCGTACCGCCACGGCGGCGGCCCACCCGTGCCGGCTGGCCCTGACGGACAACACCGGCGCCGTCCTCACCACCGTCGCGCTGTCCTTCCGGCCCCACGGCGCCCTGGAGGCGGCTCCGACCGTGCGCGTGGATCCGTCCGAGGGGCTGGTGGACGGTCAGACCGTTCAGGTCACCGGGCGCGGATACGAGCCGCAGTACCACTCGGTGGTCCTGGAGTGCGCCGCCGGCACCGCGGAGGCCGAGGGCTGCCGCACCCGGGGCCGCCCGCCCGCCACCACCGACCAGGGGCGGCTGGACGAGGAGGTCGTGGTCTCGGCGGCCTTCACCGCCAACGACGGGCGCACGGTCGACTGCCGTGTCGCCCCCGGCTGCGAGGTGAGGGTGCTCGGAACCCGGGTCCGCGGCCCGCGCTCGGTGTCCCATCCCCTCCACTTCGCCCCGGCGGACGCGCCCGCCGGCGGCTGACACCACCGGCGGACGGCACGGGCGGCGGGCGGCGGGGGCCCGGAGGGCGCATGATCATGGTTATGCAGAACCTCCACCTCACCCGGGATCCCGCCGCCTACGCCTGCATGCTCGTCCGCAGACCCGCCGGCGAGGTGTTCCGGGCCTTCGCCGACCCCGCTCTCACCTCCCGCTTCTGGTACAGCGGCAGCACCGGCCCCATGACCGCCGGGGCCGTGCTGCGCTGGGAGTGGGAGACGTACGGGGTGTCCGTCGAGGTGCGGGTCCGGGAGGTGGAGGAGGGCCGCCTGATCCGCTTCGAGTGGGGCAACTACGAGCAGCCGACCACCGTCGAGCTGCGCTTCACCCCCCGGACGGCGGACACCACGTTCGTGGAGGTCACCGAGACCGGCTTCCAGGGCTCGGGGGACGACACCGTCCGGTGGGTCAACGACACCGTCGGCGGCTTCACCACCGTGCTGTGCTCGATGAAGGCCCTGCTCGAACACGGCGTCGAACTGGGCGCCGTCCCCGACCACCACCCGGCCTGAGCCGGGACCGGCCTCAGAGGGTGGCGGTGCGGGCCACCGGGATCCACAGGTGCGCGTCGGAGCACGCCGGGTCCTCCCCGGACGCGCGGGTGCGCAGGATCTCCGGTCCCGGACGGTACTCGTACGGGTTCGAGGGCATCCACCGGGCGGCCACGTCGCCCCACATCCGCTGGAGCGCCTCCGGGAACGGCCCGCTGTTCTCGAACACCGCCCAGGTGCCGGCCGGGCAGTCGAGGACGTCGAGGTCGGCCGGCACCTCGGCGGCAGCCGTCACCACGGCGTGGTAGTAGTCGAGTTCACCGCCCTCCTCGAACCCGTCCGACAGCCGTACCGTCGCCGACACGACACCCTCCGGATCCTGGTCCGAGAGGCCGGCGATCCGCAGCATCGTCTCCGCCGGGATGCTCCGGATGTGCTCGGCGATGTGCGGGTTGACCCCCTGGTAGATCAGCGGGACGCGGACCTTCCTGCCCACGACCCTGAACGCTTCCTTCTCCACGATGCGGTACCGCATGGTGCTGTTCCCTTCGACGGTGAGGCGGAAGGAGAGCCGGGGCTGCGCGTGGAGGGCCGCGCCGGTACGCCGCGCCTCGCCGGGACCCACGCCGTGCACGGCGCGGAACGCCCGGGCGAAGGCCTCCCCGGAGGTGTAGCCGTAACGGACGGCGATCTCCAGCAAGGTCGGCTCCCCGGCGAGCACGTCGGCCGCGGCGACGGTGAGCCGCCGGCGGCGGACGTACTCCGAGAGCGGCATCCCCGCCAGCGAGGAGAACAGCCGCCGGAAGTGGTACTCCGACGTGACCGTGATCCGCGCCAGCTCCGGCACCTCCAGGTGCCGGTCCAGATGCGCCTCGATGTGCTCCATGGCCTGGTTGAGCCGGTCCAGCAACTCCGGCCTCCTTCCCTTTCGCCCACCAACCTAGGAAGGGCCAAGCCTGCCGCACCCGACATCCCGTGCCCGCTACGGTCGGGTGGCGGCCGGGGAGGCGAGGCGTGAGCCGAGACGGGAGCGCATCTCCGTGGCCGCCAGCCGTACGTCACGGGAGCCGGCGCAGTCCTCGAGGGCGCCGAGGAGGACCATGATCGCGCGCGCCTCGTCCGCGGTCACCAGCTTGACGCGGGTGTCGGCCGTGGCGTCGATGAGTACGTTCAGGAAGTCTTCGTCCATGCCGGGACAACGCCCAGCGGCGGTGGCCGGTCACCCGGGCGGGACCTGCGGGACGGATTGGCCTAGACCTATTGTGCGGCTCCGGCCCTGACGGTACGTTCGTGCCCGGCTGCGCAGCCGGTACGTACCGCACCACATCGCATCGTCGGGCACATTGCCGGGGTATCCCGGCATTTTCAGGAGGACATGCCATGTACCGCCGCGCAGCAGCCGCTCTCGCCACCGTCGCCACCGCGGGCGCCCTCGCGCTCGGCGTGGCCGGCACCGCCGAGGCCACCCCCGGCCCCGGCTGGTACGCCCGCAGCCAGCACACGTCGTACGCCGACTGCCAGGCCACCGGCAAGGCCGGTTACCAGGTCTGGGGCCCGATCTTCTTCTGCGAGCCCCTCAGCTCCACCCGGCAGGACGTCATCGTCCTCTGGGTCCGCTACTGACGCGCCCGGCCGGCCCCGGGAACTCCCCGGGGCCGGCCGTTCTCGCGTCGTCAAGGTCGTACGGTGATCCACCCCTTGCCTCGCCTATCGACTTTCGATAGATTCCCATCGTAATTCGATGGAGGGATGGGTTGTGGGAAAGCTGACGATCTATGCGCTGAGAGCCGTGCTCGCGGTGGTGCTCGCCGGTACCGTGCTCGTGCAGGGCGGGATGGTCTGGGCGCTGGCCACCGATCCGGAGGACGGATCGCTGCCGTTGACCTCCTTCCGCGTGATCACGATGCTGGGCATGGTGTCGGCCCAGGTCGCCCTGGTCTGTGTGTGGCGGCTGGTCGCGATGGTGCGCTGGGGCACCGTGTTCTCCCACGCCTCCTTCCGGTACGTGGACGGTGTGATCGGCGCGATCGTGGGCGCCGCCCTGCTGTGGTTCGCGGTCACGATCGTCAACGCGCCGGGCCAGCGGGAGGATCCGGGCGTCACCGTCATCATGGGCGGGATCGGCCTGGCCATCCTGGGCGTCGCCCTCATCGTGCTCGTCCTGCGGATGCTGCTCGCCCAGGCCGTCGCGCGCGACGTCGAGGCGTCGCGGATGCGGGCCGAGCTGGACGAGGTGATCTGATGCCGATCGCCGTCGACATCGACGTGATGCTGGCCAGGCGGAAGATGTCCGTCGGCGAGCTGGCGGACCGGGTGGGGATCACGCCCGCCAACCTGGCGGTACTGAAGAACGGCCGCGCCAAGGCGGTCCGCTTCGCCACGCTCGCCGCCCTCTGCGAGGTGCTTGAATGCCAGCCGGGCGACCTCCTGCGCTGGGAGGCCGACGACGCGGAGAGCGACGCCCGGCCGGGACTCGACCCGGCCACCAGCGAGCGCTGAGCGCTTCGCGAGACGCTCACCCCCGGACAGGAGCACCTCGATCGGCAGAGGGGAACACCATGGGTGAGAGCGACGTACTGACCGTTCCGGACCCGGGGAGCGTACGCCTCGCGGACGGCGCCACGGCCCGGGACACCGCGCGGCGCCGGCCCGCCGGCTACTTCTGGACCGAGGCGGAGTGCCGGGCCGCGGGGGAGGCCAAGGGACTCCCGTACACCTGCGCGTTCCGGCCCTACCCCACTCCCATCTGGGCGCTGTACCTCGACTGAGCGGCCCGGCGCACCGAGGCCGTCCGGGCGGCTCCCCGTCCCACGGGGGCAGCCCGGACGGCCGTGCACGCGGGCTACTTCACCGGGTCCCCGAAGCGGACGGAGCGGACCTCCAGGGTGTCCTTGGCCGGGTTGCCGTGGGCCTTCAGCCGCCAGCTGGCGCCGTCGCAGTTCGCGCCGAGGTAGACGGTCACCGGGGTGTCGGTCTCGTTGTGGGGGCCGTAGCCCGGCAGTTCGTCGTCGTCGCCGACGGCGTAGAGGTTGACGCAGTGGCCGCTGAGCGGGTCGTGCAGGGTGACGACCTGCTCCTGGCCGTAGCCGTCGACGTACTTGTAGTGGAAATAGCCCTCGGCGGCCTGGGCCGAGCCGGTCATGGACAGGACCAAAACAACGGCGCCGAGACAGGCGCCCAGGGTGCTGCGCAGCTTCACGGGGGATCCCTTCCGGAGATGATCAAGGCTGGTGCGGGCCCGACCCTAGAAGGGGAGTGCGGCGGCGAACCGATTCGCCCGGCCGAAGCCCCCCGCGCGTCCCCCGCCGTCACCCGTCCGGCCCCGACCGCCCCGCAGAAGCAGGACCGGGCGGCGGCCGCCTGCCCCCGCGCCGGCGTCCCTCAGCCGGGCTCGCTCGCGATGCGCAGTGCCAGCGCCTGGAGGATCTCCTCGACGGACGTCTCCGGCGCCGTCTCCTCGTAGGCGTCCGCCACCACCTCGAACGCCAGGATGAAGCCGTTCACCAGAGCGTTCAGGGGCTCTGACACCTGTTGCAGCACGGACAGGCCGATCTCGGCGGCGTTCCCCTCGGCGGGCACCGTGAACCGGTCCGGGGTCACTTCGCCGAGCAGCTCGGAGACGTACTCCTCCCCGATCCCGGAGCGCAGGCCCACCAGGGCCGCGATGGCCTTCAGCCGTGTGTCGTCGTCCGTCATGGCGTGCGCCCGTGTCGCCCGGCCGGTCGGTCGTCAGTCATGGCGGGGCGCCTGCCCGCCCTTCCCCGGTTCATGCCGCCGCCGCGGCCCCGTCCCCCCTCGGGTTTGCCCCCGCCGGCCGTGGGCACCCGCACACCGGGCCCGCGCCCGGCAAGAGCCGATCCGTGAGTGGAAGGACGTGAGTACCGTGCGCATCGCATTCCTGACGGCGGGCGAAGGCGTCGAGGAAGTCGAACTGACCGAGCCCTGGAAGGCCGTCCTGAAGGCGGGCTGGACCCCGCATCTGGTGTCGACGGAGCCCGGAGAGGTCCAGGCCATGCGTCATCTGGACAAGGCCGGCAGGTATCCGGTCGACAGGGTCCTCACCGGCCGTACGGACGAGAGCTTCGACGCCCTCGTGCTGCCCGGCGGAGTCGCCAACCCCGACGCCCTGCGGATGAGCGAGGCCGCGGTCGGCTTCACGCGCGGCTTCTTCGAGGCGGGCCGGCCGGTGGCCGCGATCTGCCACGCGCCCTGGCTGCTGGTGGAGGCCGACGTCGTGCGGGGGCGGACGCTGACCTCGTGGCCCAGCCTGGCCACCGACATCCGCAACGCGGGCGGCACCTGGGTGGACGAGCGGGTGCACATCTGCCGCGCGGGCGCCAGCCCGCTGGTCACCAGCCGCAAGCCGGACGACCTCCACGCCTTCTGCGAGGCGTTCGTGACCGTCTTCGGCGGCTGAGGCCGCTTCCCGGCCCGGGACGGCACACCCCGTCGGAGGCGGGCCCGGGCGCCGTCACCTCCACGGGGGCAGGACGGCGGGACCGCCCGCGCGTACGGCGTCGACGACGGCCTCGTGCAGTGCCCGGCTGGCCTCCTCGCCGGTGCACGCCACGGGACTGCCCGACAGGGTGAGCCAGTGCGCTCCGCCGCTGTACTGCACGGTGACGTGCGCCAGGCCGTCGTCGGCGGTCCAGGTGGTGTGGACGTCGAGCTCTCCGGTCAGGATGCTCCCTTCCTCCGTCCGCACACCGCCGTGCCCGGCGAAGACACCGCGCGTGGTCCATGACGCCCAGCTCATATGGCCTCCGGTTCCGCCCACGTGCTCACGCGGGGCCGAGGGGACGGCTTCGTACCACCGTAGCGGGGCGGTTCCCGTCACGCCCGCCCGGCGGCTCGGGCTGCGCCGGCCGGATAATCCTGCGATGGGAACTCTGGTGGCGGTGCGCAGGTATCCGGTGAAGTCCATGCTCGGCGAGGCGCTCACGAGCGTCCGGGTCACGGAGGGAGGGCTGGCCGGGGACCGGGCCTTCGCGGTACTGGACGGGGCGGGCGCCGTCGGCAGCGCCAAGCACCCGCGCAAGTGGGGCGGGCTGCTGCGCTGCCGGAGCAGCTCGGCCCGCCCCGGGGAGGCCGAGGTGGAACTGCCCGGCGGCGACGTACTGCCGGCCGGGTCGGCGGCACTGGACGCGCGCCTGTCCGGCCTGCTGGGACGCCCGGTCCGCGTGTCGGACGAGCCGCACGGGCACGGGCTCCTCGAACGCGCCGTCCCCGCCTACGAGGGAGGGCTCCCCGAGGTGCTGCGCGCGAGCGCGTCCGTGGACGGGACGGGGGAGGAGATCACGGCGGGACGGGTCGCCGCCGGGACCTTCTTCGACTTCGGCCGCGTCCACCTGGTCACCGTCAACAGCCTGCGCCGGCTCCGGCGGATCCGCCCCGAGGGGGACTTCGACCCCCGGCGCTTCAGGCCCAACCTGGTGGTCGACCTCCCCGGCGGCCCCGGGTTCCCCGA
Source organism: Streptomyces sp. NPDC000075 (assembly GCF_040301925.1). NCBI lineage: Bacteria > Bacillati > Actinomycetota > Actinomycetes > Kitasatosporales > Streptomycetaceae > Streptomyces > Streptomyces sp. NPDC000075. The sequence continues at coordinate 19,883 of NZ_JBEPFL010000021.1, forward strand.
GGACGCCTGGACGGGCGGCACGCTGCGGATCGGCCGGGCCCTGTTCCGGGTCACCGTGCCCACGCCCCGCTGCGCCGTCCCGAACCTGGCCCACGGCGAACTCCCCGCCGACTCCGGCATCATGCGCGCCGTGGCCCGCGAACACCGGGTGCCGGTGCTCCACCTCGGCCGGCTGTCCTGTGTCGGCGTCTACCTGGACGTGCTGGAGCCCGGCGAGGTCCGCACCGGCGACGCGGTGACCGTCCACCCGCTGCCGTCCCGTCCGTGACCGGTCAGCCGGGGCGGGGGCCGATCACGGAGGTGCCGTCGTGCACCGTGATGGCCTGCGCCGGACACAGGTCGGCGGCCTCCAGGATCAGCTCGCCGGCGGCGACCCGCTCGGCGAGCGGCCGGGCACGGTCCCCCTCCAGTACGAACACCCCGGGGGCCGTGCCCGCGCAGATGCCCGAGCCCAGGCACAGCCCGGCGTCCACCCGTACGCTCCACGTCACGGCGCTCACCACCCGACCGGCATGACGCGCGGCCCGCGCACCAGCATCTCGGTCTTCCAGGTGAGGTCCCCGGCGAGTTCGAGCCGGGGGAAGCGCGCCAGCAGCGCTCCGAGGGCCTCCTGGAGCTCCATGCGGGCCAGCGGGGCCCCGAGGCAGTGGTGGACGCCGTGGCCGAAACCGAGGTGCTGGTTGGCGGGGCGCCGGATGTCGAGGACGCCGGGGGCGGTGAAGCGCAGCGCGTCGCGGTTGGCCGCGCCCATCGCGACGAGCAGCGGGTCCCCGGCCCGGACCAGGGTGCCGCCGACCTCCACGTCCTCGGTGGCGTAGCGGGCCTGGCCCGCCCCGCTGCCCAGCGGCACGAACCGCAGCAGCTCCTCCACCGCCGGGGCGATCAGTGAGGGGTCCCGGCGCAGCAGCGCGAGCTGGTCCGGATGGTCGAGCAGGGTGAGGACGAAGTTGGGGATCTGGGAGGCCGTGGTCTCGTGCCCGGCCACCAGCACCGCCACGCACAGGTCGACGAGCTCCGGCTCGGAGAGGCGGTCGCCGTCACCGTCGCGGGCCTCGATCAGCGCCGTCATCAGGTCGTCCCGGGGCTCCCGGCGGTGCAGCTCGATCAGCCCGGCCATGTAGGCGCGCAGTTCCGCGAGGCTGGCCTCGAACTCCTCGGCCGTGAGCGAGCTGGTCGACAGCGCCGCGTCGCTCCACACCCGGAACCTGGGCCGGTCCTCGACCGGCACACCGAGCATGCGGCAGATCACGGCCACCGGGAGGGGGAGCGCGAAGCGTTCGACGAGGTCGGCCGGCGGGCCGGCCGCCTCCAGTTCGTCGAGCAGCCCGGCGGTGAGCGCGCGCACCCGGGGGCGCAGCTTCTCGACCTGCCGGACGGTGAACGCCTTGGCCACCAGCGAGCGCAGCCGGGTGTGGTCGGGCGGGTCCATGCCCAGGATGCCGCTGTCGGTGCGGCCCTCGGACTGCCGGGGCTCGTCGTGGGCCGCGCCCTGCGCGCGGCTGAACCGGGCGTCGCCGAGCACGAGGCGGGCGTCCGCGTACCGGGTGACCAGCCAGGCCGGCTCGCCGTACGGCATCCGTACGCGTAACAGGCCCGGCCGGTCGCGGACGCGCTCGTACTCCTCGGCGAGCCGGAGTCCCTCGGCGGTGTTGAAGGGGTAGGCGACGGGGGCGGTCCCTGGGGTCGTCATATGGGCTCCTCTGTTGTAAGCAGCTGCTTACAACCTAGGGCGGGCCACCCGGCCGGTCAACGACGCTTTGTGGCCGTTATCCTGACGGGCCTTCCGAGAGGACCGACAGCGTGGACCCATCCCCCGAAGCACAGCCCGCGGAACGCCCCCGCAACGCCGAGGCCACCCGGCGGCGGCTGCTCGACGCCGCCGCCGAACTCTTCGCCGAGCGCGGCTACGAACGCACCACGGTCCGGGCGATCGCGGAGCGGGCCGGCGCCAACCAGGCACTCCTGTTCCGCTACTTCGGGTCCAAGGACGGGCTGCTCACCGAGGTCGTGGCGCGGGGGAGCCTGGAGCAGCTGCACGCGACCGCGCCGGAGGACCTCTTCGAGACCGCCCTGCGCTCGATGCTCAGCCGCAGCGGCTCGGGGGCCGACCGCTCCCTGGAGGTGTACCTGCGGTCGGTGGGCCGGGGGGACGAGGCGACGGGGACCCTGCGGGAGCTGGGCGGCGAGTACCAGAAGGTCCTCGCGGGCCTCACCTCCTCACCGGACGCGGCCCTGCGCGCCGATCTGGCCATGGCCTGGCTGCTCGGCATCGGCCTGATGCGGACGGTCGCCGCCCGCGAACCCCTCGCCAGCGCCGACCCGGAGGCGGTGTGCCGGCTGGTCCTGACCACCATGGACCGCTTCTGGACCCTCCCGTACCCGCCCGCGCCCGGCGCGGAGACGGACTGAGCGCGGGGGAGTGAGGATGGACGACGCCAGGGTCGTGACGATGGACGACGCCGCGTCCGGAGCCGCCCCCGGTGTCCCGACCGGTGCGGTGGCGCGGCGGCTGGGCGTCTCGCCGACCACGGTGCGTTCCTGGGAGCAGCGGTACGGGATCGGTCCCGCGGCGCGCCGGGAGGGCAGGCACCGGCGGTGGGGGCCGCAGGATGTCGCGCTGCTGGAGGAGATGTGCCGGCTCACCTCCTCGGGCGTCCCGCCCGCCGAGGCGGCCCGGGCCGCTCTGGCCTCGCGCCCCCGGCCCGGCGCGGAGGTCCGCACCGCCGCGCCGGACGGCCGGCCGGGCCCGGGCGGACCACCCCCCGGTGGGGCCCGCCGGGATTCCCGGGGACTGGCGCGCGCGGCCGCGCGCCTCGACGGCCACGCCATGGAGGCCCTGTTGCGGGAGGCCGTGGTATCCCGGGGGCTGGTGGCCGCCTGGGAGGAGGTGATGGTGCCGACGCTCCACGCGGTGGGCCGTACCTGGCAGTCCACCGACGACCGGTACGTGGCGGTGGAGCACCTGCTGTCCTGGCACGTGTCGACCGCGCTGAGGCGGGCGGCGGTGGCCGGGCCCCCGGACGGGGTCCGCGGGACCGGGCCGGTGGTGCTGGCCTGCCTGCCGGGGGAGCAGCACACCCTGGCGCTGGAGGCACTGGCGGCGGCGCTCGCCGAACGGGGCCTGCCGGCGCGGATGTTCGGCGCGGCCGTGCCCGCCGAGGCCCTGGAGGCGGCGGTGCGCCGGTCGGGTCCGGCGGCGGTCGTGCTGTGGTCCCAGTCCCGCGCGACCGCGGACGGCGCCCTGGCCCGGCGCACGGCCGCCACCGCCTTCGGCCCGCGTGGCGCGCGGACCACGCCCCTGGTCCTGCTCGCGGGCCCCGGCTGGACCGCCCGGGCCGTCACCGCGGGGATGGTCCGTCCGCACGGGCTGCGGGAGGCCCTGGACCTGATCGCGGCCCGCTACGGGTGACCGGAGACCTCCCCGGCGGCGGAGGCCGCGCGCAGCCTCAGGCTCCGCATGCCCCGGCGGGCGTGGCTCTTGACCGTGCCGAGCGGCAGCCCGGTGCGGGCGGCGATCTGCACCTGGGTGAGGTCCGCGTAGTAGGCCAGGGCCAGCACCTCCCGCTGGACCCGGGGGAGGAGGGAGAGTTCCCGGGCGACCACGAGCCGGTCGACCACCCGCTCGGGACCCTCGTCCGGGTCGTCCGCCGCGAGGGCGGCCGCGCCGGCCGCCGCCTCCCTGCGCCGGGTCCGCGCGGTCAGCGCGTCGGCCGTCTTGCGCCGGGCGATCCCCAGCAGCCAGGCCGGGAGCGTGCCGCGGTCCGGGCGGAACCCGGACCGCCCGCACCACGCCGCGACGAACACCTGCTGGACGACGTCCTCCGCCTCCCGCCAGTCGCCCAGGGCGCGGCGCGCGTGCGCGTGGACGGAGGGGCTCCAGCGCCGGTGGGCGAGGGGGAGCCACCGCTCGTCGTCCTCGACCAGCAGCGAGGTGATCGCCGCGTCGCCGACGAGTCCGTCCGCCGTCGCCGCCATGGACCTCCCCCTCCGGTGCGTGCCGCGCCGCGCCCCGGCGGAGCCGGGCGGGACGCGACGCGGTCAGCTTCCGGGGCCCGCGGCAGACGCATCAACTCGCATCGTTCACGCAGCGATTCGCCCCCTCCGGAGGATCAGCCGGCCTGCCGGGCGGACCGGAACCGGGCCAGTCCGTCCGAGAGGCCGATCAGCGGATCCGGGTAGTCGTACGCCGCCCGTTCCAGCCCGGCCAGGCGCCAGGGCTCGTGGACGGCCGGGCCGTGGAGCCCGGCGAGCTCGGGCACCCAGCGCCGGACGTACGCCCCGTCCGGGTCGTAACGGCGGCCCTGGAGCACCGGGTTGAGGACCCGGTTGGGCCGGGAGTCCGTTCCGGTGCCGGCCACCCACTGCCAGTTGAGCTGGTTGTTCGCCACGTCGCCGTCCACCAGCAGGCTCAGGAAGTGGCGGGCGCCCTCACGCCAGTCGACGTAGAGCGTCTTGGCCAGGAAAGAGGCGGTGATGAGCCGGCCGCGGTTGTGCATCCACCCCTCGTGGGCCAGCTGGCGCATGGCGGCGTCGACCACCGGGTACCCCGTCCTGCCCTCCCGCCAGGCCAGCAGGTCCTCCTCCGCCTCCGGCCCGCGCCGCCAGCGGTCGCCGCGCGGGCGGTAGTCCCGCACGGAGCTCTCGGGACGGGCCGCGAGCACCTGCTGGTGGAAGTCCCGCCAGCACACCTGGCGGACGAACGCCGAGGCGCCGGCCCCCCGGTGCCCGCGGGCGCGGAACACCACCTCACCCGCCGACAGCGTCCCGAAGTGCAGGTGCGCCGAGAGCCGGGAGGTGACGTCCCCCGCCAGGTCGTCGTGCCGCTCCTCGTAGCTCCCGACGTGCCGCGACAGCCAGGACCGCAGGGCGGCTCGCGCCTGCCCCTCGCCTCCGGTGGCCAGCCCGGCCGATACACCGGACACCTCCGAGCGGCTCGGGACGTCCTGCGACCGCAGCCCGGCCGGGACCCGCAGCGCCCTCGGAGCGGGCCAGGGGCGGCGCGGCGGCTCGTCACTCCAGCGCCTGAAGTAGGGGGTGAAGACGGAGAAGTGGTCGGCCCCCTGGGGCGTGATCGCGCCCGGGGGCACCACCGTGGTCACCGCCTCATGGGTGCGAAGACGGCACCGCTGCGCCTCCAGCGCGCGCCGCAGCCGGGTCTCGCGGCTCCGGGCGAACGCCGTGTACCCGGCCGCCACGTGCACCTCGGCGGCGTCCGTCTCCCGCACCACCCGGCACACCTCGGCGACCGTCTCGCCGGTGCGCAGGACGAGCCGGCCGCCGAGGCCGCGCAGGGACGCGTGCAGGTCGACGAGGCAGTCGGCGAGGAAGGCCAGCCGGTTGGGCGCGGCGAACCCGGCCCGGTCCACGGCGGGATCACGCACGAACAGCGGCACGACCTCCCCGCCGCTCTCCAGCGCGGCGCGCAGCGGCGGATGGTCGTGCACCCGCAGGTCGGACGTGAACAGGACGACTGCGACGGTCATGGGCCACTCCCGGTGATGGGCCGCCGGACACGCACCTGACGGTGCCGGCGGCGTCAGTTCCACTGACACGGACCCTTCCGTCCGGCGCCCTCCGTCGGATGCACCCACGCGGCCGCGTTCCCCCGGTGACGTCCGCCGGCCAGCGCCGCCGACCCCGCGATCCCTCCCCCAAAACCCCTCTGAACAGGTACGTTTACCCTTCGTCCAATGATCGTTCCGGTCATCTCCGGTAGATTCGCCGACGTGTTGCGCATACGAGTGCTGGGCCCTCTGGAAGCCGAGACGCACGGGACGCCGGTCCCCCTGGGAGCCCCGCGCCAGCGGGCCCTGCTCGCCGGGCTGCTCGCCGCCCGGGGCGGGGTGGTCTCGGTCGACCGGCTCGCCGAGGACCTCTGGCGCGGCACCCCGCCCGCGAAGGCCACCGCGTCCCTGCACGCCTACGTCTCCAATCTGCGCCGCCTCCTGGAACCGGAGCGGCCACCGCGCGCCCCCGCCGGCGTGCTCGTCACCCGCCCGCCGGGATACGCCCTGCGGCTGCCGGCCGAGGCCGTCGACGCCTGGCACTTCGAAGCGCTGCTGGAGCAGGCCCGGCGGGCCGCCGCCCCCCGGTCCCGGGAACTGCTGGCCGAAGCCCTGTCCTGGTGGCGGGGCCCGGCGTTCCAGGAACACGCCGACGAGGAGTGGGCGGCACCCGAAGCGACCCGGCTGACCGCCCTGCTGGCGGACGCCCGCGAGCTCGCCGTCGCCGCCGACCTGCGCACCGGACCCCCCGCCGAGGCGGCGCGGGGGGCCGCCGCCCTCGTGGAGGAGCAGCCCCTGCGCGAGGAGGGATGGCGGCTGCTCGCGCTCGCCCACTGGGCCTGCGGGCGCCAGGCGGACGCGCTGGCCGCGCTGCGCCGCGCCCGGGCCGTACTGAGGGAGGAGCTCGGCTGCGATCCGTCCCCCGTCCTGACCGGCGTCGAGCGGGCCCTCCTGGAGCAGCGCCTGGACGTCCTGCGCGCCGTGACCTCACCGGGCCCCGACGCGTCCGGGGCCCTGCCCGCCCCGGCAGGGGCCACCGCCGCCGCCCGTCACGCCCCGGACGCCGGGGGCGCCGCCGTACGGACGGCGCCGCCGGGGGCGGCCGGCGCCGAGGCGGCGCGGCCGTTCCTCGGGCGGGCGGAGGAACTGCGCGGCGCCGAGGCCGCCGCGCGCGCCGCGCGGGCGGGCGGAGGACTGGTGCTGGTCACCGGGGAGGCGGGAGCCGGGAAGTCGGCCTTCCTCGCCCGCTTCGCCGACCGGCTGGCCGGTGACGGCTGGACGGTGGTGGTCGGGCGCTGCCCCGAATACGAGGGGGCACCGCCCGCCTGGGCCTGGGTCGAGGCACTGGGCGCCCTCGCCCGCCGGGCACTCCCCGCCGCCCCGGCCGAACTGGCCGTCCTGCTGCACGAGCCGGACGCGGCACCCGCCGCCACCCGGGACGAGGCCACGGCCGGCCGCTTCCGCATGCACCGGGCGTTCGCCGCCTGGCTCTCGGCCGCGGCCGCCGGCCGCCCGCTCGCCGTACTCCTGGAGGACCTGCACCGGGCCGACGGCGAGACGCTCGCGCTGCTGGAGGCCGCCGCCGCGGTCACCGGCGTGCCGCTCCTCACCGTCGCCTGCTACCGCCCGGCGGAGGCCGGCGACCGGCTGGCGAAGGCCCTCGCCCAGCTCGCCCCGCGCGCCCCGCACCGGATCTCCCTGGGCGGGCTTCCGGCCGACGCCGTCGCCACCGTCGTCGCCGCGGTCTGCCGCACCCCCGCTTCCCCGGACACCGTGGCCGCGATCGCCGCGCGCACCGGCGGGAACCCGTTCTACGTGTGGGAGAGCGCCCGGCTCCTGGACACCGAAGGCGCCCTGGTCGCCCTGTCCGAGGTCCCGCAGGGCGTCCGGGACGTCCTGCGCCGGCGGCTGGCCCTGCTGCCCGACGCCGCGCTCGCCGTTCTGCGCCTGGTCGCCGTCATGGGCGCGGACACGGATGCGGCGCTGTTGGTGGAGGCGGCCGACGCGGACGAGGAAACGGTCCTGGAAGGGCTCGACGCCGCGCTCGCCGCCGACCTGCTCACCGAACCGGGCCCGGGCCGGGTCGGTTTCGTGCACGCCCTCGTGCGCGACACGGTCTACACCGATCTGACGGGTGTGCGCCGCGCCCGGCTGCACGACCGCGTCGCCGCCGTCCTGCGCCGTCACCGCCCCGACGACCTGGCGGCGCTGGCGCACCACTTCGCCCGCTCCGGACGGCCGGTGAACGCCCCGCTCGCCGTGGACTACGCCCTGCGCGCGGCCGAACGGGCCGAACGGCGGTACGCGCACGACGTGGCCGTCGGGCTGCTCGCGCAGGCCCTCGACGTGCACACGGCGGCCACCGCCGACCCGTACGCGGACCCCGACGCGAGCATCGCCCTGCTGGTGCGCCTGCTCGGAGCCCAGGTCCGGGCCGGCGCCACCGACGCCGCCCGCCACACCCGGCAGCGTGCCGTGGACCTGGCGGTGCGGGCCGGCCGGGACGACCTGGCCGCCGCCGTCTACGGAGCGTGGACCGAGCCCTCGCCCTGGCGCACCAGGCTGGAAGGGCTCTTCGACCGGACGGCGCTGGCCCGGCTGGAGCGGTTCGCGGGGGACCGCGCGCTGGACGGGGCGACTCGGGCCAGGGTCCTCCAGGTGCTGGCGGACGCGGTGGCGGGTGAGGACGCCGCGCGCGCCCGGGAGGCCGCCGACGCGCAGCTGGCGCTGGCGGGCTCCTCCGGGGAACCCCGGCTGCTGGCCTCCGCCCTGATGACCTCCGCCAGACTGCCGCCCCACGAACGGCAGGCCGGGGCGCGGGACCCGCTCGTCGCCCGGCTCCGGTCGCTGGCGGCCGAGCACGACCTGCCCGCGTACCGGTGGGTGTGCGAGCACCTGGACGCCATGACCGCCGCCGCCCGCAACGACCCGGCGGGCGTCCGCCGGCACACGCGGGAGGGGCTGCACCTCGCCGACCGGTACGGCATGCTCTGGGCGCGCGGTATCAACGCCACCACCCGGGCCATGCTGGCCGCCGTCGCGGGGCGGTTCACGGAGGCGGAGGAGCGCTACGCCCAGGCCGACGAGCTGTTCGTCCGGGTGGGGGCGCACCACGCCAACGGCCCGCGCACGCTGGGCCTGTGGACCATCCGGTTCACCCAGGGGCGGACGGCGGACATCGAGCGCAGCGTCCGGGAGGTGCACGAGGCGGTCGGCGCGCCGGTGGCCGTGGCACACGCCCTCCTGCTGGCCCGCCAGGGGCGGCTGGACGAGGCGCGCGAGATCCGTTTCCCCGCCGTGCCGGTGACGGACCACCTGTACGGCATCGAACTGGACTACCGCAGCGAACTGGCCGTCCTGCAGGGGGACACCGCCGCGGCCGGGCTGCTGGCCGGGCACCTGCTGCCGCTGCGGGACCAGTTCGGCGGTGCGGCGGGCGCGGCCTATGCCACCCGGCCGCTCGCCCACCCGCTGGGAGACCTGTACCGCCTGCTCGGTGACGAGCCGGCGGCGGCCGACGCGTACGCGCGCGCGGAACGCGTCGCGCTGGCGTGGAACTCCCCCCACCACGCGGCGTCCGCCCGCCGCGCCGCCGCGGAACTGGAAGCGGCACGGCGGCGGCGCCGCATCCTCGTGCCCTGAGGATCCGCCGGGAAGGAACCGCAGCCCGGCCCGATCATTCGTCGAATACCGAAACGATGAGGCACTCTGGAGCCATGGATCACACCTCTGCTCCCGGACCGGCGGATGCCCCGGCTCCCGCCGCGCGGCTCGCCGCGCTGGCCGCCGCCCTGGCCGACGAGACCCGGGCCGCCATCTGCATGACCCTCCTGGAGGGCCGCGCCTGGACGGCGGGCGAGCTGGCCCGGACCACCGGGGTCGCCCCCTCCACCGTCAGCGGGCACCTGACCCGGCTGCTCGACGCCGGGATCTGCGTGACGGAAAAGCAGGGGCGCCACAGCTACGTGCGCATCGCCGACGCCGCCACGGCCCGCCTGGTGGACGAACTGGCCTCCTACGCCGTCCCGGGCCGGGACGCGGCGCACACCGTGCCGGTGGTGGCCGCGCCCGACCCGCTGGCCCGGGCCCGCACCTGCTACGACCATTTCGCGGGCCGGCTCGGCATGGCGGTCACGGACGCGATGGAGGAGCGGGGGCTGCTGCGCACGGACGCGGTGTTCGAGCTGACGGAGGCCGGACTCGACTGGTGCGGCCGGGCGGGGGTCGACGCGGCCGGGGCGGGCCGCCGTCCGCTCGTGAGCTCCTGCCTGGACTGGACCGAGCGCCGCCGCCACCTGGGCGGCCTCGTCGGAGCGCGGCTGTGCGCGCGGGCCCTGGGGGAGGCCTGGGTGGTCCGGCCGGAGGGCGGCGGCCGGGGCCTGCTGGTGACGGCGGCGGGGGAGGAGGCCTTCGGGGAGCTGCTGGGACTCACCCCGGCGGCGTGGGCCTAGGGGACCTAGGGGACGGCGAGCCCTCGTGGAGTTGCGGAATAAATAGTTCGGCGGACGCCGAAGTGTTCCGTGTAAGCTCGGGACCATGAAGACCCACCAGCGTGCCCTGCCGCCCGGCCTCCTCACCGGCGGCGCCGTCTGCTTCACGGTGTTCGCCTGGGCGTCCGCCTTCGTCTCCATCCGCAGTGCGGGAGCCGCCTACTCACCGGGGGCCCTCGCCCTCGGCAGACTGCTCGCCGCCTCGGTGACCCTCGTGACGCTGCTCCTCCTGCGCCGCGAGGGCCTGCCGCCGCGCGGCGCCCTGCGCGGCATCCTGCTCTCCGGACTCGTCTGGTTCGCCGGCTACACCGTCGCGCTGAACTGGGGCGAACGCCTCGTCGACGCGGGCACCGCCTCCCTGCTCGTGAACACCGGGCCGATCCTGATGGCACTCCTCGCCGCGCGCCTCCTCGGCGAGGCCCTGCCGCCGAGACTGCTCACGGGCATGGCCGTCTCCTTCGCCGGCGCCGTGGTCGTCGGCCTGTCCATGTCCTCCGGCGGCGACGGCTCGACCTCCCTGCTCGGGGTGGCGCTGTGCGTGCTCGCGGCGGTCGCGTACGCGACGGGCGTCGTCGCGCAGAAGCCCGCGCTCTCGTCCGGGACGCCCCTGCAGATCACCGCCTACAGCTGCCTCACCGGCGCGGTGGTGTGCCTGCCGTTCACCGGGCAGCTGCTCACCGAGATACCCCGGGCCCCGCTCCCGGCCACCCTGAACATGGTCTACCTCGGCGTGGTCCCGACCGCCCTCGCCTTCACCACCTGGACCTACGCCCTCGCCCGGATGCCCGCGGGGAAGCTGGGGGCGACCACCTACGCCGTGCCGGCCATCGTCGTCGCCCTCAGCTGGATCCTCCTCGGCGAGGTACCGGCCTGGCTGACCCTGCTGGGCGGTCTGCTGTGCCTCACCGGCGTGGCCGTCTCCCGCTACCGCCCCCGCGAGACCGGCCGCCCCGGCGCGCAGCCGGCCTAGGAACCGCCCCGCGCGGGCCGGCGCGGGCCCGGAGCGGGCGTGCGCGTGCCGGGGCGGAGGGTGACGGTGAGACTCCGGCCGTACGCCCTGCGGGTGTCCACCTCCAGGAGGGTGCCCGTGCGGGCGGGGCGTACGCGCACCCGCGGGTCCCCGGCCACCGCGCGCAGCCACCGGCCCGGCAGCAGCAGGCCCACGGCGGCCCGTTCCGTGGTCGGGTCGGACACCGCGACCCGTACGGTGCCCGGGTCCGCCTCCGGCGGCCGGTACGCGACGATCACCGAGGCCGGTCCGTCCACGCGCAGTCCGGCGGTCCCGTGGGCGCCGGGGGCGAAACAGTTGGCGGCGACCAGCCCGAGCCCGGTGTGCGCCACCGCCTGGAGGCGGGCGGTGTTGGCGAGCACCCGGAGGGGCCCGCCCCGCTTCCCGTAGCCGCGCATCCGGTCCTCGTCCGCCTGCGGCACCAGCGCCCACGCCGCGCACAGCGGCGGCGCGCCCGCCGGCCGCTCGAAGGCCGCCGTGAACACCCGCCGGGTGACCGGCCCTGCGGGGTTCGCCAGGCGCAGGGTCCGGGGGCTGCCGGTGACCAGGCCCAGGGTGACCCGTAGGGGCGGCGCGTCCAGGAACAGGTACCCGACCGCCGTGCCCCGTGTGAGATCGGCGTGCCGCAGCCAGCGCAGGCCGTCGGGGGCCGGTCCCGCACCGGGGCCCTCGTAGGGGCGGCCGTCCCGGGTGGCGCCGGTGAGCAGGATCCGGTCGCCCGGATCGGACGTGCGGGCGTCGACCGTCGTCGTCACCGCCCGTCCGGCGCGGTCCCCGACGTCCGCCGCAAGCACCACGATCTCCTCGTCGAACAGGAACCACGACTTCGTCGCCGTCGCGTCGCGGTACACGGCGAAGCCGGACGGCAGCAGCGCCCGGTCCCGGAACGCCGCGTCGTCACTCTGCACCAGTCCCGCCACCCCGTACGCGCCGAGCACCGTCCCGCCCGACCAGGCCGCGGTGGCGCGCGGGAAGTACACGTAGGCGTTCTGCGACTCCGAGGAGGCCGTGAACGCCAGCGGGTGCGAGGGATCGTCGTAGTACAGGGCCCCGCCGTACAGCTCGGGCACCGTACGGCGCCGCTCCACGGGGGCGCTCACCCCCGGCAGGCCGTAGGGGGAGACGGTGGCGTAGTGGCCGACGTCGTGGCCCGGGCCCTGGTCCTCGCCGGACAGGTACAGGCGGTGGGTCCCGTTGCCCTGGAACCACGGCATGAGGTTCTCGCCGTTCAGGTACTCGTACTTGCTGGTCCGCGTAGAGCTGCGGGCCAGCGCGAAGGCGTAGCCGGGGCGGCGGTGCACGGTGCGGTCCATGGCGTTGAAGGCGAAACTGCCGCGCCGGGGCGCCAGGTCCGCGGCCCGCACCGACGGGTCGGCGAGGAGGCCGGCGTACCGGGCGAAGGAGAGGGGGGAGACGAAGGCGGCCGGATCGCCGTCGACCCGGCAGGCGGCGCCCAGGTGCTTGGCGTAGGCCCCGAGCGCCCGGGCCCGCTCGCCCGTGGTGAGGGCGGACAGGCCCAGGACGGCCTCGCACACGGCGCGGGTGTCCGCGTACCCGCCCTGGGGCCGGGTGAGGGCCCGGCCCTTGACGGTCTCCGTCAGCCACCCCTCGAAGACCAGCGGGGCGAAGCCGTCCCGGACCCACCCCTCCACGGCCGCCACCGCTTCCGGCCCCGGCCCCAGCCCCGTCCCGTCGAGCAGTGACAGCGCCTCCACGACGCGCGTGAGCAGCGCCGTCCCGTAGGAGCCGGTGGAGGCGACGGAGCCGTGCTGCACGAACGAGCCGTCGCGGTGGAAGCCGTCGGTGACCCCGTGCACCGGGGCGTACGGGTCGAGCGGCGCGAACACCGTCAGCTGGTCGGCGACGGCCTTGCGGATCCTGGCCGGGTCGCCGAGGAGGGCCCCCTGCACCATGCGGTTCGTCGTGATGTCGGCGAGGTTGGCCGCGGTGTGGAACCGCGAGTCCAGGTCCACGTCGCCGCCCGCGCCGTGCCCCAGCCGCCGGTCCATCGCCGCGACGTACGCCGCCGCCAGCCTCGGGTAGCGGGCGGCGGCCTCCGGGGCGAGCAGGGCCAGGGTCCTGCCGGCGTGCCGGGGGATGCCGATCTCCCACGGGAACCAGTTGCCGTAGCTCTGCGGCGCCCGCTCGCCGTAGTGCTCGTCGTACAGGCGGACGAGCCCGTCGAGCACGCGCAGCCGCACGGCCGTGACCCCGGCGAAGGCGGCCGGCCGGCGACGACCGCCGGGCACCCGGGTGGCCAGGGCGATACCGAAGAGCCTGCGGTAGGACTCCTCCAGCCGCGCCTCGGAGTCCCCCAGGGGCAGCCCGGCGAAGAGTTCCCGGCCCCGTGCCCCGTCCAGGGCGGCGAGATCGCGCCGGGCCGCCCGGGCGATGCCGTCGAGCAGCCCGCGGGTCTCGGGACGGCGGTTGGACGCGGCGGTGCCCGCGAGCAGCCCGGCCAGGTTGGCCAGCAGCCGCGCGCACGCGGCGTCCGCCCCCGCCGCCGGCTCCTTCGGCCGTCCCCGCAGGACCGGCGCGACGCCGGCGGCCGAGAGGGCGTTCAGCAACCGCCTGCGCGTGACGTCCACCGGCTCCTCCACCCGACCGCGAGCACCCGCCCCACCTGCCGTCCCAGCCAACCACGGTCACCCGCGAGCCCCCGGCCGCCGCGCACCGGGGGGACCGGGGTTTCGCCCGGGGGGACGGGTACGGATCAGGCGTCCTCGCGCAGCCGCCGCCAGGCGGCCAGGCCGAGCATGAGGCCCCACAGCACGAAGAGGGCGTACCAGAAGAGCCCCCAGGCGGCCTGCGGATCAGCGTCCTTGGCGGCCCAGGCGGGAGCGGAGACGACCCGGCCGGCGGCGAGCAGGTACCGGAGGGCGAAGTAGGTGAAACCCCACAGCGTCATCCCGGCCGACGCGGTCAGGGACAGGGCGCAGAGGGTGCGGCGCGGGAGGCGGCGGCCCCACGGGCGCACCAGGGCGAGCGCGACGAGCGCACCGACGAGCGCGACACCGCCCATCACCCAGTAGCCGATCGCGGCCTCCCAGGTGCCGTGCGGCGCGGAGGCGAAGTCCCCGGGGAAGGCGGCGCCGATGCCGGAACCCCACCAGAAGTGCGGCGCCGCGTAGGCGATCGCCGCTCCGGCCGCCGCGTAGCCCGGCCAGGCCCGCGCCCGTCCGCGCCGTACGGTCCGCGTCGCACGCGTGGCAGTCGTCATGTCTTCCCCCGAGGTCTCGTCCTCATCCGGCACGCCCACCGCGTCCCGCCTGGAAGAACACTGCCCGAACGGGCCCGGCGGCGAGTCGGCCGGCGGGACCGGCCCGCCTCCCCCGCACGGGGGAGACCGGTCAGCGCCGCCTCCTCCCCGGCCGGGCGCGTGGCGGGGCCGCTCAGCCCTTGCGGACCAGCGGCTGCCCCGCGAAGCTCACCCCGGCCAGGCCGTGGGCCACGAGGTTGCGGATGTTGCCGTGATCGGTGTCGTCCGGCGTCGCCAGCACCTTGCGGTAGTGCTCGCCGAAGGCCAGCAGCGCCTCCTGGTCGCTCAGCCCTTCCAGCAGTGCCAGTCCCAGCGTCTTGCAGGAGCCCTCGTTCTCACCCGCGGCGTTCTCCAGCGCCCCGTTGCGGAAGGCCTGCGGCCGGTACTCGTAGTGCGCGGCGATGAAGGCCAGGGTGTCGGCGAACTCGTGCTCACCCGAGGCCAGGCTCGCCCGCAGCGGGTTCAGATCAGTCATGTCGGTTCCCCTGGGGTGAAGGGACGGCCGGTCGCCGTCCGTGACCGGACGACACTACCCCCCTCGAAGCAGGTCGGCGGGAACCGTGCCACATAGCGGAACGAGGGGCGTTCTCGCAGCTCACGACGGATGTCGGCGGCGGCCGGGCGGCGTTGTCAGTGCCGGGCAGCATGATGACCTTCATGACCGAAAACAGCGCCCTGCTCTCTCCCTCCGCGTACGCCGAGGCCGTGACCACCGCCCTGGCGGCGTCGGCCGCGTACTACGGCGACGGGACCACCCCGCTCGGCGACGACGAGTACGACGGGCTGCTGCGCGCCATCGCGGCCTACGAGGAGGCCCACCCCGGCGAGGCGCTGGCCGAGTCGCCCACCGGGAAGGTGGCGGGCGGGGCCGTCCAGGGCGACGTGCCGCATTCGGTGCCGATGCTCTCCCTCGACAACGTCTTCGACGCCGACGAGCTCGCCGAGTGGGCCGCCGGGCTGGAACGGCGTCTGGGACACCCTGTGGCCGGCTGGTGCGTGGAACCCAAGCTCGACGGCCTCGCGGTGGCCGCCCGCTACCGGGGCGGCCGGCTCGTTCAGCTCCTCACCCGCGGCGACGGCCTGGCCGGCGAGGACATCACCCACGCCGCCGACGCCGTCCTCGGTCTGCCCCCGGCCCTCACCGAGCCGGTCGACGTCGAGCTGCGCGGCGAGGTGCTGCTGACGACCGCCCAGTTCGAGGAGGCCAACCGGATCCGGCTCGCCCACGAGGCCACGCCCTTCGCCCACCCGCGCAGCGGGGCGGCCGGAACCCTGCGCGCCAAGGACCGCCCGTACCGGATCGAGCTGACCTTCTTCGCCTACGGCGCGATCGGCCTGGACGACCTCGGCCACCTCGCCCTGCTGGAGCGCCTGGCGGCGCTCGGCGCGAACACGGCCGCGAGCACGGCCGCCGCCCCGGTGCGGTACGAGACCCTGGAACGGGTACAGGAACGCATCGACGTGATCGCCGGCCTGCGCGGCGACCTGCCGTTCGGGATCGACGGAGTCGTCGTCAAGGCCGACACCGCCGAGGACCAGCGGCAGGCCGGCAACGGCTCGCGCGCCCCGAGATGGGCGGTCGCGCGGAAACTGGCGGCGGAACACAAGGTGACGCGCCTGCTGGCGGTGGAGTGGAACGTCGGCCGGACCGGGATCATCGCCCCGCGCGCCGTCCTGGAGCCCGTGGTCATCGACGGGGTGACGGTCACCTACGCCACGCTGCACAACCCGTCCGACATCACCCGGCGCGGCCTCATGATCGGCGACCAGGTGTTCGTCTACCGGGCCGGCGACGTGATCCCCCGGGTCGAGGCACCCCTGGCCGACGCCCGCACCGGCGCCGAGAGCCGGATCGTCTTCCCCGAGTCCTGCCCCCGCTGCGGCGACGCGATCGACACCTCCGAGCAGCGGTGGCGGTGCGTGCGGGGCCGGAGCTGCCAGGCCGTGGCCTCGGTGATCTACGCGGCCGGCCGGGACCAGCTCGACATCGAAGGCCTCGGAGGCACGCGGGCGGTGCAGCTGGTGGAGGCCGGTCTGGTCAAGGACATCGCGGACCTCTTCACCCTCACGCACGAGCAGCTCCTCGGTCTGGAGCGGATGGGCGAGACCAGCGCCGCCAACCTCCTGGCCGCGATCGAGACCGCCCGCGGGGCCGCGCTGAACCGCGTGTTCTGCGCCCTCGGCGTACGCGGCACCGGCCGCACGATGTCGCGCCGGATCGCCGCGCACTTCGGCTCGATGGAGGCGATCCGGGCCGCCGGCGCGGACGCGCTGGCCGGGGTCGACGGCATCGGCACCGAGAAGGCCCGCGTCATCGCGGCCGAACTCGCCGAACTGGCCCCGCTCCTCGACAAGCTCCGGGCCCAGCGGGTCGGCACGCAGGTCACCGAGCCGCAGAAGCCCGCGGCCGAGCCGGAGGGGGACGAGGCCCCGGCGGCGGCCGGCCCGCTGACCGGCCAGGCCGTCGTGGTGACGGGCTCCATGACGGGCCCCCTCGCGGCGCTGTCCCGCAACGAGATGAACGAGCTCATCGAGCGGGCCGGCGGAAAGGCGTCGTCGTCGGTGTCCAAGCGCACCACCCTCCTGGTGGCGGGCGAGAAGGCGGGCTCCAAGCGCACCAAGGCCGAAGACCTGGGCATCCGCATCCTCCCCCCGGAGGACTTCGCCACCCTCGTGGCCGACTTCCTCCCCACCCCCTAGCCGCGCCCGGCGCCGGAGTACGGCGCGCCGACGCAGGTCGCGCACAGCGGCGGGCGGACCCGGCCGGGACGGGCGGGCCGTCGGCGTCCTGTCGGGGCCGTGGGTCCGCTGTCGGCGGTTCGTCGGCCGGTCCTGACACCTTTGCGGAGACGGCTGCCCCTCCACGGGGCGGCCCGATCCCGAAGGAGTCACCATGCACATACCCGTCACCGTCATCGGCGCGGGGCTCGGCGGACTGGCGCTGGCCCGCGTCCTGCACCTCCACGGCATCCCGGTCACGGTCCACGAGGCCGAGACCTCCCCCTCGGCGCGCGCCCAGGGCGGGCTGCTCGACATCCACGACTACAACGGGCAGCTCGCCATCGAGGCGGCCGGCCTGACGGACGCGTTCCACTCCATCGTCCTGGAGGGCCACCAGGCCATGCGGGTCCTCGACCGGGACGGTACCGTCCTGTTCGACCAGGCCGACGACGGCACCGGCGGACGCCCCGAGGTCGAGCGCGGCGCCTTACGGCGGATCCTGCTCGACTCCCTCCCGCCCGGCACCGTCCGGTGGGGACGCAAGGTCACCGGCACCCGCCCCCTGGGCGGCGGCCGCCACGAGCTCGCCTTCGCCGACGGCACCACCCTCACCACCGGCCTGCTGGTCGGCGCGGACGGCGCGTGGTCACGGGTGCGGCCGCTGCTCACCTCCGCCACGCCCGAATACGCCGGCACGTCGGTCGTCGAGACCTACCTGTTCGAGGCGGACACCCGCCACCCCGCCGCAGCGAAGGCCGTCGGCGGCGGGTCGATGATCGCGCACGGCCAGGGCGGCCGGGAGATCTTCGCGCACCGGGAGAGCGGCGCCACCCTGCACGCCTACATCGGGCTGACCGAACCGCAGGACTGGTTCGCCGCCCTCGACTTCACCGACGCCGCCACCGCCACCGCCCGGATCGCGCGGGAGTTCGACGGCTGGGCGCCGGAACTCAGGTCGCTGATCACCGACACCGACACCGCCCCGCTCCTGCGCCCCTTCCACACCCTGCCCCCGGGGCACCGGTGGGAGCGGGTCCCGGGAGTGACCCTGCTCGGCGACGCCGCCCACCTCGCGCCCCCGAACGGCGAAGGCGCCAACCTGGCCCTGCTCGACGGAGCCGAACTCGGCCGGGCCCTCGCCGCCCGCCCCGACGACGTCGAGGCCGCGCTGACCGCCTACGAGGAGGCGATGTTCCGCCGGAGCGCCGAAGCCGCCGAGATCCACGCGATGGGCCCGGCCGGCGGCGCGCCGCACGCCCTCGCCGGCGACCTCACGGGTCATCAGGCCCCCTGACTGCATATGCCGGTGACTGACATATAGTGATCACATGAGTGATCGTGCGATGCAGGAACCGACCCTGCTCCTCCTCACCGCGCTCGCGGACGAACCACGCCACGGCTACGCGATCGCGCGCGAGGTGGAGGCCATCTCGGGCGGCCGGGTGAAGATGCGGACCGGCACGCTGTACGGCGCGCTGGAGCGCCTGTTGCAGCAGGGGCTGATCGAGGTCCACCGTGAGGAGGTCGTCGACAGCCGGCTGCGGCGCACCTACGCCCTCACCCCGCCCGGGCGTGCGGCCCTGGCCGCCGAGGCCGAGCGGATCGCGGCCACCGCGCGCGAGGCGACCCGGCGGCTGGGCGTCAACGGCAAGGCGGCCACCGCGTGAACCCCGTGCTGCTGCGGCTGTACCCGCCCGGCTTCCGGCGCGCGTTCGGCGACGAGATGGCCGAGGCCTACCGCGAGGCGACCGAAGGGGCGGGCCCGCGCGCCCGCCTCCGCGAAGCCGCCGACGTCGTCGCGCACGCCCTGCGGCTGCGCCTCGGGATCGGCTCCGCGCACGCCGGAGGCCGCCTCTCCGCCTGCGCCGCCCCCTTCGCCCTGGCCACGACCGCCGCGTACGCCGCCTTCAACCTCATCGGCACCGCCGGCGACTGGTACGTCATGCGCATGGCGGGGACCGCCGGCAGCGCGGCGCCGCTCGTGACCCTGATGAACGGCGGCTTCCTGCTGACCCTGATCGGAGCGGTCGTCGCCCTGGCCGGCCGCTCCTACATACCCGGTGTGCTGTGCTCGACGGCCGGGGCCGCGGCCGCTTCGGTGAGCTTCCTCCTCCCCATCCGGCACCTGCCGCTCGAACTACGGTGGGACCTCGTCGGCTTCCTGCTCGCGCCCGTCCTGATCGCGGCCCTCCCGCTGGCCTGCCCGCCGGACCTGCGCCCGGCCCCCCGGGTACGCGGCCGGGCGGGCGTGCTCGCCCTGGTGGCCTGGTCCGTCCTGCTGGTGGCCGCCGTGGTGGTGACCGACCCGCTCGGCCTCGGCCTCGTCCTGCCCTGGCGGTTCGGCGTCCCACTCGCCGCCGCCCTCGTCCTGGCGGGCCGCCAGGCCTTCGCGGGGATCCGCAGCACGGCCGCGCTCGCCTTCGCCGCGGCGCCGCTCCTCGCCACGCTGTACTTCTCGGGCTGGGTGGGCACCGAGGAGGTCCTGACGACCGCGGGCGCCGTCGCCGTGGCCGCCGTGGCCCTGCGCATCCACCGCGGCAGCGGCTCCGACACCCCGAACCCGGCCTGACCACCGGCCCCCGGGCCCCTCGCCGCCCCCGCGCCCCGCCACCGCACACCCCGCCCCGCCCCACCCCGTCTCGCTCCCTCTCTTCTCGTCCCGCTCCGCGTCCGTCGCCCGGTGGTCCGGATGCGGTGTGCCCTCCTCCTTCCCCACCGGCGGCCCTCCGTCAACGGCCGCCCCGCCACAGGAGCTCCCATGCCCGAGTCCGCACTCCGTGAAGCCGCCCGCACCACGCTCCGCCCCGGCCGGGCCGCGAGAGCGAGAGCGGCGCAGGCGCCGGACGGGGGAGGGCGCCTGGCCGCCATCGACGGCCTGCGGCTGCTCGCCGCCGTCGCGGTGGCCGCGTACCACTACCTGGGCACCCCGACCCCCCGCTTCTGGGGCGAGCAGCACGACCTGCCGCAGGCCGCGCCGCTCCTGCACGCCCTCAGCGGCTACGGCTGGCTCGGAGTCGAGGCGTTCTTCCTGATCAGCGGCTTCGTCATCTGCATGAGCTGCTGGGGGCGCACCCCCGCGCAGTTCGCCGTCTCCCGCATCGCCCGCCTCTTCCCGCTGTACTGGGCGGTGGTGCTGATCGTCGTCGCGATGGGCACCGTCACCGTGCTCGCCGGACAGCGGTCCGGGGCACCCACGGACCTGCGCACCACCCTCGGCAACCTGACGATGATCCCGGGCCCGCTCGGCGTGGACCTCACCGCCGGCGTCGCCTGGACCCTGTGGGTGGAAGCCCGCTTCTACCTGCTCATGGGCGCCCTCCTGCTGACCGGCCTGACCTACCTGCGCGTCGTGGCCTTCGGGTTCCTCTGGCTGGTCCTCGCGGCCGTGGGCCGCGAACTGGACTCCACCGTCCTGGACGAACTCCTGCTGAGCCAGTACGCGGGACTCTTCGTGGCCGGCATCGCCTGCCACCTCATGCACCGCTTCGGCCCCAACCTGCTTCTGTGGCTGCTGACCGGCTTCGCCTGGTGCTACACCCTGACCGTCCTCGACGACCGGGTGGCCACGCACCCCACGTCCAACTGGACCGTCAGCGCGAGCGTCCTCACCGGCTTCCTGGTCCTGCTCGCCCTGGCCGCACTCAGCCGGCTGCGCCACCTCTCCTGGCGTCCCCTCGTCTACGCCGGCGCGCTGACCTACCCGTTCTACCTGGTCCACCAGAGCGTGGGCATACCCGTCAGCCGCGGCGTCCTCAAGGTCCTCCCGTCCCTCGGCCTGCTCCCCTCGGTCGCCGCGGGCCTCCTCTTCTCCCTGCTGCTGGCCGCCGTACTGAACCGCCGGGTCGACCGCGGGCTCGGCCCCCTCCTGCGCCGCCGGCTCACCGAGGCCCTGGACCCCGCCCCGCTCCCGTCACGGGGCCGGTGATCACCGCAACGGTCGTTTGATCATCATGTGAGTCAGACCCATATGTTCCGCCACGACGTGGCACTGGAGCCTGATCCTGGCCCGGGTCCGCCGGCTGGTCACCCAGGCCTTCGGCCCCCGCCAGCTGGACCGGATGGGCCCCTGGGTGCGCGAGCGGGTGGACGCCCTCCTCTCGGCGATGGAGGCCGAGGGGCCCGGAGCCGACGTGGCCCTGCACCTGGCGGACCGGCTGCCGCTGGAGACCATCTGCGAACTCCTCGAAATCCCGGCCGGGGACCGGCCCCGGCTGCGCGGACGGGCCGTCGCCATGATGACGATGGCCCCCGAGGCGCGCGACGCGGCCGTCACCGCCAGACAGGAGCTGCGCGACGCCGAACTCGCCGTCCTGGCACAGCTGCTGATGGTCAGCGGGCACGACACCACCACCTACGACATCTCCAACATCGTCTACACCCTCCTCACCCATCCCGCGCACCTCGCCCGGCTCCAGGCCCACCCCGCCCGGCCCCGCACATGACGTTCGGCTGGGGCATGCGCCACTGCCTCGGCTCGCACCTGGCCCGCCTGATGCTGCGCACCGCCGTCGGCGCACTCCTGTCCCGCTTCCCCGGGCTGCGCCTGGCGGTGCCCGCCGAGGAGATCCGCTGGAACACCCGGTCGATCTGGCGCCACCCCCTCGCCCTGCCGGTCGCGTGGTGAGCGCGATGGCGACCCTCTGCCGCCCCGAGGTGGCCGTCCCCGAACACGTGGTCACCGCCGAGGAGACCCTGGACACCGCCCGGACCGTGCTCGCCGGACACCCGCAGCTGGACCTGGTGCTGCGCCTGATCACCAACACCGGGGTACGCACCCGCCGCCTCGTGCGGCCACTGGAACAGACCCTGCGCCACCAGGGCTTCGAAGCCCGCAACCTCCTCTACGAGAAGGAGGCCAAGCGGCGCCTCCCGGACGTGATCGAAGGGGCGCTCGCGCACGCCGGGCTCGGCGCCCGCGACATCGACATGCTCGTCTACGTCTCCTGCACCGGCTTCATGATGCCGTCGATGACCGCCCACCTGATCAACACCATGGGAATGCGGCCCGGCACCCGGCAGCTGCCCATCGCCCAGCTGGGCTGCGCCGCTGGCGGGGCCGCCGTCAACCGGCCCCACGACTTCGTGACGGCCTACCCGGGCGGCAACATCGCCAGCTCCGTCGTCTTCGACGCCCTGGCCCGGCTCTTCGCCGAAGGCGGCCCGCAGGCCGGAGCGCGCGGACTCCTGGCCGGATTCGGGCCGGGGATCACGGCGGAGATCTCCCTGGGCACCTGGTCCGCGCCCCGGTGTCCCCCACAGGTGCCGGGCGGGCGGGGGTTCCCGCGCCCCGGCGGGAGGGGAGCCTCCTGCACTGAAACACCCGCCCGGACGTGGGCCCCCGGCCCCGTCCTGCGATCATGGGGAGGCACGGTACGGGGAACGAGGGAGTGGCAGCGCGTGGAGATCGAGAGGCCGGGCCGGCCCGAGGACCTGCCGGCGGCCGGACTGCTCTGGGCCCGCTGGGCGCTGGCCGCCGTACTGGAGGCCGACGAGGAGGGGGAGAACACCCCCTTCGTCCACCGCAGCGGTGCCTGGATCGACGAAGAGGGACTGCACCTCGACGACGGCGGCTGTACCTGGTGGACCCTCGCGCCGAGGGGAGAGGGCCGCTACGTGCTCTACGGCGAGGACGAGTCCAGCGGGGTCAAGTGGCACGAGCCCGCGATCGACATGCTGGCGCAGGCGCCGGAGTGGCTGCCGTTCGAGCGGTTGCGGTCTCTCCTGGAAGGCTGGGAACTCGGCTGCGTCTACTGGTACGAGGACGGCACCTGGGCCCGCGCGCCCTACCCGGCGGGACTGAGCGACGACGGCCTCGACTGCGGCATGAGGCGCTACGCGGTCCGCGCCGAGGCCGTGAACCGCCTCGTGTACTCCGACCGGGGCGTGCCCCGGGAGTGCGCGCAGCGGCTGATGGAGGCGGCGGAGGCCTACCGCGTCACCGCCGCGGAGATCGAGGCGGCGCTCGAGGGCGCGCAGGAGTACACGGCGGCCGACCGCGAGGCCGTGCTGCGCGCGCTGGAGCGCACCGGTCTGTCCGGTCCCCGCTGACGCCCGGCGGCGCCCCGGAGCGGCTCGCTCGCCAGTTTGAGCCGATTCCGGGGCGCCCGCACCCTTCCTTGACGTTTCAACCTCTTCGCCGGTGCGCAGCTCAGCCGCCTGATCGACCGTCATGTCTGGACCACCGGTCGCATTCCGTAGCTGGTTGGTCGCATGGCGGAATCGAACTCTTTACCGCGGCCGATGGACCGGGAAAGCTGTGGGACGTGAGCGAGGCGCTGCTAGCGTCCCTCGCGGAACACGAACACCGAAGCGTTCGCACAGACCCCGGACATCCCATCGAGACCGGTGAGCCTCCCTTCCCCGGAGCCCCTCCGGAGCAACGCCGAACGGCCGCCGGTGCGTCACCACCGCGCGCACCATCCACGCACTTCCTTTCCGCGCCGGTTGACCCCATCCGGACTGTCAACGACACCGTGCGCTCGCCGGACAGACTGACTCCCACCGAGCCCCGGTTGTACGTTTTTCCTTACCGAAGGCATATTCCAACCAGCGGTCCTCGCCGTTGAGAGGGACGGGCATGACCAGCCACGCAACCGAAGTCGACCTCGAAGAAATCCTCCGACAGGCACTGGACTCCACGGGCGAAGGCGCGCGTTGGACCACCGACACGGACGACATGTGGTGCCGCCTCACGCCCCCCTCCACGACCCTGCCCGAGCAGGGCTGGAAACTCCACGTCTCGGCGACCGCCGCCTCCGCCCCGGCCGTCCTCAGCCGCGCCCTCGGCGTGCTGCTGAGGGAGGGGCCGGTGTTCAAGTTCGCCCGCTCCCTGGACCAGGTGAGCGCCCTCAACTCCCGTGCCACGCCCCGGGGAAGCTCGGGCAAGTTCATCACCGTCTACCCGGGCTCCGACGCCGAGGCGGCCCGGATCGCGTCGGCACTGCACACGGCCACGGCGGGTCTGGACGGCCCCCGGATCCTCTCCGACCAGCCCTACGCCGCGAACAGCCTGGTCCACTACCGCTACGGCGCCTTCGTCGGCCGGCGCCGGCTCTCCGACGAGGGACTGCTGGTCTGGTACATCGAGGACCCCGACGGCAACCCCGTCGAGGACGTACGCGCCGGCCGGTACGCGCCCCCGCCCTGGGCGGTCAGCCCCTTCCCCGCATCGGTACCGGCCCCGCGCCCCCCACGGGAGGCGGCGAAGGACCCGGTCCTGCTCGGCGGCCGCTTCTCGGTCCGCGAGGCGATCCGGCACACCAACAAGGGCGGCGTCTACCGGGGTACGGACGTCACCACGGGCGCGCCGGTGGTCATCAAGGAGGCCCGCCCGCACGTGGAGAGCGACGCTTCGGGCCGCGACGTCCGGGACTGGCTGCGCGCCGAGGCCCGGGCCCTGGAGGAGCTCGGCGGCACCGGCCTGGCTCCGGAACCCCTCGCGATGTTCGAGCACGCCGGGCACCTGTTCCTCGCCCAGGAGGAGATACCGGGCCTCCCCTTGCGCAACTGGGTCGCCGAGCACTTCCGCGACGTCGGCGCCGAACGCTACCGCGCCGACGCCCTCACTCAGGCGGGCCGCCTGATCGACCTCCTGGCAGCCGCCCACGCACACGGCTGCGTCCTGAGGGACTTCACCCCCGGCAACATCATGGTGCGCCCGGACTGCGAACTGCGCCTGATCGACCTCGAACTCGCCGTCCTGAAGGGCGACTCCGCCCTCCCCACGACGGTGGGCACCCCCGGCTTCAGCGCCCCCGAACGCCTGGCGGACGCCCCCGTCTCCCCGACGGCCGACTACTACAGCCTCGGCGCCACCGTCTGCCTCGTCCTCATGGGCAAGGTGCCCCACCAGCTGCCCGAGCAGCCCGCCGGCCGCACCGCCGACGAGCGGCTCGCCGACTGGCTGGCCGCCGCCGGCGCCGTCTTCCCGCTGCCCGACGGCCTGCCCGGGATGATCCTCGGACTGATGAGGGAGGACCCGGCCGACCGCTGGGACCCGGCCGCCGCCCGCGCGGTCCTGCGCGGGACGGGCCGGACGCAGCCGGGGACGGGCCGGACGCAGCCGGAAACGGGCCGGACGCGGCCGCCGCGACGACCCGCCTCCGTCCCGCCGCCCGGGGCGACGCCCGATGCGCCGCGCGCCGCCGTGGAGGGCATCGTCAACCACCTCCTCGACTCGATGACCCCGAAGGACGCGCCGCGGCTGTGGCCCGTGTCCACCAAGGCCGGAGAGACGGACCCCTGTACGGTCCAGCAGGGCGCGGCCGGTGTACTGGCCGTCCTGACCCGGTACTTCCGGCTGACCGCGGACCCGCGCCTGCCCGAGGCCATATCCACCGCGGGCCGCTGGATCGCGGACCGGACGGACACCCGCTCCGCCCGCCCCGGCCTGCACTTCGGCGGACGGGGCACCGCCTGGGCCCTGTACGAGGCCGCACGCGCCGTCGAGGACCGCGCCCTCGCGGACCACGCGATCGCCCTCGCCCTGGCCCCGCAGGAACCCACGCTCAGCCACGACATCACCCACGGCCAGGCCGGCAGCGGACTGGCTGCCGCCCACCTGTGGCACCGCACCGGCGACCCCCGGTTCGCCGGACTCGTCACCGACGCCGCAGACCGGCTCGCCGCCGCCGCGCGGCCCGCGCCCTCCGGCGTGAGCTGGCCCGTCCCCGCGGAATCCGCCCTCGCCTCGGAGGCCGGCAAACGCTACCTCGGCTTCGCCCACGGAACCTCCGGCATCGGGTACTTCCTGCTCGAAGCCGCGGCCGTCACGGACCGCACGGACCACCTCGACCTGGCCCGGGCGGCCGGCGAGGAGCTGGTGGCCGCCGCCGTCCGGGTCGGCGGGGCGGTCCAGTGGCCGACGCAGGCCGGAGACGTGCCCACGGCCCCCTACTGGTGCCACGGCGCGGCGGGCATCGGCACGTTCCTGGTCCGGCTCTGGCAGGCCACCGGGGACGACCGCTACGGCGAACTCGCCCGTGGCGCCGCCCGGGCCGTCGTGGAGCGCGCCCCGCGCGCCCCCCTCGCCCAGTGCCACGGGCTGGCGGGCAACGGGGACTTCCTCCTCGACCTGGCCTCGGCCACCGAGGACCCCGCCTACCGGGCGATGGCCGAGGACCTGGCCCGCCTCATCGCCTCCGAACGGGCCCACCGCGACGGCCACGTCGTCTTCCCCACCGAGTACGGGGACGTCTCGACGAGCTGGAGCGACGGCAGCGCGGGCATCCTCGCGTTCCTCCTGAGGACCCGCCACACGGACTCCCGGCTCTGGACCATCCGGCAGCCGGGCTGAGCGGCAGGGAACCTGCCGCCACACCACAGAGAAGGAGAAAGCCATGGAGACCCGCGACTTCGAACTGCTGGCCGACCTGCACGCCCTTCCCGAGACCGACCCGGTCGGCGCCGACGGCGCCTTCGCCGACACCTGCGTCTGCGTCGGCGTCCTGACCATCCTCAACACCGTCTGTGTGGGCATCAGCTGCGCCTGACCGGCGACGGGGCCCCTCCGGCTCCGCCACCGCCCGGCCGCCCCGACGACCAGCGCCGTGTCGGGGAAACACCGGGTGAGGGCCCCCGTGTGCGGACGGAACCCCGTACCGCCCGCCCGTCGGGGAGCGAGCCGATGAGGGACTGAGGACCTCCGGCCGGCGGCCGCCCACAGCGGCGCCGCCGGCCGGAGCGCACACCCGCTCCACAGGGGAGCCGGGCACGGCCACGGCCGCGCCCGGCTCCCCGCCGCCCGCCCGAGTCCGCAGACCCCGCACCGCAGACGAGGACCGCCCATGCAGCCACCCGCCCGCGACCAAGCCCCCGCCCGGGCCGACCTCCCGGCCGCCGCCCCCACGGACCCGGGCGCAACGCGGCCGCTGCCGGGGACGGCGTACGCCATCAGCACGCGCGGCCTGGTCAAGAGCTACCCGGGCCCGGACGGCACCGTCACCCACGCCGTGCGCGGCCTGGACCTGGACGTACACCAGGGCGAGAGCTTCGCCTTCCTCGGCCCCAACGGCGCGGGGAAGTCCACCACCATCGCCCTCCTCTGCGCCCTGGCCCGGCCCACCGCCGGCCATGCCACCGTGGCCGGCGCCGACGTGCTCGGCCGGCCCGACCGGGTACGACGGCAGGTCGGGATGCTCTTCCAGCACAGCGCCCTGGACATGGACCTGACGGCCGAGCAGAACCTCCACATCCACGCCCGCCTCTACGGCATGAGCCGGCGCCACGCCCGCCGTCGCGCCACCGAGACGCTCGAGGCCGTCGCCCTGGCCGACCGGCGGCGCTCCCCGGTACGCACCCTGTCCGGCGGCATGCGCCGGCGCCTCGAACTCGCCCGCGGCCTGCTGCACGAGCCGCGCATCCTCTTCCTCGACGAGCCGACCACGGGACTCGACCCGCACGCCCGCGCCCAGGTCTGGGAGCACCTGCGCGCCCTGCGCGACCGCCAGGGCACCACGCTCTTCGTCACCACCCACTACCTGGGCGAGGCGGAGAACTGCGACCGCCTCGCCATCATCGACCGCGGCCGCCTGGTGGCCCAGGGCACCCCCGACGCGCTGAAGGCCGCGATCGGCGACGACCGGGTGGTGCTGCGCACCGGTGACGACCCGGCGGCGCGCGAGATCGTACAGGGGGCCGCCCCACCGGGCACCCGCACGACGCTGGACGGCGAGGGCATCGCCCTGCGCGTGCCCGACGGCGGTTCCTGGATCCCGCGGCTGTGCGCGGCCCTCGCGGACCACGGAATCCCCGTCCACGCGGCCACCGCGACCCCGCCGACGCTGGATGACGTCTTCTTCCACCACACCGGCCGCAGCATCCACGGCGCACGCCCCGCGCCCGCCCGTGAGGAGGGCCCATGACCACGTCCGCCGTGCGGGCCCGGGCCCAGGACCCCGACGCCTCGCGGCTCCCGCCGCCGGACCGCCTGCGGCGCGAACTGCGGGCCGTCCACGCCCTCGTCCACCGCGATCTGCTGCGCCTGGCGCACCAGCGCGTCCACACCGCGCTGATGCTGATCCAGCCGGTGCTCTACCTCTTCATCCTCGGAGGCGGACTGGCCGCCCTGATCCCCGACGCGGCGCTGGGCGTCGGCTACCAGACCTATCTGTTCCCCGGCATGCTGATGATGACGGTGCAGGGCCCGGCGATCATGGTGGGCATCCGGCTGATCACCGACCGGCAGAGCGGCTACCTGCGCGAGCTGCTGATGGCGCCGGTGCGCCGCTCCACCCTCCTGCTGGGCGTCTGCGCCGGCGGCACCGTGGTCGCCGCCGTCCAGGGCGCCGTGCTGCTCGTCCTCGCCGGGGCCGTCGGCCTGCCCTACGATCCGCTCCTGCTGGCCCTGCTGTCGGCCGGCCTGGTGCTGGTCTCCTTCACCATCACCGCCCTGGCCCTGGCCCTGGCCGTGAGCCTGGCGCGCCCCGAGATGTTCCACATGCTGCTCGGCCTGGTGATGATGCCGCTGCTCTTCCTCTCCGGCGGCTTCTTCCCGCTGGAGAACCTGCCGGGCTGGGCCCGGACCCTGGCCGCCGGGAACCCGCTCGCCTACGGTGTCGACCTGCTGCGCCGCTCCATCGCGGTCCGGGAACCGCAGCGGGCGGCCGCGACGGGCATCGAATGGTTCGGCCACCGGCCCCCGCTCGGCCTTGAGGCGGCTGGCCTCCTCACGATCGGCGTCCTGGCCCTCCTGTGGGCCGCCCACCGCTTCGCCCGCCCCGAATAAGCCGGGGGGAGCCTCGGCCGAGGGGGCGGCGTCCGGGACGCCGCCCCCCCCCGCGAAGGCTCGCCGCGCGTCAGGCGGGATCCTCCTGCATCGACGCCGTGATGACGGAGAACGCGCCGCCCTGCGGGTCGGCGAGGACCGCCATGCGGCCCGCCACCATGTCGAAGGCCGGGGCGAGGACCGTGGCGCCCGCGCGGACGGCGGCCGCCTGGACGTCGTCCACGCTGTCCACGTGGAAGTACGGCTGCCAGTGCGGCGGTACGCCCGGCGGCAGCTTGCTCATGTCCATCATCCCGCCCACCGCGCGGCCGGCGACCTGGAACTCGATGTAGTCCTCGGCGCCCGGCATCTCGGAGCGGTGCGTGGTGACGGGCAGGATGGAGGAGTAGAACGCGGACGCCCCCGGCAGGTCGGGGGTGGTCAGCTCGTTCCAGATCAGCGCGCCGTGCTCGTTGACGATGCCCGCGCCGTCGAAGGTGCCGGGCTGCCACAGGCCGACGACGGCGCCGGCCGGGTCGGCGATCACGGCCATCCGGCCGAGGTCCATGACGTCCATCGGGCCCATCATGACCGTGCCGCCCGCGTCGGTGACGGACTTGACGGTGGAGTCGATGGCGTCCGTCGCCAGGTACGTCGTCCACACCGTCGGCGGCAGTGGGTCCGGGACCGTCCCGTCCGGGTTCATCGCCTTCATGATGCCCGCCACCGGCTTGCCCTTGAGGGTGCAGACGGCGTAGCCGCCCGTCTCCGGCGGGCCGACCTCGCCCTGCCACCCGAACAGGTCGCAGTAGAAGTCGAGGGCGGCCTGCTGGTCGGGGACCATCAGGTCGATCCAGCACGGGGTGCCGGGCTTGTAGGGGCCGTTCATGTCGGGCACGGATACCTCCGGTATGCCGCTCGGGGTGGGACGGGCCATCCCCTACCCGGGTCGCGCGCGCGAAATCGGTCCGAACGGGTGATGCGGCGTCGCCCGGCAGGGCGGTCCCGGCACGGCCCCCTGTAGCGTTCATCGTCAGGCTATTGCAACGAACGCCTTGTCTGTTGCGTTAGATTCTGCTCCAGTGCAACGATTTGACTGCGTTGACCTGCAAAAATGCAGCACATCCGCGACATTCACATTGCCTACCTCATGAATGCAACGTAGCGTTTCGGTCATCGGAAACGTCGGTTCGGGTTCAAAGGGGTGGGGTCATGGAGGCAGCGGCACTGAACCGGAAGCAGTCGGCCACCGGCACTCTCGCCGCGTTCGCCCGCTTCGTGCTCTTCGGCGGGGGAGTGGGCCTCGCCTCCAGCTTCGCGGTGGCGGCCCTCGGCTCCCGGATGCCCTGGGTGCTGGCCAACGCCCTGATCACCGCGGCGTCCACGCTCCTGGCCACCGAACTGCACGCCCGCTTCACCTTCGGCGCCGGCGGCCGTGCGACCTGGCGCCAGCACACGCAGTCCGCCGGGTCCGCGGCCGCCGCGTACGCCGTCACCTGCGTCGCGATGCTCATCCTGCGCCGCCTCGTGACGGAGCCCGGTGCGCCCGTCGAGCAGGCCGTCTACCTCACTGCCTCCGCGCTCGCCGGTGTCGCCCGGTTCGCGGTCCTGCGCCTCGTCGTCTTCGCCCGCCACCACGCGCGAAAGGCCCCGGCGGCGGCCGGGGCCCGTGCCTCAGCGGTCGGGGAAGGGCGGGTCGGGGATCTCGCGCCGCAGGACCGGCGCGATGTCCGACTGGAAGAGTTCGAGCGAGGCGCGGTGCCCCGCCGGGTCGAGTCCGCCCGGCTCGGCCTGCAGGTGCAAGACGGTGTGGCCGAACTCCTCGTGGTAGCGGTGGACCTTCTCGATCACCTGCTGGGGGCTGCCGATCAGCGCCGAGCTGCGCTCGATGAAGTCCTCCAGCGTCGGGAACACCGGAGCCAGCCCCTGCCGTTCGTGGGCGTCGAGGTAGCGGGCGAACGCCGGCCGGTAGGCCCGGGCCGCCTGTTGTGAGGTCGGGGCCGCGTGGTAGCCGGCCGTGCCCGCGCCGACGACCGCGTGCGCCGGATCGTGCCCGTAGTGCTCCCAGCGCTCCCGGTAGTGCCGGATCAGCTCGGCGTAGGGGCCGATGGGGTGGGTGACGTTCGCGGAGAAGAGCGGGTCCCCGTGGCGTGCGGCGAGATCGACGGACTCCCGGCTGGTGGCGCTGCCGTGCCAGATGCGCAGGTCCCGCTGGTACGGGCGCGGCAGCACCTCCGCCCCGGCCAGGGCGGGGCGGAAGCGCGGCTCGGCGGTCACCTCGTCCTCGCGCCAGATCCGCCGGAACAGCTCGTAGCCCTCGGTGTTGCGTTCCCACTGGTCCTTGGGGGTCACGTGGAAGAGCTCCCGCTGCGCCGTACCGTTGCCCTTGCCGATCATCAGCTCCAGGCGCCCGTCGCAGAGGTGGTCGAGCGTCGCGTAGTCCTCGTACGCGCGCACCGGATCGAGCAGGCTCAGGGTGGTGACGGCGGTGAACAGCCGGATCCGGTGGGTCAGCGCGGCGATGTGGGAGAGCAGCACCGGCGGCGAGGAGGACAGGAACGGACGCTCGTGGCGCTCACCCACCCCGAATCCGTCGAAGCCGAGCGATTCCGCCAGCCGGGCCGCGGCCACGACCTCCCGGAACCGTTCGCGCGTGGGGACGGGCGCGCCGGTCACCGGATCCGCGGAATCCGCGATCAGGGTGATGGCCAGGAACTTCACGTGGCCACCGCTTCAAGGACGAAATGGAGTTCGGGCACGGAGAATTCAGCCTTCCTGATCGGCCGTACGGGGGAACGGAAAAGGCGCGGCGCCGCGCGGGAAAGATCTTTCCGTCGACGCTACGCCCGATCCCGGGCCCGTACAACGACAGGAACGTTAAGTGCGTTTGGCAGGTGTGTTGCCCGGGACCCGGACCGCCATGAAGAAAGGCCGCCGGCGCACGGTGAAACCGATCGATTCGTAGAGCCGGACCGCACCCGTGTTGGCCGCCGAGGTGTGCAGGAACGGCACCTCGTCCCGCTCCCGGATGCCCGCGGCCACGGCGCGCACCAGCCGGGTCGCCAGGCCCCGCCCCCGGTATCCGGGACGGGTGCACACCGCGCTGATCTCGGTCCAGCCGGGCGGGCGCAGCCGCTCCCCGGCCATGGCGACCAGCCGGCCCCGGTGCCGGATGCCGAGGTAGGTGCCCAGCTCGACGGTGCGCGCCAGGAACGGGCCGGGCTTCGTGAGCTCGATCAGGTCGAGGATCTCCGGTACGTCGCGGGGCCCCAGGCGGACCGCTTCCGGCAGGGGTTCGGCGCGCAGCGAGGTGTCGACCAGCTGGACCCCCTCGACGGAGGCGACGGTCTCCCAGCCCTCGGGCGGGGTGAACACCCCGGCGAGCGCGGCGATCTGGCCCGGGCCGGTCAGCTCGGCCAGGTCGGCCCAGGAACGCGGATCGGCCGGATCGGCGAGAGCGGCGAAGGGCGCGACCTCCGGGCCGTACCGGGCGGCGCGGGACGAGCCGGGCGCGGCTCCGCCCGGGTGCTCGGCGAAGGCGGAGTGGGCGCCGCACAGCGAGGCCCACGCCGCGTTGTCCAGGACGTGCGCGGGGAGCGCGGTGCGCGCGGCGGTGCCCGGGTCCGTGGTCACGAGGCGGTCTGCGGCAGGCCGGGCGGGTTGACCTCGGAGCTGGTGACGGCCTCGTTCGACAGGTTCCAGGCGGCCAGCAGCTGCGTGTACTGGCCGTTCCTGATCAGGTGGTTGACGGCTTCGGCCAGCGGCTTGGCCAGTCCGCTGTCCTTCTTCGCCGTGGCGGCGATCAGCCCCTGGAGGCTCTCCCCGGCCCCGGAGAACGAACCGGCGTTGCGCGTGGGGGCGTTGCCGCCCGCGGTCTGCGTGATGTGGTAGGCGATGGAGGGGTTCGGCCCGAAGCTGAGGTCGATCTTCTTGCCGCTCAGCGCCAGGTAGACGCTGTTGGGGTCGGGGAAGTACTTGACCTCGACGTCCTTGCCCTCGGACCGGAGCCTGGTCTGCCACTCCAGCAGGATCTTCTCCTGGTTGGTGCCCTTGCTGACCGCCACCGTCTTACCCGCGAGGTTGTGGTAGTCGCCGCCGAAGTTCCAGGGGTTCTCCTTCAGCACCTCGAAGGCCAGGTTGTCCTTGCGGTAGGTGGCGAACTCGTACTTCTTCTTGCGTTCCTCGGTGACCGTGACGTTGGAGAAGGCCGCGTCGACCTTGCCGCTGTCGACGCCGACGAAGAGGTTCTCCCAGGTGGAGTTCTTGACCACGGGCTTGAGCCCCAGGGTGGCGGCGACCAGGCGGCCGAGGTCGGGCTCCGCGCCCGTGAGGGTCTTCTGGTCGGTGCCGACGTAGGCGAGCGGCGGGAAGCCCGCGGGCAGGGCGCCGACGCCGATGACGAGTTCGCCGCGGTCGCGGACGGCCTTCGGGAGCTGGGCGCGCAGGGACTCGACGACGGGGACGGACAGTTCGCTCTGGTGGGCGGCCCCGTTGGAGACGGCGCCGATGGTCACCTTCCCGGGGGCCGCGGCGTCGGCCTGCGCGTCGCCGCCGCAGGCGGTGAGTCCGGCGGCGAGGGCGGCGGTGGCGGTCGTCGCGCCGAGGCCGCGGACGAGTCTGGCGCGCAGGGTGGAGCGGCTTCGCATGGGGTTCCTTCTGGTTCGTGCGGACGGGGTCACGGCGCCGTCTCCTGCCGGAGGCGGAGCCGCAGGTCGCGCAGGCCGGCGCGGGCCCGCTGGAGGGGGGTGGGTGGTACGGCCCGCAGCGCGCCGCGGGCGTAGTGGCGTTCGACGTGGAACTGGACGACGGAGACCAGGCTGGTGAGGATCACGTACCAGACGGTCGCCACCACCAGCAGTGGCACCACGTCACCGGGATAGGTGCTGGCCAGGCTCTGTACCGAGCCGAACAGGTCGAGCAGGGAGACGTAGAAGACCAGGGACGTGGCCTTGAGCAGCCCGATCAGCTGGTTGACGTACGAGGGGACGATGGAGCGGAGCGCCTGGGGGAAGACGATCCGGGTGAACTGGCGGCGGCGGGGCAGCCCCAGGGCCGCCGCCGCCTCGTGCTGGCCCTGGTCGACCGAGAGCACGCCGGCCCGGACGATCTCGGCCGCGTACGCCGCCTCGCTCAGCCCCAGGCCCACCACCGCGACCACGATGTCGGTGGCCAGCCGCGACTCGTCGAAGGTGAAGAAGGCGGGCCCGAAGGGCACCCCGATGCTGAGCGTCGGATAGAGGGCGCTGAGGTTGTAGAGGAAGAGCAGGACGACGATCAGCGGCACGGAGCGCAGCAGCCACACGTACGTCCAGCTCACGGTCCGCAGCACCGCGTTGCCCGAGAGCCGGCCGAGGGCGATCAGGATGCCGCCGGCCAGGCCGAGGACCGCGCTGTACAGGGTCACCTGGAGGGTGATGAGCAGCCCGTCCAGAACGACCGGACGCAGGAACCAGTACGCGAAGCGGTCCCATTGGTAGAAGGGATTGGTGATCAGCCCGTGGGCGGCCTGGGAGACCAGTACCAGCACGACGACGGCGGCCGCCCACCGCCCGGGGCGGCGCAGCGGGAGGACCCGCTCGGCCGCCTCCGGGGGCCCCGAGGGGCCGGCGGGCGCGGGCAGGAGCAGCGGTTCGGTCACAGGGAACTCCAGCGGCTTCGGCGCGGGGCGGAATCGAAAAGCAGCCGTCATGCCGGAGGGGAGAGGCCGCCGATGTGGTTTCTGCGGCGTAAGTTAGGCAGCCCGGAGAAGGGGTGTCAACGGCCTCGATATCGGAATGCGTGAATGCGCCGGGCGATTTCATCCGCCGTACACAGAACGCCTCTTGGTGAAATGAAAAGGCTTTCGGCCGGAGTCCGCGCGCGAGGTGCCGCGTGCGTAATACCGCTCCACGTAGTACTGGCCGGCGCTCAGCACGGTGGTGACGGCGACGTACCAGAGGGTGGCGACCAGCAGCAGCGGGATCACCTGGTAGTTCTGGTTGTAGACCAGCTGGACCGAGTACAGCAGGTCGTGCACGGCCAGCACGCTGACGATGCTGGTGCCTTTCAGGGTGCCGATCAGCATGTTCCCGGCGGTCGGCACGATCGAGCGCATCGCCTGGGGTACGACGATCCGTCGCAGGGTGCGCGGCCGGCTCAGGCCGAGCGCCTGCGCGGCCTCGGTCTGGCCGGGATCCACGGAGAGGATCCCGCCGCGCACCACCTCGGCGGCGTACGCGCTCTCGTGCAGGGTCAGGCCGATGACGGCCGTGAGGGTCGGGCCGAGCAGGTTCACCGTCCGGACGCTGAACAGCTCCGGGCCGTAAGGGATCCCGAGGCCCAGGGTGGGGTACAGGGCGCCGATGTTGAACCAGAAGAGCAACTGCACCAGCAGCGGCGTTGAGCGGAAGATCCAGACGTATCCCCAGCTCAGTGTCCGCAGGACCGGGCTGTCGGAGAGCCGCATCACGGCCAGCACGGTCCCGGACAGGAAGCCGAGCACCATCACCACGGCGGTCAGCCACAGGGTCAGCAGCAGACCGTGCAGTACCGCCGAGGTGGTGAAGTACCGTCCCACCACGTCCCATTGGAAGGCGTCGTTGAGCAGGACGGAACGCACCACGAGCGCGAAGACCAGCAGCGCGGCGGCGGCGGACACCCGCCGGCCCACCCGTCGGCGCGGCACGATGCGCGGTGGTTCGGCCGCAGAAGCCGCGCCGGGCTCCGGCGCCGGTGCGGCGGTGGTGGGGGAGACGTGGGAAGGGGCGGCCATGGAGGCCCTCCAGTCGGGGGATCGCGGCGTGGATGGGGTGGGTCCCGGGAACCCCGTGCCGTCACGCGCGCCGCGTCCCTCAACGCGGCCGGAAAGGGCCCTCCGCGCGGGGCGGGGCCTTTCCGCCGCCGATCGTATGCGCCTGCGGCACGGCCCTGTCAACCAGGCGCGGTCCGGAGGTCCGGGGCCGTCCGGGATCCGGGCCGTCGCTTGACGAAGACCATCGTGTACTGCTCAAGTAGTCATATGAACGCCCATCAGCGCCTGGTCTCGCGCGGCCACATCGACTTCGGTCGGGTGTGGTCCGCCGCGTGTCGCGGCTGATGCGGCAGCGGGCTGCCTGATCGGCCCTTCCCTCCCTCGGTGACCCCGTCGCGGGCCGAGAATCCCCCGTGCGCCACTGCCGCCCGCCGGCCCGGTGACCCGCGCCCGGACGCGCGCTGCCCGCCGCCCGTTCCCCGATGCCCCGCGTCGTCACACCCGTACCGTCTCCGCGCACCCGTGTTCCCCCGGCCGCCGTACGAGCCGGCGTCCACCCCTGCCCGCCCGCGCACCACCGCCCCCTGTGAAAGGCCACCCCATGCCCGTGGAATTCCTCGGCATCGCCGCCACCAACGACGGATCCGAGACCACCGCCCGATCCGGCGCCGCCTTCGACAAGGACTACACGCTCCGCCTCGCCCGGGCGCACGAGGACCACGGCTGGGACCGCGTGCTGTTCGCCTACGGCTCAGGATCCCCCGACCCCGCCCCGGCGGCCGCGTACATCGCCGCCCGCCTGGACCGCCTCCAGCTCCTGCTCGCCCACCGGCCCAACGTCTCCTACCCCACCTACGCCGCCAAGACCTTCGCCACCCTCGACCGGATCAGCGACGGCCGGCTGGCCGTCCACTTCATCACCGGCGGCAACGACCACGAACAGGGCCGCGAGGGGGACACCCTCACCAAGGACGAGCGCTACGCCCGCACCCGGGAGTACATCCGGATCGTCAAGAAGATCTGGACCACCCACGAACCCTTCGACCACGAGGGCGAGCACTACCGCTTCCACGACTTCGTCAGCGACGTCTTCCCCGTACAGCAGCCGCGCCCGGCCGTCTCGTTCGGCGGCTCCTCACCCGCCGCCTACGCCGCCGGCGGCGCTGAGGCGGACGTCTACTGCCTCTGGGGGGAGCCCCTGGAGAAGACCGCCCAGCAGATCGAGGCCGTGAAGGCGGCCGCCGAGGCGGCGGGCCGCACCGACGTCCCGCGCATCCAGGTCGCCTTCCGCCCGATCATCGCCCCGACCGAGGAACTGGCCTGGGAGAAGGCCCACCGCACCCTGGGCGCCATCCGCCGCCGGCGCGAGGCGGCCCCCGCACGAAACCCCCGGGGCGGGGTCACCCAGACCTCCGCGCCCCAGAACACCGGCTCGCAGCGGCTGATCGCCATAGCGGAGGCGGGGGAGCGCTACGACCGGGCACTGTGGACGCCGACCGCCGCCGCCACCGGCGGCGCGGGCAACTCCAACGCCCTGGTCGGCACCCCCGAGACGGTCGCCCAAGCCCTGCTGGACTACTACGACCTCGGCGTCGACATCCTCTCGGCCCGCGGCTACGACCTGCTGGACGACGCCGTCGACTTCGGCCGCCACGTCATCCCGCTGGTCCGCGAGGAGGTCGCGAAGCGCGACGCCGCGCGCACGGCCGCGCACGCGGTGTCCGAGTCCCGCCCGACCCCGGCGGCGGTGCGAGGATGAGCTCCGCCGACCGCACCCCCCGGCACACGAGAGCCTTCGCGAAGCTCCCCGGGACCAGGACGACCGCCCGGCGGCGCGCCGCCGCGACGCTCGCCCTCCTGCCCCTCCTGGCCCTGACCGCCTGCGGCTCCGGTGACACGGCCCCGGTGCCCGCGGGCGCCCAGGCCGCCTCCGCACCGGCCGACGACCCGGTGGCCGGCGTACGGACCGTCGACGCCATCGCCTCCCTGCTCCCCGACGACGTCCGCCGGACGGGCACGCTGAGGATCGGCAGCTCGATTGGATCCCCGCCCTCGGCGTACTACCCGAACGGGCAGGACAAGCCGCCCGCCGGCCAGGACATCGACATCGCCGACGCGGTCGCCAAGGTCCTCGGCGTGAAACCGGAGCGGCAGGGCGCCTCGTTCGAGACGATCCTGCCCGCGCTCGGCAGCGGCAAGTACGACCTCGGCACGGGCAACTTCGGCGTCACCGCCGAACGCCTGAAGACCGTCGACTTCGTCACCTACATCAACGACGGCCAGGGCTTCGCCGTCAAGACCGGCAACACCCGGCTCACCACACGGATCACCGACCTCGTCCAGCTGTGCGGACTGACCGTCGGCACCGGAGCGGGCACGACCTTCGAGAAGACCCTCACCGCCCAGCAGGGCGTGTGCGCCGCCGCCGGCAAGAAGCCCTACGAGGTCAAGGTCTTCTCCGACCCCGGCGCCGTCACCACCGCCCTCCAGCAGGGCCGGATCGACGTCGTCATGTCGACGATCAACGGCCTGCGCCACCAGGCCGCGCAGCCCGCCGCCCGGACCACCTTCCTGGGCGAGTACCACCGCCTCGACGTCGGCTTCGCCTTCAAGAAGGACTCCCCGCTCACCCGCGCCGTCCAGGCGGCCGTCAACGAGCTGATCAGGAACGGCACCTACGCCGCGATCCTCAAGAAGTGGGGCACCACCGCCTCCGCCGTCGAGACGTCACAGATCAACCCGGCCGAACACCCGTGAGGAGACAACCCGTGAACGACGTCATGGTCGACGTGCGCGGCGTCCACAAGAGCTTCGGACCGCTGGAGGTGCTGCGCGGCATCGACCTGACGGTCCGGACCGGCGAGGTCACCGTCATCCTCGGCCCCTCCGGCTCGGGGAAGTCCACCCTGCTGCGCACCATCAACCACCTGGAGAAGGTCAACCGGGGCTGGATCAGCGTGGACGGCGACCTCATCGGCTACCGCAGATCCCGCGGCAGGCTCTACGAGCTGAAGGAGAAGGAGGTGCTGAGGCAGCGCACCCGCATCGGGTTCGTCTTCCAGAACTTCAACCTCTTCCCGCACCTGACCGTCCTGGAGAACCTGGTCGAGGCCCCGGTCTCCGCGCTGCGGCGCCCCCGGCGGGAGGCGGAGGCGACGGCCCGCCGGCTGCTCGGCCGCGTAGGGCTCGCCGACAAGGCCGACGCCTATCCCAGGCACCTGTCCGGCGGACAGCAGCAGCGCGTGGCCATCGCCCGGGCACTCGCCCTCGAACCCAAGGTGCTGCTCTTCGACGAGCCGACCTCGGCGCTCGACCCGGAACTGGTCGGCGAGGTCCTGGACGTGATCAAGGACCTCGCCCGCGCCGGAACCACCATGATCGTCGTGACGCACGAGATCGGATTCGCCCGCGAGGTCGCCGACACCGTCGTCTTCATGGACGGCGGAACCGTCGTCGAACAGGGCCCGCCCGCCTCCGTGCTGGACGCCCCGGAGCACCCGCGCACCCGCGCCTTCCTCTCCAAGGCCGTCTGACCGCCCCCGACGCAGACCGGCCCGCCGGCCGCGGGGGCTGACGGGCCGGTCCGGCACACGGCCGGGGAACGCGGGGCGCGCCCCGGTCAGCGCCTGGAGATGCGCACCACTCCGGTTTCGGTGCCCTGGTAGAGGGTGCCGTCCGGGGCGGCCGTCCCCCGCATCTGGAGCGGGTTGTAGACCAGCCCGATGCCCAGGAAGGAGCTGGCGAGCTGGGCGCCGCTGGCCGGGTCGATGACCGAGTGGTGGTACCGGGCGAAGGTGTTGACGCCGGCGCTGCCGGTCGGCCCGGTGACGGAGACCGTGTAGATCTTCCCGTCGGCCAGGGAGAGCCGGGGCAGCGCCGCCGACTTGACCGGGCTGTTCCACACCACGGAGCAGCCCGTCCCCTCGGCGTTGACGTCGACCCGGCTGAGACCCCCGTCGAAGTCCGCCGAGGACGGCTGGCTCGCGGGCGCGCCCTCGGGCAGCGCCGGGTAGGGGTATCCGTAGGTGTTGGTGACGAAGACGCTGCGGCCGGAGGCGATGACGGCGTCCTCGGTGCCGCTGCGGGCGTACTGGGTCAGCACGGGGATCCGGCACACCGGCTCCGGCCCGCCGGCCGCCCGGTAGACGAGCAGGTTCGCGTGCGGGGCGGCGTTGTCGACGATGGTGACGTACTCGGTCCCCAGGCCCGGCCCGAAGAAGGCGGGGGTGGTGCCGGTGCCCCAGCTGAGCTGGCCGGGCTTGCGGGCCGGGCCCCGGTCGTACGGCGCCCGCCAGTCCACGACGGGGGTGCCGTCGGGGGCGGCGGACAGGAGGTAGAGGGCGTGGTCGGTGGCGACGGCCGTGCGGCCGGGAACGGTGGAGATGCTGTTCTGAACGCCCTCACCGGTGCGGATGCCGCGCACCGCGCCGGTGCCGGTGTCGACGGTCCCGATCACCCCGCCGCTCGTGGCGAACCAGACCCTGCCGTTCCAGTCGGGGGTCAGGCCCACGATGTCGTCCCCGGCGGGGACGACGTCGCCCAGCGGGGTGGACTGGTCGATCCGCAGCTCCCAGCCGGAGCCGGAGCGGTGGTGGCCGACGCGGACGAGGGTGTTGTTCCCGTCGACGACGACCAGACGGTCCTCGTTGTCCAGGTAGGCGTAGACGCCGCCGAAGAGGCTGCCCTTGGGCAGGGCGAGCGAGGCGAGGTCGGCCCCGGTCCCGGGATCGAGCAGGTGGACGGTCGGCGTCCGGCCGAAGATGGTGGTGCACAGGGCGATCACGTAGCCGTCGCCGCCCACGACGACGGTCGGGCAGGCCGAGGCCAGCGCCGTCCGGGAGTAGTCGATGCCGGAGGTACCCGGCCCGGGATAGGCGGTGGTGCCGCTGGAGGCGCTGTCGCCGTGCATGGTCGCGGCGCCGTTGGCGGCGGTGAACGGGTTCTGCGGTGCCTGCGGGCCGTACGGGGAGGCGGGGGGCGAGGCCGTGGCGGGGGCCGCCGTCAGGCCGCCGGCGCCGAGGGTCACGGCGAGGGAGAGGGCGAGCGCGGCGAGGCGCCCGCCCGTGGGCAGGGAGAACGACATCAAGGGGTCCTGGTCCTCGGGACTGAAAGGGGCGGAGGAGCGGCCGTACGCGCCCGGCGGACGGGCCGACGTCCCGTGGACGGTGCGGCGTACGGGAGCGGAACCGGCCGCGCGGCGCGGCCCGGATGGGTGCCGGTGCTGCGCCGCCGGGCCGGCGCGGCGGCGGCCGATGGTGCGGGCGCGCCCGTGGTTCCGGGTGGCGATCGCCCACGGAACGGCTCTGACGTGACGTTAGCCGCCGTCCGTGCGATCCGGATCTTCCCGGGACCGCTTGCCACGGGCTGTTCATCCCGTTCACGTTCCCGCAGCACGCGCGCAACACGAGGCCGGTGGAACCCCTGTTCGGTACGGCCGCGGAGACCTGGTACGGCCACTGAGACCCGGTACCGCCGCGGGGACCCGGCGCCGGCCGTGCCCCCGCCGCCCCGGTGCGCGGACGCGGAACGCCTCAGCCGCGCATGGTCCGCGCCAGCCGCCCGCGCAGCCGGGCGAACTCGGGCGAGGCCCGCAGCGCCGGGACGTCCGTGTCCGGCTCCCGGGGCAGCCCCACCGCGAGCTCCGCCACCACCCGCCCGGGTCCCGCCGCCATGACGAGCACCCGGGAACCGAGGAGGACCGCCTCCTCCGCGGAGTGGGTGACGAACAGCACCGTC
Organism: Streptomyces sp. NPDC000075; assembly: GCF_040301925.1. NCBI lineage: Bacteria > Bacillati > Actinomycetota > Actinomycetes > Kitasatosporales > Streptomycetaceae > Streptomyces > Streptomyces sp. NPDC000075. The sequence continues at coordinate 61,036 of NZ_JBEPFL010000021.1, forward strand.
GTGCCGAGCCGCCCGGCCAGGGTCCGTACCTCCTCCTGGAGCCGCTCCCGGGTCAGGGCGTCGAGCGCGGCGAACGGCTCGTCCATGAGCAGGAGTCGGGGCTCCGCCGCCAGAGCCCTGGCGATCGCCACCCGCTGCTGCTGACCGCCCGACAGCTCCCACGTCCGCCTGCCCGCCATGCCGGGCAGTCCCACCCGTTCCAGCAACTCGTCGATCCTGCCCGGACGTTCGGCGCGCGGTACCCCGAGCCGGGCCAGTGCGAAGCCGAGGTTCCCGCCCACCGTGCGCCAGGGGAACAGCCGGGGCTGCTGGAACACCACCCCGGCCCCCGCGCCCGGCCGGGGGTGTTCGCCCCGGACCCGGGCACGGCCCGACGCCGGCCGTTCGAATCCCGCGACCACGCGCAGCAGACTGGTCTTGCCGCAGCCCGACGGCCCGACCAGGACGACGAACTCGCCCGCGGTGATGCGCAGGTCCACGCCCTCAAGGGCCGTGACCGGCTGCCTGATCGACCCGTACCGGACCGAGACACCCGCCAGGTCGACGACCGCCTCCCGGGCTTCGGCCACCTCAGTTCGCGGCACGGCCGAGCTCCTCCACCGCGAGCGCCCGGCCGAACGCGGCCTCCTCCGGGACGGAGTCGACCGCCTTCTGCCCCTTGAGGAACACGGCCGCGTCGTGCAGGTTCGCCGCGAGCCTGCCGGGGGCGCCCGGGGTGCCCAGGTAGTCGGGGCCGGTCTGCTCCTTCGCGCTGAGCAGCACCAGTTGCGACAGCTGCCGCTTCGCCTCCTGCGCGGGAAGGCCGAGTTCGGCCCCGATGGACCTCGCGGCCTCGTCGGGCGCCGTGCGGGCCTGGGCGACGGCGGAGTCCTGGGCCTTGATCCAGGCGGTGACCACCTCCGGGTGCTTGGCGGAGAAGGCGTTCGTGACCACGCCCAGGTCGGCGGTGGGCTTGCCCTGCCGGGCCAGCTCGCGGCTGGTGACGAGCACCTTGCCGTCCTTCGTCAGTTCACTCAGCGTCGGCGTCCACACGTAGGCGGCGTCGATGTCCCCGCGCTTCCACGCGGCGAGCGCGTCCTGCGGCTGGAGGTCGATGATCTGCACGGCCGACGGCTCGACACCGGCGGCGGCCAGCGCGGCGAGCAGCGAGTAGTGGGCGGTCGAACCGAAGGGCGTGGCCACCTTCCGGCCCACCAGCTCCTTGACCGAGCCGATCGCGGACCTGGCGACGAGCGCCTCGTTGTCCCCGATGAGGTCGTGGATCCACACCACCTTGTACGGGATGTTCAGCGGCGAGGACAGGCCCTTGGTGACGGGGCTCGACCCGGCCAGGCCCAGGTCGACGGCGCCGGCGATGACGGCCGTGTTGACGTCGCCGCCGGACTCGAACTTCACCCACTTCACGTCCACGCCGGGGAGCGCCTTCTCCAGGAGCTTCTGGTTCTTCACCACCAGGTCGGCGTTGGGTATCGCCTGGTAGGCGATCCGTACGGTGGTCCGCCCGGCCGGGCCGCCACCCGAGTCGCCACCACCCCCGCAGGCGGTGGCGGCGGTGGTCGTCAGGGCGATGGCCGCGGCGAACAGGAGGGTGCGGCGGGACGGGCGAGCGGGCATGGACGGACTCCGGTCTGAGGTCGGACGAGGTGAAGGCGGGAGGGGGAGAGGGGAAAGGGGGGTGCGGATCACGTGCGGCCGCGCCAGGGCACCCCGGTCCGCTCGGCGATCCGCAGGAGCGCGTCCAGCACGATCCCGGACAGGCCGACGGCGAGGATGCCCGCGATCACCAGCGCGGTCTGGTTGTAGCGCTGGGCGTCGCGGATCATGCCGCCGATCCCGGGTACGCCGTTGACGGTCTCCGCCGCCACGACCGAGGTGTAGGCGACGCCGACGGCGATGCGGATGCCCGTGAGGATCTCGGGCAGCGCCGAAGGCAGCCGCACGGACAGCAGCAGCGACACCGGTCCCGATCCCAGGGCCCGCGCGGCCTCGACGAGTTGGCCGGGGACCGTGCGCACCGCCGCCGCGGTGGCCGCGGCGATCGGCGGCAGCGCCGCGATCACCAGGAGCCAGATCTTGGGGGCCTCGTCGATGCCGAACCAGATGACGAGCAGCGAGAGGTACGCCAGCGGAGGCAGCGTCCGCAGGAAGGTCACCGCGGGTTCCAGGACGACGGCCAGCGGCCGGACCGTACCGATCAGGAGGCCCAGCGGCACCCCGGCCAGTACGGCGTACGCGGAACCGGTCGCGATCCGTCCCAGGCTCACGCCCAGGTGCTCGATCAGCAGGTGGCCGCCGTAGCCCCGTACCCCGTCGTGCACGGTGGAGGCGAGGACGAACTGGCGCCAGACCTCGCCGGGCGAGGGGACCAGGACCCGCGGCCACACCCCGGCGGACACCACCGCCTGCCAGGCGGCCAGGAGCACCGCGAGCGCGAGGGTCCGCAGCGCGCCCCAGCGCAGCGCCTCGCGCAGGCGGCCGGCCCGGGGGGCGGCCGGATCCCGGCCGGGCGGCGGGAGGCGGTCGGGTCCGGCGGCCGTCCGCGTGAGGGTCGTCATGCGGCGTCCGCCCCCGTCAGGGCGCGCAGGCGCGGGGCCACTTCCTCGCCGACGCGGTACGCCTCCTCCAGGTGCGGGTAGCCGGAGAGGACGAACTCGTCGATGCCCAGGGCGTGGTACTCGGCGAGGCGTCCGGCCACCTCGTCGTGCGAGCCGACCAGGGCGGTCCCGGCGCCCTCGCGGACCAGGCCGATGCCCGCCCACAGGTTCGGTGTGACCGTGAGGCGGGCGGCGTCCGCGACCCCGCCGTGCAGCGCCGTCATCCGGGCCTGCCCGGTGGAGTCCATCGCGGCGAACCGCTCCTGGCTGGCCCGTACCGCCTCGGGATCGATCCCGGAGAGGATCCGGTCCGCCTCCGACCAGGCCTCGGCGGAGGTGTCCCGGGTGATGACGTGCAGCCGCAGCCCGAACCGCAGGGTGCGGCCGGCCGCACCGGCCCGCTCCCGCAGCCGGGCGACGCGTGTGGCGACGGCGGCGGGCGGCTCGCCCCACAGCAGTTGTACGTCGGCCTGCCGTACGGCGACCTCCTCGGCGGCGGGGGACGCCCCGCCGAAGTAGAGGGGCACCGGGTGGCGCAGTTCCGGATCGGTCAGGCGGGCGCCCTCGATCCGCAGGTGGGCCCCGTCGTGATCGGCCGTCCCGCCCTCCAGCAGGGTGCGCAGGACCGTCATGACCTCCTCGGTCCGGGCGTAGCGGGCGTCGTGCGCCAGCCGGTCCCCGTACGCCCGCTGCTCGGCGGGGTCGCCGCCCGTCACCACGTTGAGGGCGAGCCGCCCTCCCGCGAACCGGCGGAAGGCGTCCGCCTGTTGGGCGAGCAGTGTGGGGCTCGCGAATCCGGCGCGGAACGCCACGAGGAAGCCGATGCGGGTGGTGTGCTGCGCGAGCGCGGCGGTGAGGATCCAGGGATCCACGCAGCCGAGACCCACGGGGGTGAGCAGCGAGTGGAATCCGGCCTGTTCGGCGGCCCGCGCCACCTGGGCCAGATAGGGGATGTCCGCGGGCCGCCGGGTGGCGGCCCCGGTACGGCCCTGGACGGCGGTGACACCGCCGGGATCGCGGCCGTCCCCGCCGGTGGGCAGGAACCAGTGGAGCAGGAGGGGGTGGTGCGGCATGGGAGGTCCTCGTCGACGCGGCAGCATGACACGCGAGGCCGCCGTCGCAGGACGGTGACACGTGTACACGCGCGGGAGGGGAGCGTTTCGGAACGCGCGGGGGACGGGCTGTGGCCCGTGCGGTGTCAGAAGCGGCGGATCAGCGGATCAACAGCCGGACGCACGGGAGACGGCGGCCCGACACAGCATGGTCGATACACGCAGCAGATCCACGTGACGACGCGATACGAGTACGGGGGCCATGGCCGCATCCTGTCGGCGCGCCGGGTGGCACGCAAGCACCGTCCGAATCCTGGACGATATCGTTCCGAGTCGCGGACATCCGGGTGTGCGGAGGGGAGTTGTTGCCACACCGTGTCAGGTTCGTGGCAGTCGGGTGAGTTCCCGGCCGCGGGCTCCGTCCGTCCCCCGCACCTCTGGCAGAGTGCCTCATCTCCGGCCCTCACCTCCGGCACGTGCCGCCCCCTCGTGGCGGCGGCCGCCCCTCCTTCCCCCTCCGCAAGGACGCGTTCCGCTATGACCGTTCCCCGCGCGCTGGCAGTCGCCGAGGCGCAGTCGCGCCTCGGCGCGCTGACCGTCGTCGACGTCCGCACCCCCGGCGAGTTCGCGACCGGCCATCTGCCGGGCGCCCTCAACGTGCCCTTCGACCGGCTCGCGCAGAGCGCACCGCGACTGAGGGAGGCCGCCGAAGAGGCGCCCCTCCTGGTCGTGTGCGCGTCGGGCGCGCGTTCGGACAAGGCCGTCACGGAGCTGGCCGTCCACGGCATCGCCGCCTCCGGTCTCACCGGCGGCACCCGGGCGTGGGCGGCGGCGGGCCACCCGCTGGAGCGCCCTGCCGGGCCCGCCCGGCGGGTCTGGGCGCTGGAACGGCAGGTCCGCTTCACCGCCGGCGGCCTCGTGCTGACCGGCCTGCTCCTCGGGCTCCTCGTACATCCGGCCCTGCAACTCCTGTCGGCGGCCGTCGCGGCAGGCCTGGTCGTCTCCGCCGTCACCGACACCTGCGGTATGGCGGTCGTTCTGGGCAAGCTCCCCTTCAACCGCCGGGGCGCGCGAACCGGGGCGTGAGCGCGGCCACCTCCACTGCTCCGACCGGCTATTTTGTGAGGAGTCAAGGCCGGTCGCACGGAGAGGTGTCGGGCGTGGGTCCGTTCAGCACGACAGGCGGCGCCCTCCAGGACCCCTACGCGGCGTACACGGAGTACGCGGCCATGCGGTCCGCCTGTCCCGTGCGGCCCGTGCCCGCCGGACCGGGCGGCCGCGTCACCTACCTCGTCACCGGCTACGCGGAGGCCCGGAAGGCCCTCGCCGATCCCCGGCTCTCGAAGGACACGGCCGCCTTCTTCGCGGGCAGGGAGTCGGGCCGCCGCCCGCATCCGGCGGTGGCCCACACCATGCTGGCCACCGACCCGCCCCGGCACACCCGGCTGCGGAAGCTGGTGACCAAGGCGTTCACGACCGGGGCCGTCCGCGCACTGCGCCCCTTCATCGCCCGGGCCACCGACGAGCTGCTGGACAGCTGGCCCGCCGGTGAACCCGTCGACTTCGTCGCCCGGCTGGCGGTGCCGCTGCCGGTCCTCGTGATCTGCCGGCTGCTCGGCGTGCCGCGGGCCGACGGGCCCGCGGTCCGGCGCTGGTCCGCGGAGCTGTTCGCGGAGGGAGAGCCCGCCGTCATCGACGCGGCCTCGCACGCGATCGCGGGCTACATGACGGACCTCATCGCCGCCAGGCGCCTCGACCCCGGCGACTCGCTCCTGGACGGGCTCATCTCGGCCCGCGACGGAGAGGACCGCCTCAGCGAGGAGGAGCTCGTCTCCCTGGCCGTGCTGCTGCTCGTGGCCGGTCACGAGACCACCACCAACGCCCTCGGCAACGCCCTCCTGGCGCTGCTCCTGCACCCGGCCGCGCTGGAACGCCTCCGGGAGGATCCGGACGGGATCCCCGGCGCGCTGGACGAACTGCTGCGCTTCGACCCGTCCGTGAGCACGGCCACCTTCCGCTTCACCACGGAGCCCGTCGCCCTCGGCGGCACCGAGATCCCCGCCGGTGTCCCGGTCCTGGTCGCGCTGGGGGCCGCCAACCGGGACCCGGCCCGCTTCCCGGCGCCGGACCACCTCGACCCGGACCGGGACGCCGCCGCCCATCTCGCGTTCGGGCACGGCGTCCACCGCTGCCTGGGCGCCCCCCTGGCCAGGGCCGAGCTGGAGATCGTCCTGCGCGCGGTGCTGACCCGGTTCCCGGCCATCCGCCTCGCCGTACCGCCCGAGCGCCTGGAGTGGCGCAGGACCCGTCTCGTCCGGGGACCGGCCGCGCTCCCCGTCATGACGTAGGCCACGACCGCCCCGGGACCCCACGCACTGGAGGAGAAATGAACCGTCGCGTCATGAGCGCCGCCCTGAGCGTCCCGCTCCCACCCGAAACGGCCTTCCGGCTCTTCACCGCCGAGGGGGAGCGGGACTGGGTGCCGGGCTGGGAACCCGTCTTCCCCGTCGAGACGCCCGACGACACCGAGCCGGGAACCGTCTGGCTCACCTCGTCGGACGGAGAGGAGACCACCTGGCTGGTCCTCTCCCGCGACTTCCCGACGTCGGTCTCCTACGCGCGGATCACTCCCGGCGTCCGCGCCGGAACGGTCACCGTCGCCCTGGCCGCGACCGAGGCGGGCAGCGAGGTGACCGTCACCTATGACATGACGCCCCTCACCCCGGCCGCCGCCGAGGCGCTCGACGCCTTCGCCGCCGGCTACCCGGCCTTCATCCGCTCCTGGTCCGAGCTCATCACCGCCCACCTCGGGTGACGGGTCCGCCCCGGAAAACCCGTGGAAAGACCCTCCGCCGGTATGCGAACGTGCCGGGGAAAGCCCAGCGCCACCCTCAAGGAGCCGACCGATGCGCCGACCGTTCATGTCCCCCACGAAAGGAACGATCATCCACCTGAAGGACATGACGCTCTGTGCGACCCACGCCACACACGCTGAACCTGGGCATCCTGGCCCACGTCGACGCCGGTAAGACCAGCCTGACCGAACGGCTGCTGTACGCGGCCGGGGTCATCGACGAGATCGGCAGCGTCGACGCCGGCAACACCCAGGCCGACAGCCTGGAACTGGAACGCCGTCGCGGCATCACCATCAAGTCGGCCGTGGTCAACTTCCCGCTCGGCAGCGGGGAGACGGCGGTCTCCGTCAACTTGATCGACACCCCCGGACACCCCGACTTCATCGCCGAGGTGGAACGCGTCCTCGGCGTCCTCGACGGCGCCGTGCTCGTCGTCTCCGCGGTGGAGGGCGTGCAGCCGCAGACCCGCGTCCTGATGCGCACGCTGAAGCGACTCTCCATTCCCACCCTGCTGTTCGTCAACAAGGCCGACCGGGCCGGCGCCGACCTCGCCCGCGTCCTGCGGGAGATCGAGGGCGGGCTCGCCGTGCCGGTCGTCGCCATGGGACGGGTCAGCGCGGGCCTCGGCACGAAGAAGGCCCGGATCGCGTCGTCCACCGGGGACGACCCCGCCTTCACCCGGCGGCTCCTCGACGTCCTCACCGCCCACGACGACGACCTGCTCGGCGCGTACGTGGACGACGAGGCCTCCCTCCCGTACGCCCGGCTGCGGGCCGCGCTCGCCGAGCAGACCCGCAGCGGGCTGGTGTACCCGGTGTACGCCGGCTCGGCCGTCACCGGCGCCGGCGTCGACGGCCTCGTCGAGGGCATCAGGGAACTGCTGCCCGTGGACCGGGGCGACACCCGCGGGCCGCTGTCCGGCAGGGTGTTCAAGGTGGAGCGGGGAGAGGGCGGCGAACGGATCGCCTACGTCCGGCTGTTCTCCGGCGAACTCCGCGCCCGGGAACACGTTCCGGTCGCGGGCACCCCCCACAAGGTCACCGGCCTGGCCGTCTTCGACCGGGGCACGGCGGTGCGCCGTACGGTGGCGCGGGCCGGGCAGATCGCGACGCTGCGCGGCCTGCCGACCGTCCGGATCGGGGACGTGGTGGGCCATGAGCCCGACGGCCGCCCGTACGGCCGCGTCTTCGCCGCGCCCTCCCTGGAGAGCGTCGTGACGCCGGCCTGCCCTGACGGCGCCGGGGCCCTGCACGCCGCCCTCGCCCAGCTCGCCGAGCAGGACCCGCTGATCGGCCTGCGCCGGGACCCCGACGGCGGGGCGCTCTCGATCTCCCTCTACGGGGAGGTGCAGAAGGAGGTCCTCGCGGCCACCCTCGCCGAGGAGTACGGGATCGAGGTCTCCTTCCGCGAGACGACGCCGATCTGCGTGGAGCGCGTCACCGGCACGGGAGCCGCCTGCGAGGTCCTCGACCACGAGGGGAACCCGTTCCTGGCGACGGTGGGGCTGCGCGTGGAGCCGGCCCCGGCCGGCAGCGGCGTCCTCTTCCGCCGGGAGGTCGAGCTCGGCTCGCTCCCTCTGGGCTACATGCGGGCCGTCGAGGAGACCGTGCACGTCACCCTGCGGCAGGGCCTGGCCGGATGGCAGGTGCCCGACTGCACGGTGACCATGACCCACTCGGGCTTCTGCAGCATCCGCAGCACGGCCGGCGAGTTCCGGGCACTGACCCCGCTCGTCCTGATGTCCGCGCTGCGGCGGGCCGGGACGGTGGTGCACGAACCGGTGCACCGGTTCCGCCTGGAGTTCGCCCAGGACGCGTACCCGGCGGTCGCGCTCGCCCTGGCCCGTCACGGAGCCCTGCCGGGCACCCCGGTGCCACGGGGCGACGCCTACGTGGTCGAGGGCCACCTGCCCGCGGACCGGGTGCACGGCCTGGAGCGGGAGCTGCCCGAGCTCACCAGCGGGACGGGCGTCCTGGAGACGGCCTTCGACCACCACCGCCCGGCCCGGACCGTACGCGTCCGGGAACGGACGGACCACAATCCGCTGCACCGGGAGGAGTACCTGCTGCACGCGCACCGCAGGATGTGAGAGGACGGGGCGTCTGCGTCACCTCTGGAAGACCGGGCCCGGGCGTGCGTCGCCCGACCGGCTCTCACCGCCGTGGACGACGCCTCCGTCGGAGGTCCTGGTGACGTCCGTGGGAGCCGTGTCGGCATCGTGGGAACCGCCTGAGCCGCCGAATATGCCGTCCCCGGGGACGTGGTCGCCGCCGCCCGCGCCCCCGGTGGGCGGCCGGCTGTCGCCTCCGCCGGCGTTCTGGCCGTCGCCCCAGGCGGGAGGCGCGCTGTCGCCGCCGGCGGCGTCGTGGTTGGTCCTGCTCAGGTTGCCGAACGTGCGCAGGGCGTCGAAGAACGGGTTGTCGTCGTCCGTGGCCACGCGGGTGGCGGGCCGGGAGGGGGCCGCGTGCGCGGCGGTCGTGGTGAGGGCGACACCACCCGTGGCGAGGGTGGCGGCGATCAGGAACGGGGCGAGACGGCGGGCCGTGATCGACATGACGGAGGACTCCTTGCGGGGCGAGTGGGCCGAGGCCGAGTGGGCCGGGGTCTCCATTGGGCCCCGGAGCGCGGCGTCCGGTCACGGCCCGGAAACGCGTGGCTTGACAGCCCCGCGCGGCCCCTCTTCCCCCCGCTGCGGCCCGCGCCGGGCCACCGCGCGGGACGCGCCTACGCCTCCTCGGCCGCGGTCTCACCGCGGGACGCGGCCGCCCGCCTTCTGCGGTGGACCACCACCGCGCACACCGCGAGGAGGAGCAGGGCCACGGCGGACACCCCGAGGGCCGTCCGCTCGGCGAAGAGCCTCCCCAGTACTTCGAGCACGCCGAGCCCCGCGGTCGCGTAGATCAGTGCCCAGGCCGCTCCGCCCAGGAAGAGGGCGGGCAGGTAGCGCGGCAGCGGCATCCGCATGCTGCCCGCGAGGAAGTTGGCGGCGGTCTGGAAACCGACGGTCAGGAACGAGACGGCCACCACGGGCGCGCCCCAGCGCTGGATCGCCCGCTCGGCGCGACGGAACTTCGCCGAGGAGATCCGTTCGGCGAACCTGCTGCGGCGGGCACCGGCCGCGGCGAGCCACCCCACGGCGAACGTCCCTCCGGCACGGAGCAGGACGATCACGTAGAGGGTTCCGGCGGTGATCGCGACCTTATCCACGGCGGCGCCCCGCCCCGTGCCCCGGCCCGGGACCCAGCGGGTCCGTCACCCGTACGGGCGTAGCCGCCCCTGCGGGCGCACGACGCGCACCAGCCCGGTCACCCGCTCTCACCTGCACCCTGCCCCTGCCCGTTCCGTCCCATGGGTCGCCACCTGCGGCACCGAACCCGAACCTACACGGCCGCACGGCGCAAGCAAGGTAAGCCTAACCGAACGTGCGGGCGGGGGTACAGGGTGCGGGGCCGTGGACCGAGCCGCCCCCGACGCCGCCGCCCTGCCCTGCGGGAGACCCCGCTCGCCGGCCGTGTCGGCGGCTCGACGGCGGGCCCGGTCACTAGCCTGGTTCCATGACTCCCGCGTCCCACCCCGCCCCGGACCGGTACACCGTCGTCCTGCGCCCCGGCCCGCCCGGTGTCCAGGACGCCAAGGGCCACGACGCGGTCCTGCGCACCGCCCGGGTCACGGCCACCGGCGCGACCGGTGTCTCCGGCTACCCGTGCTACGAGGGGGAGGGGGTCCGGGCCGAGATCGACCCCGAGAGCCGCGCCGTCGAGGCGGTGACCGTCGACGGCGAGGAGCTCCCGTACGGCTGGATCGCCCAGCTGACCGACGACGACCCCGGCCGCCCGCGGACCTGACGCCGCAGGCCGCGCGACCGGCGGCGGGTCAGCGGACGACGTCGAAGACCTGCTTCTGCAGCCCGTTGGCGTAGGCCTCGTGCTCGACGAGCTTCAGCTTCTGGGCGTCCTTGTCGGTGGTGCTGAAGAGCCGCTTGCCCGCGCCGAGGAGGAGCGGGAAGACGAGGAGGTGGTAGCGGTCGATCAGGCCGGCGTCCGAGAGGGCCCGGTTCAGCGTGGCGCTGCCGTGGACGATGATCGGGCCGCCCTCGGTCTCCTTGAGCGCGGCGACCTCGTCGAGCGAGCGCAGGATCGTCGTCTCGCCCCAGTCCTCCACGAGGTCGTCCTCGGTGAGGGTGGTGGAGACGACGTACTTCGGCATCACCTTGTAGTCGGCGAACTCGGCCATGCCGGGCCACACCGGGCTGAAGGCCTCGTAGCTGGTGCGGCCCAGCAGCATCGCGGTGGCCTCCTTCTGCTCCGTGCCCTTGATGGCGAAGGCCTCGGGAAGGAACTCGATGTCCTTGAAGGTCCATCCGGCGTTGCGGTAACCGGGCTCGCCGCCCGGCGCTTCGACGACGCCGTCGAGCGAGACGAAAGCGGTGCTGATCAGGGTTCGCATCTGAGGTCCTCGGTGTCTTGTGCGGCGATCGCCGACGGATCCGGCCGGTGCCCGTCGTCCGTCTCGCGGCCGCCGCGCACCTGTCATGATCTCTGACCGCCGGTCGCGGCGAAACTCATCGGTCCCCGGTTGCGTGACATGAGACACAGCGCGCGCGGCGGCGCGAAAGGCGCGGGGAGATCGTCCAGGCGCCTTCATTTCGCCATTTGTCCGCGTTTGCCACGGACATATCGCACTCCACCAGAAACGGAATTGTCGATTTTCGTTGGCCCCTGCCCAATGTGGCTGATGAGAGGCGGTTCCGGCGGTGTGTCAGGTCGGCCCCGATGCGGCCGGCGCGGCGCCATGCACGATCTCGCGGCCCGTCCAAGCCGGGGCACGGAACCCGCCCGCCACGCACGCGGTCCGGCTTGCCATCCCGCTGCGGGGCTTCTCAGAATGACGGCTCCTCCGGCGCCCTCGCGGTCCCGGCGCCGGAAGCTTCGCGATCACCGAGTGAGGTCACGCATGAGGAAGCACCGCAAGAAGACGCACTACAGGAAAATAGCCGTCGCCGTCGGCGCGCTGGCCGTCGTCGGCGTTCCCACCGCCGCCATGGCCTGCCTGGGCCCCCAGGACACCCGTCCCGCCCGCAGTGCCGCCGCCGCGCCCTGGCAGGACCCCGCCCTCCGGGGCGCGCAGGCCCCGGAGGGCGTGCAGACCCCGGCCGAGATCCCCGACGCCGTGCCGCCGGCGCCCACGGAGCCCGTCGCCGGGCAGCCGGCCGGGCAGCCGGCCGAGCCCGTCGTCGACACCGCGCCCCCCGTGGCGCCCCGACCGGCCGCGCCCCGGCCGGCTGCGCCCCCGGCCGAGCCGTCGGCCGCGCCCCCGGCTCCGCAGGCCTCCGGAGCGCCGTCCGACGCCCAGGCCGAGGTGCTCGCGCTGGTCAACCAGGAGCGGGCCGCCGCCGGCTGCCCCGCCGTCACCGTGAACGCGAAGCTCACGAAGGCCGCCCAGGACCACAGCGCGGACATGGCCGCCCACGCCGACATGTCCCACACCGGCTCCGACGGCTCCGACCCGGGCCAGCGCATCACCCGTGCCGGATACCAGTGGCAGACGTACGGGGAGAACGTCGCCTACGGCTACAGCACCCCCGCACAGGTCATGGAGGGCTGGATGAACAGCCCCGGCCACCGGCGGAACATCCTCGACTGCTCCTACCGGGAGATCGGCATCGGCCTGGCCCAGCCGGGCCAGTACTGGACGCAGGACTTCGGCGCCGCGCGCTGACCCTCCGGAGCGCGGGGCGCCGGATCCGGGACCCGTCCCCGGTCCGAGGCCCCGCGCCCGGGCGTACTCCTACGCCCCGTACTCCTTCGTGATCAGCTCGTACGAGCGGACGCGCTCGCGCAGGCCGTAGACGGGCGTGGTCAGCATCAGCTCGTCCGCTCCGGTCCGCTCCGCGAGTTCCCGCAGCCGGCTGACGACGACCTCGGGCGTGCCGACCGCCTGCTGTGCCCGGAAGCCCGCCAGGGCCGCCCGCTCCTGCTCCGTGAACGCGTGCGCGGCCGCCTCCCCGGGCGTCGGGAAGGGCATGTCGCTGATCCCCTTGAGGAGCCCGGCCTTGATGACGTCCATCGGGCCGACGAGCCGCCGGGCCTCCTCCTCCGTCTCCGCGCACACCGTCTCCACGCACAGCAGCACCCGCGGCCGCTCGCACCAGCGCGACGGGGTGAACGCCGCCCGGTAGGCCTCCAGGACCGCAGGGGTGTTCTCGGGCCGGATGTGGTGCGCGACGGCGACCGGCAGCCCGAGCTCGGCGGCGAGGCCCGCCCCGGCGGTGCTGGAGGCCAGCAGCCAGGGCTCCGGGAGCGGGCCGAGCGCGACCTCGTCGACCAGGAAGGACAGGACCGCGGCCACGTCGTCGCGGTACTCGGCGTCCGTCGTCGGCCCGGCCCCGCGGCGCAGCGCCCGCGCGGTGGCCTCGTCGAAGGTGCCGGGGCCGCGGCCGATGCCCAGGTCGACGCGGTCCGGGTGCAGGGCGGCCAGCGTTCCGAACTGCTCGGCCAGGGACAGGGGCGCGTGGTTGGGCGCCAGCACTCCGCCGGAGCCGAGACGGATGGCCGAGGTGGAGGCCGCGGCGTGCGCGGTGAGCACGACCGGGGGGAAGGCGCCGATGGCGGGGGAGTGGTGGTGCTCGGCGTACCAGATCCGCCGGTATCCCAGCCGCTCCAGCTCCTGAGCGAAGGCCGCGGTGTCCCGCAGGGTGTCCAGGGCGCGGGTGCCCGTCTGGACCATCGCGACTTCGAGTGCGGAAAGAGGTATCTCGACCATCCCGTCAGCATAGGGATCACGCGGCGGCCGGCGGTCACGGTGATCCTTTTCGCGCCACGCGGCGGATCCGGCGTGCCGTGCGGCGAACCGGCCGCAGTAAGGAGTCGTGCCGCGCGCGCCCGCGCACATTGACGCGATCGCGACGGGCCCGGCGACCGGCCCCGCCGTCCGGCGCCGGGGGCCGCGTCAGCCGGTCCCCAGCAGCTCCTCGGCGCCGTTCTTCGACAGTCCGACCAGGAGGAGTCCGCCGTCGCCCGGGGTGTGCGCACGGTCGTGTGCCGTGGCCGGGTCATGGCGGCGGGCCCTTCTCTTCGCGGGTCAGTGCGGTGAGCAGGCTGCGGGGCCTTCGCAGGGAGCGGGGCCGGGGAGCGTCCCGCCAGGGGTCGTCCGCGAGCCAGTCGTCGACGGTGGCGAGGGTCCGGCGGCGGGAGGTGAGGTCCGGGTCGTCGAGTTCGCTCCAGGCCAGCGGGGCCGCGACGGGGGCCCCGGGGAGGGCGCGGACGGCGTAGGGGGCGACGGCGGTCTGGGCGTAGGCGTTGCGCTGGACGTCGAGGTACAGGCGGCCCCGGCGGGCCTTCTTCCGGGCCTCGGTGGTGAACCGGTCGGGTTGGCGGGCGGCCAGGACGCCGGCGACACCGCGCGCGAAGGCGCGTACGTCGTCGAAGGGCGCGCGGCGGTCGAGGGCGACCACGACGTGGAGGCCGCGCGAGCCGGTGGCCATGAGCGAGGCCGGCAGCTCCAGCTCGTCCAGCAGCCGGCGGAGCCCGCGGGCGGCCTCGCGTACCGGGGCGAAGTCCTCGTCCGCGGGATCGAGGTCGAACACCAGCCGGTCGGGACGGTCCGGCCGGTCGGCCCTGGACAGGAAGCGGTGCGGGGTGATGCAGGCCTGGTCGGCGAGGTAGCGGAGGGTCGCGGTGTCGTCGCAGACCAGGTAGGTGACGGTGCCGCCCTCCTTGGGCAGTTCGGCGCGGTGGATCCAGTCCGGGAAGTGGTCCGGGACGTCCTTCTGCAGGAAACCGGGGCCGTCGGTCCCGTCGGGGTGCCGTTCCAGCATGAGGGGCCGTCCCCGCAGGTGGGGCAGCATGCGGCGGGCGACCGTGCGGTAGTAGCCGGCGAGGCCGGCCTTGGTGATGCCGTCACCGGGGAAGAGCACCTTGTCCGGGCGGCTGATCCCGACGGCGTGGCGGCCCGTACCGGGGCGGGTCACGACCGCCCACCCGGGCGGGCGTCGGCGGCGACCTGGCGCAGGGTCCGGCCGGTACGGACCGACCGCGCCCGCCGGGGGTCGGGCGTGCCGGAGGCGGAGGCCCGCCCGTCGTCGTGCTTGACCAGCAGCCAGGCCTCCTTCCCGCCGCCCTTCGTGTCGCGGATGCGGGTGAGGGAGTAACCGCCGTGCAGCTTGCGCCCGTCGAGCCGGAACGAGGCGTGGCCGCGCTCCAGCCCCTCGGTGAGCGGGATCTCGTGACCGTCGTGGTCGGAGGTGGCGTTGCGGTACGTCCCCTGGTCCCAGACGATCACCGTGCCGCCGCCGTACTCGCCTTCCGGAATCGTGCCCTCGAAATCGCGGTACTCCAGCGGATGGTCCTCGGTCGGGGTCGCGAAGCGCTTGTCGTGCGGGTCGTTCGAAGGGCCTTTGGGCACGGCGAAGGACTTCAGTACGCCGTCCGCCTCCAGCCGGAAGTCGAAGTGCATGCTGCTGGCGTCGTGGATCTGGACGACGTACGAGGCCTGCCCACCGGACGGCTCCCCGGGCCGGCCCTCGGGCTCGGCCGTCCTGGAGAAGTCACGTCGCCGGTGGTAGCGGGCCAGCGGACCGGCGGCCGTCATGGCATCCTCCTCACACCGTCGGGCGCCCCGTCAAGGCGCCTACCCCGCTTCGCCGCCGTCATCCGCGGCGCGCACCCCGGCCCCCTGGACGCCCGCCAAGTCCACCGGCCCCTCGGGCCAGCCCTCAGGTCTCGCGGTCGAGGGCCGGCGGACGGCCACTGTTGGGGCCCGGGTCCATTCCCGCCGGACAGTTGGCATACTTCGTCACCGTGGACCAGTTGATCGCAGCAGACCCGACCCACATCGGCCCGTACCGTCTGATCGCCCGGCTTGGCGAAGGCGGTATGGGCCTGGTGTATCTCGGCCGTTCCGAGGGCGGCCGCACCGTCGCGGTGAAGGTCGTGCAGGCCGAACACGCCGGGCACCCCGAGTTCCGCAGGCGCTTCGCCCGCGAGGTGGCCGCCGCCCGGCGGGTCGGCGGGGACTGGACGGCCGCGGTGCTCGACGCCGACCCGGAGGCCGCCGTGCCCTGGGTGGCGACGCAGTACATCCCGGGCCCGGACCTGCGCACCGTGGTCGCCGAGGACTTCGGCCCGCTGCCCGAGTACTCGGTGCACACCCTCGCCAACCGGCTCGCCGTCGCCCTGCGGGCCGTGCACGAGGCGGGCCTGATCCACCGTGACCTGAAGCCGTCCAACGTGCTCGTCACCGTCGACGGCCCCCGCGTCATCGACTTCGGCATCGCGCGGGCGATGGACACCCTCACCGGGGACAGCCTGCACACCCGTACCGGCATGCTCATCGGATCCCCCGGCTTCATGTCCCCCGAGCAGGTCCGCGGTCGCGAACTCACCCCCGCCAGCGACGTCTTCTGCCTCGGCGCCGTCCTCGTGTACGCCTCCACCGGCCGGCTCCTGTTCGGGGCCGCCGACTCCGGGCTGAACGCCCACCTCTTCCGGGTCGCCGAGGAGGAACCGGACCTCACCGGCGTCCCGCAGCCGCTGACCGGCCTGGTACGGGCCTGCCTGGAGAAGGACCCGGCCGCCCGGCCGACCCCCCGGGAGATCGCCGAGCGGACGGCCGTCGCACAGGCGGAGGAGTGGCTGCCGGGCACGATCCTGGCACAACTCGGCCGCCGCGCCGCCAGGTTGCTCGACTGGGCCCCCGAGACCCCCGCCGCGCGACCGGACCCCCGCATCCCGTCCGTGCCGCGCCAGCACCAGCCGGTGGCCACGCCGCCGCCCCCGTACGCGCCCACGCCCCCGCCCACGCCCCCGGTCGCGGTCGCGGAGCCCTCCGTCCCCGCACGGGGCTTCGGGCCGCCCCCCGCCGCCCTCCCCGACCCGGCGGCACCGCACCCCAGGCGGTGGTGGGCCCTGGGCGTCATAGCCCTGACGCAACTGCTGGTACTGCTCGACCTGGTGGGCTTCAGCACCGCCCTGCCGACCGTCCAGGCCGATCTCGCCTTCTCCGACGACGGGCTGAGCGCGTTCACCGTCTACGCCGTCGCCTACGCCGCCCTGCTGCTGCCCGGCGGGTACCTCTGCGACCTCGTCGGCGCCAAACGAACCCTGATCATCGGCCTGGCCGGCTTCGCGCTGGCCTCCGCGCTCTGCGGCACGGCCCTCGAACCCTCCCTCCTGATCGCGGCACGCGCCCTCCAGGGCGCGTTCGCCGCCCTGCTGACACCGTCCACCCTGGCCCTGGTGTCCACCGGTTTCACCGACCCGAGGGAACGCGCCCGGGCCTTCGGGGTCTACGGGGCGGTCGCGTTCGGCGGCGGGGCGCTCGGCCTGCTCACCGGCGGCTGGCTCACGGAGCTGGCGTCCTGGCGCCTGTCCCAGTACGCCACCGTGCCGCTCGCGGCGCTCGCGCTGACCGGAGCGGCCACCCTGCTGCCGGGCCGCCCGCCCGGCGACGGCACGCGCTCCGACCCCCTCGGCGTACTGCTCGGTTCCGCCGGAGTCGCCGCCCTGGTCTACGGCACGGACGAGGCCGGGCAGTTCGGCTGGACCACCCCCCTGGCACTGGGCGTCGTCGCGGTGGGCGTCCTCCTGCTCGCGGCCTTCGTGTGGCGGCTCACCACGACGGCCGGCGCCCCGCCGGCCGACCGCCCCGGCGCACACCGCGACCGCCTCGGCAGCGCCCTGACGATGGTCCTGACCGGCGCCGGCTTCCTGGCGCTGCTCCCGGCCCTCGGCATCTACACGCAGTACGTCTTCGGCTCCGCCCCGGGGATGACCGGGGTGCTGGTCCTGCCGCTGGCCGTCGCGGCCGTCATCGCCGCCACGCAGGTCTCGGGACGCCTCCAGGACCGCGTCGCTCCCCGCGTGCTGATCGCGTCGGGACTGGTCAGCGCCGCAGCCGGGATGTTGCTCCTCGCCGGTGTCGACTCCGGCAGCGCGTACGGGCCCGGTATGGTGCCCGGCATGCTCCTCGCCGGTTTCGGCGGCGGTCTGGCCTTCGGGCCGCTCTTCGCCACCGCCACCTCCGGCATCGCCCCGCAGAGCTCCGGCGCGGCCTCGGCGCTCGTCGTGATGGCGCAGCAGGTGGGCGAGGCGATCGGCGCGGCACTCCTCGCGGCCTTCATCAGCGCTCGTGTGGCCGACTCGTCGGAGGACACCCAGTCCGAGCAGCTGATGCACGGCTACGGCGACACCCTCTGGTGGGCGGGCGGCTCCCTCCTGCTGGCGGCACTGACCGCCGCCCTGCTGATCAAGGCCCGGGCGCCCAGGGAGTCGGCCTCCGACATCCGGTAGCCGGCACCTCCGCCCGCGGGCGCAGGGGTACTTCGGCCGTCGGCGTCACAGGAGCGGCGGGCGGCCGGCGGCGGTCAGGCGGAGGACGGTGCGCCACTTCATCGGGCGGCGGTCCTGCGCGCGGCGGCCCGCCCACCCTTCGCGGAAACCGCGCAGGGACTCCCGGGCGCCGCCCCCGCGGACGGCGCGCAGGGCGGTCGCGCCGGTCCACACGAGCAGGTACGCGGGGATGAGGGGGGCGGGCAGGTTGCGGTAGGCCACCCAGACGCGGTTGCGGGCGGCGAGGCGGTGGAAGAGCGCGTGCCGCGAGGGCTGGGTGAGGGGATGGTGCATCCGGAGCCCGGCGGCGTACCAGCCCGTATGCCCCCGGTCCCACAGGCGTTGGGCCAGATCGAGGCCCTCGTGGTAGAGGAAGAACGCGTCCGCCCAGCCCCCCACCTGCTCGAAGGCCGCGCGCCGGACGAGGACGACCCCTTCGGTCATCGTGGTGATGGTGCCGGGCCGCCCGGGGCTGCCGGTGCGCAGCCGAGGGACCCAGCGGCGCGGGGTGGTGGTGTCGTCGGGGCCGGTCAGGCGGGGCTGGACGTAGGCGGCCCGGGGGTGTCGCCCGGCTTCGGCGACCAGGCGGGCGAGGACGTCCGGCCGGGGGAAGACGGCGTCGTTGTCGAGGAAGAAGAGGTGGTCCGCCCCGTGGCCGTCCTCGGCGAGCGCACGGGCACCGGCGTTGCGGCCGGCGGGGATGCCGAGGTTCTCCGGGAGGGTGAGCGTCCTCGCCCCGGTGGGCACGACGGCGGGGCTGCAGCCGTTGCCGACGACGCAGATCCGCAGCTCCACGCCGGTCTGCGCGAGGAGGGAGGCCTGGGCCGCCGCCTCTTCCGCCGGCCGGTCGTTCATGGTCAGCAGCACGATGTCGACGCGGGGCAGGGACATGGTGTCCTCCTCGGGAGCGGTGCCGGTGCACACGGCCGGGGTCCGGCCGGGCCTGGGCGTTCATGATGCCGGTACGGGTACGGGGGACGAGACCGGTCAGGAATCGAGAAGCCCCGGCCGTCGCCCAGCCCTAGCGTGTTGGCCATGGCAACCACCACTTCCACCGCGGCCACCACGTCCCTCACGTCCGTCACCCTCGAGGTGGCCGACCTCGACACCGCCCGCCGCTTCTACGGCGCCTTCGGCGTGGACGCGTACATCCACCTGAGGGCGTCCGAGGCGCCCTCCACCGGGTTCCGCGGCTTCACCCTGGGCCTGACGGTGTCCAACCCGGCCACCGTCGACGGCTTCTTCGGCGCCGCCGTGGCCGCCGGCGCCACCGTACTGAAGCCGGCCGCGAAGTCGCTGTGGGGCTACGGCGGCGTCGTCCAGGCCCCGGACGGGACGATCTGGAAGATCGCCACCTCGGCGAAGAAGGACACCGGCGCCGACACCCGCGAGATCGACGAGGTCGTCCTGCTCCTCGGCGTCGAGGCGGTCAAGGCCACCAGGCGGCTCTACACCGACCGGGGCCTGGCGGTGGCCAAGAGCGTCGGCGGCACGTACGTCGAGTTCGCTCCGGCCCGCTCCGGCCGCGTCAAGCTGGCGCTGTACAAGCGCCGCGCCCTGGCCAAGGACCTCGGCGTCCCCGTCGACGGCACGGGCTCGCACCGCATCGTCCTCGGCGGCAGCGCCGGCGCCTTCACCGACTCCGACGGTTTCGCCTGGGAAGCGGCCGCGTAGCCCTCGTACCGCACCAACACCAACACCAACACCAACACCTCACCCACATCCGCAGTGCAGGGAGACATGGCATGAAAGCGCACGTCAGCTCGATCCTTCTGGGAGTCCGGGACATGGAGGGGGCCAAGCGGTTCTACACCGAGGGGCTCGGCTGGAAGATCCAGAACGACTTCGGCATCTCGGTCTTCTTCGCGTCGGACGGCGCCTCGCCCGTCGGCTTCTACGGCCGCGAGGGCCTGGCCGCCCAGGTGGGCACGGACCAGGAGGGCAGCGGCTTCAGCGGGCTGGTCCTGACCTACGTCGTGCGCAGTGAGGCGCGGGTCGACGAGATCATGGAGGAGGCCCGGAACGCGGGTGCCACGGTCCTCAAGCCCGCCGCGGCCCTGCCGTGGGGCGGGTACGGCGGTACCTTCGCCGACCCGGAGGGCTACATCTGGAGTCTCGCCTACAGCGCCCAGGGTTCCGACCAGCCCTACGCGGAATAGTAGTGAGCCGACAGGACGAAGAGGAGGACAAGACCGTGAAGTTCCGGACCCACGTCGAACCGCCCGAGCCCATGCGGGGCCTGGAGGTTCCGCCCGAGGTGGTGGCGGCGCTCGGGGGTGGTGCGCGGCCGCCGGTGACGATCACGGTCAACGGGCACTCCTGGAAGAGCCGGGTCGCCCACCTGCGCGGCCGCCACCTGCTCGGCCTCAGCAACGCCAACCGGCAGGCCGCGGGTGTGGCGATCGGCGACGAGGTCGAGGTCGAGCTGGAACTCGACACCGAGCCGCGTGTCGTCATCGAGCCCGCCGACTTCGCCCGGGCGCTGGACGACGATCCGGTGGCCCGCGCCGCCTACGACGACCTCGCGTACAGCCGGAAGCGCGAGCATGTGCATGCCATCGAGAGCGCCAAGAAGCCCGAGACGCGCCGGCGGCGCATCGAGAAGGCCGTCGCCACCCTCCGGGGCTGACGCGGCGGCGAGGCGAAGGAGTGGTGGTGCTGGGAAGAAGGGTGTGTCACCGAGGCCTGGAGCGCCGCCGCTTGCTCGTGAGGACGGCGATGTCCTGCCCCGGCGCGAGGTGAGCCGCTCGGGCTGGCAGTCTGTCCGGGTGGACGCTCTCCTCGGCACTCAGGTACCTCATCAGCGACTGACCGATCCCGCCTCGGCGGTCGCGGCCCTCGAACGAGCCGCACCCGAGCTCGTGCGTTTCCGGCGTACGGCTCCCGCAGGCATCCGCTGGGCCCAGGTGGAGGAACACCTGGGCGTGGGGCTCCCCTCGGACTACAAGCTGCTCGCCGAGACCTACCCGTCCCTGGTCTTCGGCGACTTCCTGTGCGTCGGCTTCCCGCCCCCCGGGCGGGAGAAGGCATGGGCCGAAGACCCGGAGGATCTGGAGATCCTCGCCGAGTGGTGCGAGGACGCCGAGACGGCCGTCCCCCTGCACCCGTTCCCCGCTCCCGGAGGACTGCTGCCCTGGGCCACGTCGAACCAGGGCGACTACTTCCTCTGGAGCACCGGTGCGGCCGGCCCTGACGCGTGGACCGTCACCGTGGCCTCCCGTAACGGCGGGTGGTGGCACTACACGGGAGGCGCCGTCCAGTTCCTGGCGGATCTGGTCGGCGGGAACCTGGAGCCGTGGGAGTTGCCGTCGGTGCGGCCTTCCGTCGACGTCTTCGGAGCCGACTGAGACGGTCCCCTCGATCACCCCTCGGTGACGGCCGGTCACGGAGATCGCGGGCCGCGACCGGCGGCGCGGCTCGTCGACGACCGGCAGCCGTCCCACCGCCGCCGGGGAATCGAGGCCTCGTCACCCACTCCGGCCGTGAACCGTCCTCACCACCTGCCGGGCCACCACCATCCGGGCCGAGGCGAGCTCCGCGGCGATCGAGGCGGCCCGCTCGTCGCCGACCTCGACCTGCGCGGGCTGGGGCTCGCTCCGAGCCAGGCACCGCAGGCGCAGGTGGGTCGGCGGGTGGGTGTCGTCCACGCCGTGCCCGCGCCGCTCGCAGACCCGCAGCAGCCGCTCGTACTCGTGGGCCGGGATCGAGGACACGTGCGCGGTGATCCGCTCCCACAGCCCCCGCTCGGCCGCTTCCCTGGCTTCCCGCCCGGCCGCTCCGCCCGTCATCTGGGCGGCCACCGACTCCCGCCGCATCAGCGTCTGGACGGAGTCGGCGATGAGCAGCCGTTCCATCAGCCCCACCGCGCCGCCGGTCGAACCGGCCCGTGCCGCGCTCAGGTCGGCCTCGTACTCGGCGCGCTGAGCGGCCCGCAGCGTCAGATGGTCCAGCAGCACCAGCAGCCCGTACGCCGCGCACCGGGGCAGATAGGCCATGACGTTGAACAGCGTGTCCCATACGGTGTGCGCGCGGCTGGGGGCCAGCGTGTCCACCCACAGGGCCAGGGAACGCAGCGCCTGGCGGATGAGCAGCCCGTGCCGGACGTCACCGTTGGCGAAGTGACCGAGCTCGTGGCCCAGCAGAGCGACCCGCTCCGGCGGTGTGAGGACCTCCCACAGCCCGAACCCCAGGAACAGCACACGGCGCTGACGCCAGCCGTACGCGGCCACCGAGGCGTTGAAGTCACCGCCGACCACCACGGCATGCACCCCGGCGGTGCCGGTGACGGCGGCCACGTCGTCGACCAACTCGAACAGCCGGGGCGCGTCGGCCCGGTACAGGACGGGACCGTCCTGGGGGATCCCGGGCATCCGGGGCCGCAGGACGAACGCCACCACGAGCAGGACGGCGCCGCCGATCGGCTGGACCACCGTCTCCCACCCCAGTACGACCAGCAGCAGCCCGGCCACCGCCAGCGCCAGCGTGACGCCGTGCACCAGCAGGGCGAGCCCGAGGGCGAGGAGCGCGGCGGCGTCGCGCCGCGGCCGGCCCGCCGCCCCGCCGGACACGGCGGCCGCGAGCTCCTCGCCGTGCCGCCGCGCCAGCCGGCGCCGCGCCGCGGCGAGCCGGCCCGGCTCGGCGTCCGGGGGAGCGGGGTCCACGTTCCAGTCGCAGGCCGCGCACCAGCGGGGGAACCGCTCGTCGGTGGCGTCGAGCGCGTGCCCGCACTCGGGGCACAGCTGTCTCTCGGACGGCCGGACGGCCAGGTCGTGCTCCATGATTCCCTCCCCCGCGGCCTCCCCTGGCGCGCGGCTACGGCAGGGTAGCCGACCCGGGCCGTACCCGCGTTGCCCCCTCCACCTCGCGCGACAGCCCGCCATCACTTGCCTCCTGCGCTACCGTGGTCGGACCGGTCGTGATGAGTGGAGGCGGACGTGGGCGAGATCCCCTGGACCATCGAGCGGATCTGCGAGGCCCTCGGCAGTCCAGATCTCGCCCAGCGGTTCCTGGGCGAGATCAACCGAGCGCCGGCGCACGAGATCCTCAGCGTCTTCGCCCGGTGGGAACGCATCGCCAAGGACACCCTGCTCGCCGTCGAACGCGCGCACGGGCTCGCACAGTTCGACGAGCGGGGCGAGGAACTCCCCGGTGAGTGGGTCGACGCCACCCCCCGAATTCTCGACGGAACCCGGGCTGCACGTGGCGCCGCCTGAACTGACAGTATTCAAGTGTGTACGCACTGAAGCTCGATCCGGCGGCCGAGGCGGTCTGGGACGCCCTCCCGTCCGACGCCGGCGACAACCTCGGCCGAGCACTCGCCCTCGCGTGCGAGCGCC
Organism: Streptomyces sp. NPDC000075; assembly: GCF_040301925.1. Lineage (NCBI taxonomy): Bacteria > Bacillati > Actinomycetota > Actinomycetes > Kitasatosporales > Streptomycetaceae > Streptomyces > Streptomyces sp. NPDC000075. The sequence goes on from NZ_JBEPFL010000021.1 coordinate 84,200, forward strand.
CCCTCGAAGCCACACACCCCTGGGGCGTCGACGACAAGGTCATCCGCCAAATCGTCACTCCCGAGGTCCGGGCCCTCCTGCTCGTCGGACGGAACACCAGGACCATCGCCGTCCTGCAGATCGACTACCTCCGATGAGGACCGCCGCATCAGCAGCCGCCTGACCGAGAACTCCGCCCGACCCGAAGGGGTGTGCGCACATGCCGGACCACCCGACCGCCGAGACCGGGGACCGCGTCGAGCTCGCCCCCGGTGAGGTCCCCTCCGACGGCCGCTTCGCCAATCCCGACCTGCTCCCCGTACCGGTCGGGGACCGGCGCTGGACCACGTACAACTTCACCGCCCTGTGGGTCGGCATGGCCCACAACATCCCCTCCTGGCTGCTCGCCTCCGGGCTCGTGGCCCTGGGGATGGACTGGAAGCAGGCCGTCTTCACCATCGCGCTCGCCAACCTCATCGTGCTCGTGCCGATGCTCCTCACCGGTCACGCCGGCCCCAAGTACGGGATCCCGTTCCCGGTGCTGGCCCGGGCCTCCTTCGGGGTCCGGGGAGCCAACATGGCCGCGCTGATCCGGGCGGCCGTGGCCTGCTGCTGGTTCGGGATCCAGACCTGGATCGGCGGGTCCGGGATCTTCGTCCTGCTCGGCAAGATCTTCGGCGGCTGGGCGGGGGCCGCCGTGATCGGCGGCGAGCCGTGGACGCTGTGGCTGTGCTTCATCGTCTTCTGGGCCCTTGAACTCGCCATCATCTACCGGGGGATGGAGGCGCTGAGACGGTTCGAGAACTGGGCCGCGCCCTTCGTCATCGTCGGCGCGCTGACCCTGCTGGTGTGGATCGGGGTGAAGGCGGGCGGCTTCGGTGAACTCCTCGACCAGCCGTCGCGGCTCGGCTGGGGCGCGGACTTCTGGCCGGTCTTCTTCCCCTCGCTCATGGGGATGATCGCCTTCTGGGCCACGCTCTCCCTCAACATCCCCGATTTCACGCGCTTCGGCGCGGGCCAGCGTTCCCAGATCCTCGGGCAGACCCTCGGGCTGCCCACGACGATGACCCTGTTCGCGCTGCTGTCGGTGTTCGTCACCTCCGGCTCGGAGGCGGTGTACGGGGCCCCGGTCTGGGACCCCGTGGCGCTCGTCGCCAAGACCGACAGCGTCTTCGGATTGCTGTTCGCCCTGGTCACCGTGCTGATCGCGACGATCTCGGTGAACATCGCGGCGAACGTCGTCTCCCCGGCCTACGACCTGGCCAACCTGGCCCCCCGCCTGATCGACTTCCGCCGGGGCGCGCTGATCACCGGCGTGGTCGGCGTACTGATCATGCCGTGGAAGCTGACGTCCACCCCCGAGCTGTACATCTTCACCTGGCTGGGCCTGGTCGGCGGGCTGCTCGGCACCGTGGCCGGCGTCCTCATCGCGGACTACTGGGTCGTCCGCCGCACCCGGCTCTCACTGCCCGACCTCTACCGGGCGGGCGGTCCCTACTGGTACACGGGAGGCTGGAACCTCCGGGCCCTGGCGGCCTTCGCGGCCGGCGGGGTCCTGGCCATCGGCGGCTCCCACTCGGCCCCCGGCAAGGGCCCGTTCCCCGAACAGGGCCTGATCCCCTTCCTGAAGCCACTGGCGGACTACGGCTGGGCGGTGGGCCTGGCGGCGTCCCTGCTGCTCTACACGGCGCTCATGAGCGGGACACGGTCGCGCGGGGTGCCGCTCGGCGCGCCGGAGGGATGACACGGACACGGGTGGTACGGGCACGCCCGTAAAAAATGCGTCGACAGCACCCCCCGGCACCCGGCACAGTGACCACCCGTGACGAGCAGTGAACTGTGGACCCGCGCGACCGCCGACCGCTACGACGCCGAGGAGGCCGAAGCGTCCTCGGCCGCCGTTCTCGGACCGACCCTCGCCTTCCTCGCCGAACTCGCCGGAGACGGCCGGGCGCTGGAGTTCGCCATCGGGACCGGACGGGTGGGGGTCCCGCTCCGCGAACGCGGCGTGCCGGTGGTGGGCGTCGAACTCTCCGAGCACATGGCGGCGGTGCTGCGGCGCAAGATCGACGAGGACGCCCTCCCGGTGGTCATCGGGGACATGGCCACCACGGTCGTGCCCGGCGGGTTCACCCTGGTCTACCTCGTCTACAACACCATCACGAACCTGCTCACGCAGGAAGAGCAGGTCGAGTGCTTCCGCAACGCCGCACGGCACCTGGAGCCCGGCGGACGGTTCGTCATCGAGCTGGGTGTGCCGCCGCTGCGGCTCCTGCCGCCCGGCCAGGTCGCGGTGCCCTTCGACGTCTCTCAGCGGCACATCGGCTTCGACACCTTCGACCTGGTCGAGCAGATGCTCGTCTCGCACCACTTCACCCGCGACGGCGACGACGGCCACTACCGCCGTGAGAACTCCCGGCACCGGTACGCCTGGCCGGCGGAGCTCGACCTGATGGCGCGGCTCGCCGGGCTCGAGCTGGAACGTCGCGTCGCGGACTGGGACGGGTCCGCGTTCACCCAGGACTCCACGAAGCACGTCTCCGTGTGGCGCAAGCCGGCCCAGGAGGCGTGAAGCCCCGATGACGACGCCGCCCCGTGACCCGATGCTGGAGCTGCTGTCGGCGGACGGTCCCGATCCGGACCACGCGGAAGCGCTGATGCTCTACGGCCGGCTCGTCGGAACGTGGGACATCACCAACCGGTACCGGTTCGCCGAGGGGCGGTGGCGTACCGCCGTGGGGGAGTGGCGCTTCGGCTGGGCGCTCGGCGGGCGGGTGGTGCAGGACGTGCTCCACTGCCCGGAGTTCCACGACCGCTTCCCCGGCACCACCCTGCGCCTGTACGACGTCACGACCGGGCTCTGGCGGATCACCTGGATCTCACCGAAGCTGCCCTCCTACTTCGCCCAGACCGGTCGCCCCGACGGTGCCGGCGGAATGATCCAGGAAGGCACCGACGCGGAGGGCCGGCGCTCACGGTGGACCTTCACCGACGTCACCCCGGTCTCCTTCCACTGGCAGGGTTTCAGCGCCGCCCCGGGCGGCGAGTTCGAGCTGTTCCAGGAGATGCACGCGACACGCCGGTAGGCGCGGGACGAGTCATCCGCGCCGGTTCGCGAAGGCCGGATATCCCGGAAGCGGAGCCACGTCCCAGCCTGCGGCGACCTTGCGCAGCAGCAGCCGCATCGCCTCCGCGAGCGCGGGGAACTCCTCCAGGCCGCTCGCCGTCTCCCAGCGATGCCTCAGCACCTGACGCCTCGTCGGAGCCGGACGCCGGGTCCGGTGGAGCGGACCGTCCTCCGCGATGCGGGGCAGCAGGCGCACCGTCGCGTCCACCGTCCAGACCGCCGTGGCCTGCCGCATGCCGGCCTGCCACACCTCGTCCTCCGCGAGCGCCGGATATGCGCCGACGACCTCAGCGCGGTAGGCCTGCTCGATCTCCGCGGCCAGTCCGGCCGGCAGGGTGAAGACACACCAGCAGCTCGAGAACGGCATCCGGCAGTACGCGGCCGTCAGGAACACCGACTGGTAGCAGGCCGCCTCGAAGTCGATCAGCCGCAGCCCCTCCGCGGTGAGCAGGTTGTTGTCAGGACAGGTGTCGCCCGGGGTGAACGCCGGATACTCCTCCCCGCCCGCCGACCCGATCCGCGCCAACTCCTCGTCCAGGCCCGCAGGAAGGACGATCCCGGCCCCGTCCAGCAGCGCGGGCAGAGCGGCGGCGTTCCGCGCGATCCACGGATCCTCCTCCCAGGACGGCATGCCCTTGTCGTACCGGGACCACAGCCGTGCGAGATCGGCGCGCCGGTTCACCGACTCGGCGGCCAGCGCCCCGAGTCCACGGGCCCAGGCCAGCAACCCGTTCTCGGCGGCGGCCGGATCGTTCCCGAGCAGTACGTCCGCCAGGGTGGGCGCGTCCCCGAGGTCGGCCATCACCAGCAACGGAACATCGGGGTCCACGCCCAGCACCTCCGGACCGGCGATCCCGAGGGACAGCCCGGCGGCCTCGGCGGTGAAACAGCGAAGGGAATCCGGCTCGTTGCCGAACGCCTTGACGATGACGGTGCGGCCACCGGCCGTCTCACAACGAAGCACCGTGCTGCGCGGGCTGCCACCCAGGTCGACCGCGCCGGACAACTCGGCGTCCAGCAGTTCGCCGGCAGCCCGCAAGATCAACTCCATTGCGGCATTCTGCCATCGACGCCCTGCACGCGGCAGGCCGATTTCCGAGCGCCGCCGTGGCGGGTCGGCGGCCCGGCCCGGCGTTGTCAGTCCCCGGTGTTAGCGTCGGCCGCATGGCGAATCGTTCTTATCTCTACTCCACGGACTCGATGCCGAACGAGGCGGGGATCCCCCAGCGGATCCGGTGCGTCTCCGAGCACAACGGGGACATACCGCTGGCTCACAAGCTCATGGTGGGGCACGGGACGACGGTCGTCCCGTCGATGATCTGGAACCCCCCGGTCGGCATCGCCGCGGACTATGCCGAGGGAGCGGCCCTGCTGCGCGACCTGCTGCGTGCGGTCGGCGAGGGCCTGGAAGAGGACGCCGAGTTCGCCGCATGCGTGGCCAGGACCACGGCCCACCTGGAAAAGCAGCGGGCGGAGTACTTCGTCCTCGAGACCGGGGAGCTCGTCTCGATGTGGGGCGACGATCCGGTGGCGAGCGTGCGGCGTCTGGTGGCCGAGGACATCCCCCATGCCGTGGCCAAGGCCCGGGCGGCGATATCCGGCGGCGACGAGGACTGGCTCACCTCGGTCCGCGCCGACTGGCAGACGCATTTCGCGTCCTTCTACAGCGACGCGCTCTACTTCTCCTTCCCCGGCTGACGGGCGACGGCGGTCGTTGACCGGGCCGGCGGCCGACCAGCCCCCCCCGTGCGGGGGAGAGGGGATGATCCGCGTGACCGATGTGCCGGACCCGGTGTGACGACGAGCATGGCGGCGTCGTCACACCGGCTGTACGGAGGTCACGGTGGCTGTTTCAGCGAGTTCGGAGATCAGCGGAGTCCCCCGGCCGCCGGGGGAGAGTGGGGGACGGGCGACGTGGTCGCGGCGCTGGCCGGCGTGGGCGCCGTGGGCCGCGGCCCTGTGGGGGGTGCTGTACGCCGTCGTCGAGATCACCTGGGCGGCGGCCGGGAGCACCGTGCCGTGGAGGGCGCACGCCGCGTACCCGCCGGTGGTCCAGCTCCTCCTCGCGGCCCTGGCCCTCCTGGCGGGCGGTGCCTGTCCGGCGACCATCCGGACACCGGCCGGACCCGGGCGGGCCGCCGTGACGACGGTACTGGTCGTGGCCGTCCCGGTGTTCGTCGCGGGAACGATCGGGCTGCCGATCCACTTCGTGACGCTGGTGACGTTTTCGGGGGTCGAGAGCGCGACCGGTCTGGCCCAGGTGCTGCTGAACGCGGCGGGGGCCGCGCTGCTGCTCCTCGTAGGCCTCGCCCACCGCAGGCGGGCGCGCGGTGAGTGCCCGCGGTGCGGGCGGCCGCACTCCGGCCCCGTCGACGGCCCGCTCGTCCACCCGGCCGTCTCCCGGGCGCCGCACAGGACTCGGGCGGTGGCCTATCTGCTCGTGTGCGGGCTCCTGCCGTGGGCAGGGGTCAAGAGCATCTGGTTGCTGGGAGGCGACGCGCTGGGCGTCGCGGCCGAAGACTGGCAGCGGACGGTGAGCGCCCGCGCCTCCGGGCCGGCGAGGGCGGCCGCGTCGGCGGGAATCGACGTCACCGTGGTGGCCGCGGCGGTCGGGGTCTTCCTGCTGCTGGGGCTGCTGTACACCTGGGGGCAGGTGTTCCCGCGCTGGACCGCGGTTCTGGCCGGGCGACGGGTGCCGCGTCTGCTGCCGCTGATCCCGGCCTGGCTGACCGGCATCCCCTTGTGCGTGTACGGTGCCGTCCTCGTCGTCATGGCCCCGCTCATGGCCACGGGTGTGCTGCCCGCCATCGAGCCGTCCGCGCCGTTCACCACCAGCGCCGGGATCACCTGGATGGTCGAGTTCGGCGGCCTGGCCTTCGCCGGGCTGGGCCTCGGCCTCGTCGTGGCGGCGCGCTCCTACGCCTTCCGCACCCACCCCGTCTGCGCCGCCGCCGGCGTACCGGACCGGACCGGAAGCGCCCCGCACAGGCCGGTCCGGTGACGGATCCCCATGCGGGGATCCCGGGGCGTGGTGGTCCGTTCTCAGGTGTGGAGGCGGCTGTTGGCGCCGTCGTGGCCGTCGGCGTGTTCGTCGTTGAACCAGTAGTCGCCGGCGGCGAGGTAACGGAAGGAGTGGGCGCTGTGGGCGGGGAGGGCTACGGTCGCGGAGCGCGTGCCGTCGCCCCGGGAGGTGAGGGGGTGGGCGGCGGGGTTCCAGTGGTTGAAGTCGCCGACCACGCTGACCGGCCCGTCCGGGGTGTCGTCGGGGAGGACGAAGGTGACTTTGGTGCGGCCCTTGAGCTGCTTGCGTTCGAGCATCGAGACCTCCACGGGAGAATCGGCAACGAGGCATCCTCGTCCCCCGGCCGCCCTTCGCGGCCGTAGGCGCCGTGCGGGCGGCCCGTGGTCACTCGACCGTGGACGGATCGGGGGGCCAGGTGGCGGCGAGGGGGAGCGAAGGATCAGGGCCGGACGGGGGTGCGGCGCGCGGTGCGGGGTAGGCGCTGGTGAAATCAGCCTGGTCTGGTGGGAGACCCCACGCCGCCATCCGGTCACCGCGTGTGGCTGACGGAAGGTACGGGTGGTCTCGCTCGGCTTCGCGCGGCCCGGTGCCGCGCGCTCGACGGCCTTCTCCGCCCCGTTCGGCTCCGCTCCGTTCGGGGAGCCGACCGTGAGGGGCTCCGATCCGAAGGGCGGACCAGACCCATGCCTGCCGCCTTCGACGTCGCCGTCACCGCCGTCAGCCCCGGCCGTGCGCTCGTGGCCGTGGCCGGCGAACTCGACGTGCAGACCGGCCCCGCGCTCATCGAGGCCGTCGACTCCGTCACCCTGCCGGGGCTGGAGATCGCCGTGGACATGTCGGCCGTGACCTTCATGGACTCCCACGGCCTGAACGCACTGATCCTCCTGCGCCGCCGTGCGCGTGAGGCTGGCGCCACCCTGTTCCTCCGTAACGTGCCCGGCCAGGCGCTCTGGGTCCTGGACCTCACCGGTACCACCGGGCTGTTCCGGCTTCGGCCGGACCCGGGCGACGAGCCCGCGGCCGGGCCCGCGCCCGGGGCCCGCTGCCCCATGGGACGGTGCGGGGCCTGCTGCCCCGTGTGAAAGCGCCGGACGGACCCTTCATCCCCGGTGGCCGCTCCGGCCGGCCAGCAGCCGCCCGAGCGGCCAGGTCGTGATCAGCCGCTCCGCTCCCAGACCGATCCGTGCCGCGCGTGCGTAGCCCGTGCTCTGCCACCGCAGCTGTTCGGGGGCGTGAGCGTCGGTGTCCACGGCGAACCGGCAGCCCGCGGCGGCGGCCAGCACGAGCAGGTCGTCCGGCGGGTCGCGCCGCTCGGGCCGGCAGTTGATCTCCACCGCGGTACCGGCCTCCGCGCACGCGGCGAACACGGCCTCGGCGTCGAAGCGGGACTGCGGACGGCCCCGGCCGGTGATGATCCGTCCGGTGCAGTGCCCCAGGACGTCGACGCGCGGGTTGCTCACCGCCGCCAGCAGGCGGGCGGTCATCGGCCCGGGTTCCGAGCGGAGTTTGGAGTGCACGGACGCGACGACGACGTCGAGCCGGTCGAGCAGGTCCTCCTCCTGGTCGAGGGAGCCGTCCTCGAGGATGTCGCACTCGATCCCGGTAAGCAGCCGGAAATCCGGGCCCAGCCGGGAGTTGACGGCGGCCACGGCGTCCAGTTGGCTTCTGAGCCGGTCCGGGCTCAGTCCGTGGGCGATGGTCAGGCGCGGCGAGTGATCGGTCAGGACGGCCCACCGGCGGCCCAGGGCGCGGGCGGCCTCGGCCATGTCCTCGAGCGGGCTGCCGCCGTCCGACCAGTCGGAGTGCAGGTGGCAGTCCCCGGTGCTCGCGGCCGCGAGGGCCCAGCCGGCGTGGGCCTGCGGTCCGGTTTCGGCCCGCAGACGGGCGAGGTAGGCCGGTACGGCCCCGGTCGACGCCTGCGCGATCACCTCGGCGGTGACCGGGCCCACCCCGCGCAGCCGCACCGCGGACGCGGCGTCCACCGGGCCCGGGGGCAGGCCGCGGACGGCATCGGCCGCCGTGTGGAAGGCCCGCACCCGGTACGGTGACGCCCCGCGCCATTCGAGGAGGAAGGCGATCTGCCGCAGCGCCTCGTCCGGGGTCACGGCAGGGGGGTCCCTCCGGTGGCGCCGGCGAGGGGGCGGGTCTGCTCGCGGGAGGGCATCTCGGTCTCCTTCCGGCGTGGCCGGGCGGGTTGGTGCTCAGGAAGAGGGCGGGTAGGCGCAGGACTTGAGGCGGCGCGCGAGGTGCGCGGTGTTCGCGGCGAGGGTCCTGGTCGTGGCGGCCGTCTTCTCGGGGGTCTTCTCCAGGTCCTGGTAGTCGGTGCCCTGCATGGCCTCGCCGACCCAGTAGGTGACGGCGTTCGGGGCGAGGGAGAAGCCGACGTCGTTCAGGCCCTGGAAGAGTGCGGCGCTGACGTGGTGGGCGCCGTCCTCGTTGCCGACCACGCAGACCGCGGCGGCCTTGCCGTAGGTGAGCATGCGGCCCTCGTCGTCGCTTGCGCCGAGTTCGGCGTCGAGGCGTTCCAGGACGCGCTGGGCGAGGCTGGAGGGGTGGCCGAGCCAGATGGGGGTGGACAGGAGCAGGATGTCGCAGCCCATGATCGTGTCGCGGATCTCCGGCCAGGCGTCCCCGTCGCCCATGTCGAGCCCGACGCCGGGTTTGACGTCGTGGTCGGCGATCCGGATCACTTTGCCCGTGACTCCGTGATCGCCCAGGGCGGCCATGGCCTGCTCGGCGAGCAGCTGGGAGCTGGACGGCTTCGGCGACGGTGAAAGGGTGCAGACCAGCGCGACGGCGCGCAGCGGCGTGGTTTCGGTCGTGGTGTCCATGCCGTGCGGCTACCCCGATCTTCGCCGCGTACCCGGCCCTCCGCGATGGGAAGGGCCCGCCGGGGTGCGCGCGTCCTTCCAGTGGCCGCTCTCGCCGTCGAAGCGGACGAGTCCCAGCCGGGCGAACGCGTGCATCCAGCCCTCCATCGGCCATCTGCCCCAACGGCTGTGGAAGAGGGCCCCGTTGCGCAGGATGTCGTCGAGGTGCCGCACCGGCGGGTCGTCCACCGGATGGTACTGGTGGTAGGCGGGCGCCCCGCCGAGCCAGCACAGGTCCACACCGGCACGGTGTGCGAGGCGGCCGAAGTCGGTGTCCTCGCCGCCGTAACCGGTGTACTCCTCGCAGAAACCGCCGACGGCACGCCAGGTGGACGCGCTGAGCGCGAAGGACAGGGACCAGAACAGGTCCGGATCGCCCGCCGTCAGCAGCTGGTCCGGCCGGGGCGCGGGGCGGGCCGGGTGCGGGGCGGCCAGGTCCGCCAGCTCGGTGAGCCGGTAGCCGCCGGGGGGCGGGGGAGGCAGGTAGGCGACCGTCCCGCACAGCAGTCTCCCGTCGGAGGCCGCCTCGGAGTACCGGGCCACGCTCCGCGGCCCCGGGACGCAGTCGACGTCGAGGAAGACCAGGACGTCCGCGCCGAGTTCGAGGGCGCGGCGGGCCCCCGCGTTGCGGGCGGCGGCCAGCGGGAGGCGGCCGGGGCGCGGCACGTCCAGGGGCACGACGGTGGCCGCCGGGCTGTGGCGGGCGGCGAGCGCGCCGGCGTGCGGATCGTCCATCGTGACCACCACGTAGGTGTCGGGCGGGCGTGCGCCGCGCGAGAGCGCCGCCTGCTGGAGGGCGAGGTGCCGGTGGCGGCCCGCCACGAGGGTGATCACCGCCACGTGGGCGGGTCCGTTCACGCGGCTCGGCGTGCTCACGGCCCCTCCGGTGCCCCGGCCAGCGCGTCGAGGGCCCGGGCCGCGCGCAGGGCGCCGTCGCCGGGGGCCCACAGGGCCCAGGCCCCGCCGTCGAGGGCCATCGCCTCGTCGAGGACGGCCGGCCACTGCCCGGGCCCGGGCCACTGGTCGCGCACCACGGCCAGCCGGGCCTCGCGCAGCGCCCTGCCGGTGGCGTGCTGTTCCCCGTAGGGCCGTTCCTGGGGCAGGACGACGGCGGGACGGCGGGCGGCCGCGCACTCCGCGACGGCGTTCTGGCCGCCGTGGGTGACGACCACGTCCGCGGCGCAGATCCGCGGCCAGGGGTCGGCGGACCAGGCACCGCCCGGTCCGCCGAGGAGGTCCCACTGCCAGTGCGGCGTCGCCGCCCGCGCGGCCCGTACCTGGTCGACGGTGACGCCGCTGCCGCCTGCTCCCAGCATGAGCAGCACGCGCCGGGTGCCGTCGCGGGGCGCCGGCGTGGGGATGCGGCCGTCGTTCCTGGAGAAGGCGGACGCGTAGAGGGTCTTGGCGTACCAGTGCGAGGGCCAGCCGGGTTCCGGGACGGCGGCCGGCCAGGGCGCCAGGAGGCGCAGCGCGATGTCGTGGCCGAGCCGGTGCGCGGCGTCCAGGCGCCGCCCGCGCATGGCGGCGACGACCACCGGTACGCCCATCAGCCGGGCCAGGCAGGTGACTTCGACGGACACGTCGCTGACCATCAGCGCAGGCCGGGTGCGCCCCAGCCATCCCGCGATGGCGGACATGCGCTCCGCGTAGCCGTCGTGGAACAGGGGCGCCCAGTGCAGCCGTCCCTGGGCGCGCGTGTCGACGGCGGCGTGGCCCCCGGTGTCCAGGGGCAGCCGGATCCACGGGCCCGGCCAGTCGGGGGGCGGATCGAGGCTCGACAAGCCGGTGACGGGGCTGCGGGTGTGCCGGGCGATGCACAGGGCGCGGTGGAGGTGCCCCAGGCCGTGGTGGTGGACGTAATAGCCGATCACGACAGCAGCTCCTCGTAGAGGGACTCGTAGCGGTCGGTCATGCGGCCCAGGGAGCAGAAGGACTCGGCCCGTTCACGGCAGGCGCGCCGGCTGAGCGACATCGTCTCGTCGAGCGCCGCGGCCAGTGCCGGGACGTCGGGGTACGGTACGAGCCGGCCGCAGTCGGGGGTGAGGATCTCGGCCAGGGCGCCGCGGTCGAAGCCCGCGACCGGGGTGCCGCAGGCCAGGGACTCCGCGACGACCAGCCCGTACGGTTCGTCCCAGCAGGGGGTGACCAGGGTGGCGCGGGCCGAGCCGACGAGGGCGGCCAGTTCCGTGCGCCGCAGGTGCCCCGCGTGCACCAGCGGCTGCCAGGAGCGTGCCGTGTGGGCGCTGACGGCGGTGAAGACCCCCGAGCCCGTCGGATCGGTCTGGATCGCGGACTCCAGCCACGGGGTGGGCGGGGTGTGCAGCGTCGTGACGACGGGCGCGGGCACGGCCGGGGCCATGGCGACGGGAAGGTAGTGGAGGCTGTTGTTGTGGACGAGGTCGTACGACGGGCTGCCGTCGCCGTGCGCGAGGTCGAGCATGAGCCGCAGGTAGGCGTGGTGTTCGTCCATCGCCGACGGGTCGGTCATGCTCAGGTCCGCCCGCGCGGCCGCGCTCAGCCGCGGGGCGTGCACGGCCAGTTCGCGCACGCCCAGGCAGGGGTCGGACCCGGGCGCCGCGAACAGCGAGATGCGGTGGCCCCGTCGGCGCAGCGCGGAGGCGAGCGCCCAGGTGTGGGCCTCGAGACCGCCGGCGAACGGCTCCCTGATGGGGAAGCGCGCCGAGGCGATGAGGGCGATGCGCAGGCGGCGGATCACGTCAGGCAGCGTTCGTAGAGGGTGCGGTGGGCCGCGGCCAGGGCGTCGCGTTCGCCCGCCCTGGCCCGCGGGTTGGCGCGCGGCGCCGGACGGTGGGCGTGTGCCTGCCGTACGGCGACGTCCAGGGAGCGCACGTCCAGGCCGTCGGGACCGTGGCGGTACAGGTGGCAGGGCCGCTGCTCGGCGTAGTAGCCGCAGTCCGGGACGGCCACCGCGGTGCCGAGGTCGTAGCAGGCCTCCAGCCAGCCCGAGTGGGTGCCGAAGGTGTAGGGGAGCACCGAGAGGTCCAGGGAGCTCAGGTACGCCCACAGCGCGTCGTCGTCGAAGTAGTCGTGGACCCGGAGGTCCAGCCGGCCGGCGGCGGCCAGTTCCGCCAGCCCGGCCACGACCTCGGGTGCGTGGGCGCGGGCGCCGGGGTCGTGCGTGTCGGTGTGGATGTCCACCCGCAGCCGTGTGTCCGGCAGTTGCCCGGCGATGCCGGCCAGGGCCCGGATGACCGGCAGCGGTGCCATGTTGGGGCGCAGGCTCTTGGCGTGCACCCCGATGACGAACTCCGTGCGCGGTGCGCGGGAGCCGGACAGCTCCGGCTCCTCGACGACGTGGGGGTGGGGCAGGACGTGCGCGGTGCGGCCCCAGCGGGCCGAGATCTCGTGCGCCGCACCGGGGGTGAGGGTGATCAGGCAGTCGGCGGCCGGCACCAGCACGTCGAGGGCGGCGTCGTGGGCGGCGCGGTCCGGGTGGTGGGGGTTGCGCAGGTCGTGCACGGTCTGCACCAGCGGCTTGCCGTGCCGGCGCAGCTCGCCGACGAGCTCCGCCAGTTGCCGGGGGCTCTGCGCGTCGAATCCGAAGTGCAGGTGGTAGACGTCGAAGTCGTCGTGGTGGCCGCGGACCCAGGCGGGGTCCAGCATCACCGGGGGCCACCAGCGCTGGGAGGTGCTCGGAGCGCCGTTGGGGCGGGGGTCGGGCAGCAGGGCGACTCCGTCGGATCCGTCGGCGGCGTGCACGTGCCGGACGTAGACGTGCCCGGCCGGCACGGAGGCGACCCGGATCTCACGGAGTGCGTCCGGGCGGGGCGCCGGCGGGCGCGGTGCGGCCTCGGAGGGGGCGGGGACGGGGGCCATGGCGGGCGCCTAGTCCTCGCCCCGGATGATGTTCCAATCCGGCCCGGCGGGCGTTTCCTGGCTGTCGGCGCCCTCGGTTCGCGTCTGGCGCACGATGGCGGGACGGCACGTGCGTACGCCCTCGTCGAGCGGCACACGGCTCGTGACCGGCTCGGCTGCTGCTTGGGCCTCCATGACCAACATCCCCTTTCGGGCATTTCTCTGATATGCGCGCAATGTGCTGCTTACGTGATGAAGGGCGCGTACCCAGGCTGTCCACGGCCATGCCCGGCCCCGGCCCTCCACGCCGGGGGTGCCGTGGACGCCGCCACCGGGGTGCGCGGTGGCGGAAGCGAGGTAGAGACCCGGATGGGTGTGGCCGGCCGGTGCCGGGGACGGCCACCAGAGCGGGGTCGAGCCGTTCGAGGTCGGGCGGGGCCAGCACGCGACTGGCCCGGATCGTGCCGGTGAACCCCGGTGCGTACCGCTCGACCTGCGCCTCGATCCGGTCGACGATGGCCTCGCGCTCGCGCTCGTCCCACCGTCCGGTGATGCCGTCGGCGCCCGCGTCGCCGGCGATGTCCTGGGGCACGTGGGCGTAGGCCCACGCCGACTCGGTGCCCGTAGGGGAGCGGCAAGTTCCAGCCGGTCCGGCGCCTCGTTCACCCGTACCACGGTCTCGCCCTCGTAGCACAGCGGCCCGATCCTGACCTGGTAGCGCAGGGCCGAACCGACCGGCCCGGCCCCCGCGCCGGGCGGCAGGCAAGGGCCGGAAGGGGCGGCCTACCCCTCGACGCCCGTGGTGGCGTGGGAGGCGCCGACGGGCTTTGATTCGGGGGAGCCGCGCTGGCGGAGGTAGACGGAGAGGATGGCCATCGCGGCCACCGCGAGGAGTTCGGACTGCCAGTTCTGCAGGGTCCGGCTCCAGAAGTCGGCCGAGGCCAGGTACGCGGCCCAGCTGACGGGCTCCGACAGCTCCCGCAGCTGTTCCGCGTTGTAGGCGGCGGTGCCGGCGATGGACTGCGCCAGCCAGGACAGCAGGAACAGCAGCGCCATCACGATGCCGAGTGAGCGCGAGTACAGCGTCTGCCGCCAGCCGCCGGCCCCCGCCCAGCGGGGCGAGTCCGCGCGGGCGTGCGCGCCCATGCGCTGCTCCGCCTCGCTCTCCGGGCCCGCCTCGTGGAGCTTCTTCGACTCGGGGGAGCCGCGCTGGAGCAGCCAGACGGTGCCGAAGATGTAGAGGAAGAACTGCAGGAACTCCGACTGCCAGTTCTCGGTGACGTCCACCGCGAAGTCCGAGGACGTCAGGTACTGGCCGAAGGTGACCTGTTGCAGCCCCGCCGTGGTGAGCTGCTCGTTGAACTCCGCCCGCCCGGCGACGGCCTGGCAGGCCAGTACGACCAGGAACGCCCCGCCGAAGACCAGGGTGAGGCTGTTCGCGCGCCAGAAGCCGCCCGTCGCGCCCTCTCGTGCGGTCATCGCTGGAGCAGTCCGATCGTGGTGAAGTAGCCCAGCCCGACGAGGATGACGGCCAGCACCCCGACGAAGAGTCCGCGCACGTTCAGGCTCCCTTGACCTTGCAGTCGTAGGGCCGGCCGGGCCTCGGGGCGCAGCCGGCGGCGATGACCTTCCAGCCCCTGCCGAACTGGGACAGGAACAGCGTGTCCCCGCCCAGCCGTACCATCGCCTGCCGCCCGTACACCTGCGCCGCCGCCTCCGGGGCCTCCCCGGCGGCGGCCGGCAGCCGCTCCTTCGCCAGCGCGCGGCCGCACTCCTCGTCGGCCGCCACCTCCTGGCGGGTCTGCGGTGCCAGCAGCGCGCAGGCCCGCCCGTACCGGGCGGCGGCCAGTTCGTTCTGGAACGCGCGGGCCGCGGACACGGCATCGTCCTCGCGCGGCCCTGCCGCCCCGCACCCGCCCACGGCCAGGACGCCCAGGGCCACGGCCAGCGTCCGTCCCGCCCCCAGCGCCCGCCGCACGGCGCGCCCCGAGGTGATGATCATTCGGATGCCGCGCTGGGTACCTTCAGTGGGTCCCTCGGCGCCTGCTGCTTGGCTTCCGCGAGCTGCGAGCCGAGGTCGAGGAGGCGGTTGCGGCCCATGGCCTTGCGCACGTCCGGGAACCAGTCCTGCTCCTCCTCCTCGACGTGGTGGCGCACCTGCTCCATCAGCACGGTCATCTTGGCCTTGAACCGCTCGTCGGCGGCGTCCATGGCCTTGAGCTCGGAGAGCATCCACACCACCGCGTGGTGCTCCTCGATGCTCTCCAGGACGTGGTCCTTGGTGTCGGGGGCGGCCTCGCGGGCGGCCGGGTAGAAGTACTGTTCCTCGATCCAGGCGTGGACGGTGAGCTCCTCGATCACCTCGTCCGCGATCCGGCGCCGTTCGCCGGTCTCCTCGTCGTCGGTCTTCTCGAACCGCTTGAAGAGCTTCTCTACGGTCTTGTGGTCCTCACGTAGCAGCACGATGGCGTCCAACAGCGTGTCCTCCCGCCGGGCGGAGGCGTAGGCCGCCGCCGTGAGATCTCCGGTGGCGACCGTTCCCCGGCCCGCAGGCCCTCTCCCGCCGCGTCCGGCGATCTCACCCGTCCGGGGACCGCCCCCCACCCCCGGTCGGCCGATCCCCGCCCCCCGGGGGTGGGGACCGCGGCCGGGCACATCGGGGCCGTCACCCTCGCGTATCCGGCGGCGGACCGGGCACACGGCAGGGCATGCACCCATGAACCCATGAACCCATGGAGGGATCGTGATGAAGGCCCTGACCTGGCACGGAAAGGCCGACGTACGGGTGGACACGGTCGCCGACCCCGTCGTCCGGGACCCGGCCGACGTGATCGTCAAAGTGACCACCACCGGCCTGTGCGGCTCCGACCTGCACCTCTACCAGGTGTTCGGCCCGTTCCTCGAAGCGGGCGACATCCTGGGCCACGAACCCATGGGGATCGTCGAGGAGACCGGGGCGGACGTCACCGCCGTCCGCCCCGGCGACCGCGTCGTCGTGCCCTTCAACGTCTCCTGCGGCACCTGCTTCATGTGCGCCCGAGGCCTGCACTCGCAGTGCGAGACCACCCAGGTCCACGAACACGGCAAGGGCGCCTCCCTCTTCGGTTACACCAAGCTCTACGGCCACGTGCCGGGCGGCCAGGCCGAGTACCTGCGGGTGCCGTTCGGCAACACCCTGCCGATCAAGGTCCCCGAAGGCCCGCCGGACGACCGGTTCGTCTACCTCTCCGACGTGCTGCCGACCGCCTGGCAGGCCGTCCGGTACGCCGACGTCCCTGCGGGCGGCAGCCTCGCCGTCCTCGGCCTCGGCCCCATCGGGGACATGTGCACCCGGGTGGCCGCCCACCTCGGGGTGGAGACGGTGATCGGCATCGACCTCGTCCCCGAACGCCTGGAGCGCGCACGCCGCCGTGGCGTCCACGTCTTCGACGTCGGCCGGGACGACGACGTCGTGGCCGCCGTCCGGGAGCTGACCGACGGCCGTGGCCCCGACTCCGTGATCGACGCGGTGGGCCTGGAAGCGCACGGCGCGCCCGTGGCCGCAGGGGCGCAGGCGCTGACCGGCCTCCTGCCCGATGCCCTGGCCGCGCGGCTGATGAAGCGCGCCGGAGTCGACCGCCTCTCCGCCCTGTACCTGGCCATCGAACTGGTCCGCCGTGGCGGGACCATCTCCCTGTCCGGCGTCTACGGCGGCATGGCCGACCCCGTCCCGCTGCTCACCCTGTTCGACAAGCAGGTCCAGCTGCGCATGGGACAGGCCAACGTCCGGCGCTGGGTGGCGGATCTCCTGCCGCTGGTCTGCGACGGCGACCCCCTGGGCGTCGAGGACTTCGCCACCCACCGCCTTCCCCTCGACGAGGCGCCGGCGGCCTACGACATGTTCCAGAAGAAGCGGGACGGCGCCGTCAAGGTGCTGTTCACCCCCTGACCGGCGCGGGCGCGATCTAGTGGTGCCGGTGTCGGTGCCGGCCGTGGCGCGGGGGTTCTGAGGTCGCCAGGAGGACCAGGGCGAGGCCGACGGGGAGCAGGAGCAGCAGCATCACGTTCATGGCCCCGCTCGTGCCCCCTGACGGGCCTTCGACACCTCCGGTTCAGAGTTCGGACCGGTGGGCGGGGTCGATGACCAGGAGCCATTCGTCCCCCCGCGTCTCGACGGTGTAGCCGGCGGCGCGGAAGGCCGCGGCCAGGGCCAGGCCGAAGGCGTGCCGGAGCCCGGGCAGGTCGGGCCGGCCGTGGTTGCGCGTACGCCGGGGGCCTCGTCGGCGCCCTCGCAGGCGCGGGATGTCCTGGGGCATCCAGCCCACCATCACGCCCCGGGCGTGGGCGACGGTGTGGACGCCCTCCGCCCCGGCGGCGCTCTCGGGGAATCCGGCCTCCTCCAGCACGGCGCGGACGGCGGCCAGGAACCGGCTCTCGTGATCGTTCACGGCCGCACTCTAGAACCCGAGGGGCCGCGGCCCGCTCAGGCCCGCGGGTGTCGCCGACGTCGCGGCCACCCGGCCGAAGGGGCGCCGCGTGCTCCCCTGTCAGCGACGGCCCGCGCCGGCGGTGAGCTCCGCCTGTCCGAAGAGGAGGGCGTACCCGCCGGGGAGGCTCTGGAGGATGCGTGCGAGGAGGTCGGGGCCGGCGAGGCGGGCGACGACGGAGAGGACGGCGCCGGTGTCCCAGCGGGCGACGGCCTGACTGGTGCCGGTGCGGGCGGCGAGGTCTTTGACGAAGCCCCAGCCGGTGAGGGTGTCGGACGCGGGGATCTGGGCGGTCAGGGTGAGGGCCGCCTCGGCGGGGAGCCGGGCGGCGAGGTCGACGCGTTCGTCCCCGGTCAGCCGGCGGCCGAGGCCGGCCAGGACCTGGTGGATCGCGTCGGCCGCGCGTGCGGTGTCGGGGTAGGCGCCCTCGTAGCGTACGGCTTCCAGCATCTGCTCGTACGTCAGCGCCGGGCTGGGCCGGCGGAGTTCGGCCTGGTCGAACATGGTGTCTGGCTCTGCCTTCCGTATCGGCACGTGGCGGGAGGGAGGCCCCCGGAGCCGCAGGGGCCCCGGGGGCGGGGGTGGGGCGGGGGGAGGCGCCCGCCCGGTCAGCCGCTGATCTGCTTCGCCTTTCCGTCGCCGATGGTGATCCGGCGCGGCTTCGCGCGCTCGGCGATGGGGATCCGCAGGGTCAGCACGCCCGCCTCGTAGTCGGCGGCGATGTGCTCGGTGTCGAGGGTGTCGGCCAGGACGATCTGCCGGGAGAAGACCCCGAGCGGCCGCTCGGAGAGCTCCATCTGGGCCTCGTCCGACTTCGCCGTCGGCCGGCGTTCGGCCTTGACGGTGAGCATGTTCCGCTCGACGTCGATCTCGATCGCGTCCTTGGTCACGCCCGGGAGGTCGAAGGCGATCACGTAGGCGTCGCCGTCGCGGTAGGCGTCCATCGGCATCGCGGACGGCCTCGACCACGTGCCCGGTCCCGCCAGCTGCTGGGTGAGGCGGTCGAGCTCACGGAAGGGATCGGTGCGCATCAGCATGGGAACCTCCTGAGGTGTCTGCGTGGGTGCCAGTGCGCTTCAGGTACCACCGTTGTAACATGTCATCGAAACGATGACAACCGGATCTGGCATCCAACAGACGACGACCCTCGTGGTCGTCACCAGATCCCGCAACCGCCGGAGGCGTCGTGATCCCGTCCCCCGCACCCGACGGGGCCAGGCTGCCTGGCTCCCCCTCCTCCTTCCTCGCCGCAGCGGCGGCGCTGGGAGCCATAGACGAGGCCCTGGAGAGCGCCCACGCGCAGGGGACGGACCTGCCGGCCGACCCGGCGGCCGCGCTCGCCGCCCTCCTGCTGCTGCGAGAGGTCCGCGAACGGCTCGCGGGCTGGGAGTCCGGGCTGATCGAGACCGCCCGGGAGGCCGGCGCCAGCTGGGCCGACCTCGCGGGCCCGCTCGGCGTGGCCAGCCGCCAGGCCGCCGAACGCCGCTACCTGCGGCTGCGGCCCGGCGCCGCCGGCACCACCGGCGAACAGCGCGTCCAGGCCACCCGCGACTCCCGCGCCGCCCAGCGCACCGTGGACGCCTGGGCCCGCGACCACGCCGCCGACCTGCGCCAGCTCGCCGGCCAGGTCACCGCGCTCACCGACCTCGCCGCCCCCGGTTCCCCCGCGCGCGCCTCGCTCGGCCGGGTCCGCTCGGCCCTCGCGGGCAGCGACCCCGCCGAGCTGGTCGGCCCGCTGGCCGCCGCCGAACCCCACGTCCGCACGGACGACCCCGCCCTCGCGGACCGCATCGACGTCCTGGTGCGCAAGACCGACACGCTGCGCCGCACCAGCGACCGCAGCCGCGGCGCCTGAAGCCCGCCGCTCCGCCGCCCGGGGCCGCCCGCCCCGGCCTGCGGCGGGCGAGCGGGGTGTGGGGCCGGATGGAGCAGCTACGGCTGCGCTCTCCCCGAAAGATGGTGGCATCGGTGGGATGAAGGATCCCTTCGCTTGCGAGGAACCCGCGCTGCTCGCCCGTACGGGCACGGCGGACCGGGCGGCGGCCCGCCGTGCCGTGGCCTCCCGTGCCGTCGACGGCCGAGACCTGCAGACGCTGCTCGACATGCTCGGCCTGCTGCCGGCCGACGACCCGCCACCCGGGCGCGAGCGCTGACCGGCCGGTGGCCGCACGGGGATGTCCCGGATCCGGGCCCGTGGTCCGGGGGCGGGGGCGGGGGAGAGGGGCCGGACGATCAAGGCACCCGGGTGTGCGGCGGCACGAAAGTCCGGCAGCCGGGATGCCGGGGGCCCGGGGTGGGCAGACGCCGTGAGCCGGCCTGCCCGCAGCCCCGGGGGAGATCTCGATGAGCCACACCGCCCGCGCACCCCTCCCGACGCGTCCACCGCGCCACCGCGTCCGGATGCCGCCGGCCCCGGCGGGAGGACCTGCCGGCGGGCCGCCGGTGAGGGGTTTCGCGGTGCGGCTGGGCCGGGGCCGCGGCCGGGCGGCGGCCGCCCGGGACCTCACCCGGCGCGCCCTGCGAGGCGGTGTCGCCGGCCCTGACGCGGTCGAGGACGTCCTGCTGGTGGTCTCGGAACTGGTCACCAACGTCCTGGACCACACGTCATGCGATCCGCTGCTGGTGGTCTGCTTCCGGGCCGGGCGGGTCCGGGTGGAGGTCCGCGACGCGGACCCGCGTCTGCCCGTCCCGCAGCACCCGTCGCCGGCCGCCCCGCACGGCCGGGGTCTCGCCCTGGTCGCGGCGGTCTCCGTGCACCACGGGGTGCGGCGACTCCCCGGCGCGGGGAAAGCCGTCTGGGCCCTCCTGGCCCTACGACCGACCCCCCGCGAGCCCTGACGCCCGCCAGCCCCGCCCGGCGCCGAGCGGACGCCGCCGGCCGGGCGCCGCGCCGCACGAAGGGGCCGGTTCCCTCAACCCCCTTGCGGCGATCATGGTTCAATGCCGAGCGTGACAGAGTCCATACGCCCTGGTGGAACCTGGAGTTCCGAGGCCGGTCCGCTGGGCCCCGGCGATCCGCGGGACATCGGCCCCTACCGCCTCGAGGGACGGCTGGGCGCCGGCGGCATGGGGCAGGTCTTCCTCGGCACGTCGGCGAGCGGCCGCCGCGTCGCGGTGAAGCTGATCCGGCCGGAGCTGGCCGGCACCCCCCGGTTCCGGGAACGGTTCGCGCGGGAGGCCGCCGCCGCACGGCAGGTCGGCGGGTTCCACACCGCGCAGGTCGTGGACGCCGATCCGGCGGCGGAACCACCCTGGCTGGCCACCGCCTTCGTACCGGGTCCCACGCTGCAACAGCTGGTCGACACCGACGGGCCCCTCGACCCGGCGGCCGTGCTGCGGCTCGGCGCAGGGATCGCCGAAGGGCTGGCGGCGATCCACCGGTGCGGGCTCGTCCACCGGGACCTCAAGCCCGGGAACGTGATCGTGGCCGAGGACGGGCCGCGCATCATCGACTTCGGGATCGCGCTCGACGCGGGCGCGGACGCGCCCACCCGGACCGGATCGGTCATCGGGACCTACGCCTACATGTCACCGGAACAGGTAAGGGGCGAGGAACTCTCGCCCGCCGGCGACGTGTTCGCGTTCGGCTCGGTGCTCGTGTTCGCGGCGACCGGCCGCAGCCCGTTCGACGCGACGACCCTGCCGGCCATCGTGCACCGGGTCGTCACCGAGCCGCCCCGGCTCGACGGCCTGGCCGCCCCCTTGCGCGACGTGGCCGAAGCCTGCCTCGCCAAGGACCCGGCGCGGCGCCCCGGCATGGACGAGGTGCTGGCCCGTCTCTCGGTCACCGGGCCGGGCGCGGTGCCCGGCGCTTCCGCCGGTGCCTTCGGGGCGGCGCCCGCCGCCTTCGAAGCCGCGCCCGGCGGTGCCTTCCACGCTCTGCCGACGCAGCCGGCCCAGGCACCGCCGGCCCCGCCCGGCCCACCCGGTATCTCCCCCGCACCCCTGCCCGCTTCCCCGGGACCCGGACGCGGGCCCTTGTCCCGCCGTACGCTGCTCATCGGCGGGATCGGTGCCGCGGCGGCCGCCGCCGTCCCCGCCTATCTCCTGCGGGACTCCTGGCCGGGCTCGGCGTCGCAGCCGGACCGGACCCGGCCCGTGGCCCGGCTCGAAGGGCACTCCCGGTCTCTGACGTGCCTCGCCTTCAGCCCGGACGGCCGGACCCTGGCGGCCGCCGGGTCCGCCGGTGAGCTGTGGCTGTGGGACACCGTCACCCGCCGCACGGTCACCAGGTTCGCGGGAGAGCCTCCGCACGTCAACGGCCTGGCCTTCAGCCCGGACGGGCGGACGCTGGCGGGCAGTTGCGAGGACGGAACGCTTCGGCGCTGGGACATGCGGACCAGGACGCCACTGCCCGCGGTCTCCGGGTTCGAGCCGTACTCGATTCCCACCCCGTACTCCCTCGCGGTCAGTCCCGACGGTGCGGTTCTCGCCGCGGCGGGCGGAGGCACGCTCCAGCTCCTGGACCTGGCGAGCGGACGCCGGCTGAAGAAGCTGGAAGCGGGCGAGCCGTCCGGTGTGCTGTTCAGCCCGGACGGCAAGGCCGTCGCCACCGCCTCCCGCCAGCGGGTGTTGCTCTGGGACGTCGACGGCGGGGAACAACCCCGGACGTTCACCGACGACTCCGTCGCCTTCCGCTTCAACCGGGTGCTGATCAGCCCGGACGGAAAGACCATCGGCGGTGCGGGTCCCGGCGTCCACCTGTGGGACCGGGCGACGGGGCGGCCCACCGCCACCCTCACCTCGCCGCACCGGCGTCTCGACGAGGCCGCGTACCGGCCGGGCCACCCGGTCATCGCGGGCGGCGGCTTCGGGTTCGGTCCGGGGGACGACGTCAACGACAAGGCGAGAGCCGCGACGGGTGGCACGATCAGCCTCTGGGACCAGAACACCGGGCGGCTGGCCCAGACCCTCACCGCCGACCTCGGGCAATCGGTGGCCGCTCCCCTGCTCTCCGCCCTGGCGTTCAGCCCGGACGGCAAGACCCTCGCGGCGGCCTTCAGCCCGTCGGACACCACGATCCAGCTCTGGCTGCTCGCCTGACCGGCTGCGCCTCACCCACCCTCAACGGACGGTACCCATGGACGAGTTGTTGCCCCACGACCCGCGGTGGGTCGGCCCCTACCGGTTGGAGGGACGGCTGGGCGGGGGCGGAATGGGCCAGGTCTTCCTCGGCACCTCGCCGGGCGGCCGCCCCGTCGCGGTGAAGCTGATCCGCGCGGAGCTGGCCGGCACCGCGCAGTTCCGCGAGCGGTTCGCGCGGGAGGTGGAGGCCGCACGGCAGGTCGGCGGGTTCCACACGGCGCAGGTCGTGGACGCGGACCCGGCCGCCGCGTCCCCCTGGCTGGTCACCGCGTTCATACCGGGCCCCACCCTCCACCGGGCGGTCACCGAGAACGGCCCGCTCGACCCGACGGCGGCACTGCGGCTCGGGGCCGGGCTCGCCGAAGGGCTCGCGGCGATCCACCGGTGCGGGCTGATCCACCGCGACCTCAAGCCGGGCAACGTGATCGTGGCCGAGGACGGACCGCGCATCATCGACTTCGGCATCGCGCGGGCCGTGGACGCGAGTTCCCTGACCGCGACCGGATCCGTCATCGGGACCTACGCTTACATGTCGCCGGAGCAGATCCGCGCCGACCGGGCCGGACCCGCCAGCGACGTGTTCGCCCTCGGCGCGGTGGTCGCCTTCGCCGCGACGGGCCGCGGCCCGTTCGACGCACCCTCCCTGCCGGCCGTCGTCCAGCGGATCCTCGACGAGGAGCCCGCCCTCGACGGCATCGACGGCGAGCTGAGGGCCGTCCTCACCGACTGCCTGGCCAAGGACCCGGCCGACCGCCCCGCGGTGGAGGGTCTGCCCGCACGGTTCGCGGCCGCGGCGCGGATCACCCCGGGACCGGCGGTGGCCGCGTACTCGTCCGACCGGACCCCGCCGCCGCCCACGGAGCGGGCCACGACCACGCGGCGGGACCCCCACGCGCCGGCCGCCGGGCCGACGCGGACCCGAACGACGCCGGCCGGCCCCGCCACGCAGGGCCCCGCCGCCTCCGTCCCCGTGGCCGGCCCGCCCCGCCGGGGCCCCTCGCGGCGCGCGCTGCTCATCGGAGGCGCATCCGCCGCCGCGCTCGCGGCGGCCGGGGTGCCCGCCTACCTCCTCCTGCGCGAGAGCGACGCCCTCGAGGGCCCGAGCAGCACCTACGGGCTGGCCTTCAGCCCCGACGGGAACACCCTGGCCGCCGCCGGGGGGAACGGCGAGATCTGGCGCTGGTCGCCGCCCGGCAAGAAGGCGTCCGTCACCCGGATCGGCGTCGCCCCCTACACCCAGGCACACGTTTTCACCCGGGACCTCAAGACGCTCTACCGCGCGGACGAGCACAAGATCCTGAAGTGGGACGTCGCCACGGGACGCACGGTCGGGACGTTCACGGGGGAGACCACGGGCCAGGCCCAGGACGGGTTCATCCACGGTCTGGGCCTCAGCCCCGACGGGACGACCCTGGCCGCCAGCAGCGGCCGCGGCCTGTACCTGTGGGACACGGGTTCCGGATCCCGGCTCGCGCTGCACGAGGACGTCAAGAACGGCCCGGCCGCCTACAGTGCGGACGGGACGATGCTGGTGGCCGGGTCCCCGGTCCAGCTGCGGAAGGGCTCGGCCGACGCCGTCCTGGCCACCCTCGACTCCACGATCGCGACCAGCGCCGTCTTCAGCCCCGACGGCCAGCTCCTCGCCTTCGGCGACCAGGGCTCCGGGGTGCGCCTGTGGAACACCGTCACCCGACAGGACGTCACCACCCTGGAAGGCCACGACTCCCCGGTCCAGGCGGTCGCCTTCCACCCGGACGGACGCACACTGGCCACCGGTGACCGCGACGGCAAGGTCCTCATCTGGTCCACCACCTCCGGCACCTCCACCGCCACCCACGAACCCGGCGCCTCCGTCGAGGCGCTGGCCTTCAGCCCGGACGGCAGGACACTGGCCGCCGGGTGCGGCAGCGGCACGAGCACGGGCGGCAACGACACGGTGTGGCTGTGGAAGCACGCCTGACGGTAGGCCACGCGTACACCGCTCCGCTCGGCCGCACCGGGTTCCCCGGAGTGGTCCCGGCGCGGCAGGACCGGCGATACGGTGGGGAGGAGACCCGTAGTCCCGTCACACGGAGCCCCCGATGAGCGAACAGCCGGCCCCCGTCGACACCGCCCGGCAGCCCCCGCCGCACGGCCCGCGCCGCGCCCGGATCGCCTTCACAGACTCCGCCGCCAAACAACTGGAGGACGTCACCGGCGAGGCCGCGATCCACGCCCTGGACCGCGCTCTGGTCGTCGTCGCGTACATCGAGGTCTGAAAGCCTCCCGTCAGGGCCTGCGCACCTCGTAGAGGAAGCAGCCGTACTCCACCGCCCGTACGTGTACGAGGGCGACGTCGGGGGAGGCGAAGGCCTCGTACAGGGCCTGGTCCACGGCCGCCCGGGCCCGGCCGGGATCCTCCGGCAACCGCACGACCGCGCCACCCGTGATGTGGCCTTCACCGCTGTAGCGGCGGAACGCGCGCAGCGCCCCGGTCTCGGCGAACGGATGGCCGCAGGCCGCATCCGGCCCTTCACACGGCTCGGTGTGGATGAAGACCGGGCCCGTCTCGTCATAGGCGCCCGGCTCGGCGCCCACCTCCGCCGCCCACCTCCGCAGCGGAGCGTACGACACCAGCGAGATCCGCTCGTCGGAGCGGCTGCGGCGCAGGCAGCAGCGCAAGGGTGCCCCTTCCGCGTCGTACGCGTAGGGGCGCAGGGCCGCGCCGGAGTCGTCGTGGACGCGGAGCTCCCGGAGAACGTGCGGAGCGATGGCCTTGGGCTGGTGGGTCGTTGTCGTCATGCACTCAGGTTGCGTGGCGAACTCCGACGATGCTGGCCGAAATCCGACCCCACGTTCGGTCGGATCCGCCCACGGTGACCGCGTCACCCTTCTGCATGAAACGGCCGCCTCCGGAGGCCGACGACCTCCGCTCCGTCATCGGACCCGCGACGAACGGGGCGCGCGGCGGTGGGACAATCGGGAGGGTGACGATGAGAACGAGTGACATCGAGACCGCTGTCGGAGTGCTGCGTGCCGGCGGCCTGGTGGCCCTGCCGACCGAGACCGTCTACGGTCTGGGCGCCAACGCCGAGGACGCCGCCGCCGTCGCGCGCATCTTCCAGGTCAAGGGGCGCCCGCCCTCCCACCCCCTGATCGTCCACATCGGCGGGGCGGAGCAGCTGGACGACTGGGTTGAGGAAGTGCCCGCCACCGCCCGGCTTCTGGCCCGGCACTTCTGGCCGGGGCCGCTGACGCTGGTGCTCCGCCGCGGGCACCGGGTGCCCCTCGAAGCGACCGGCGGACTGGAGACGGTGGCCGTGCGCGTGCCCGACCACCCCGTCGCGCTCGCGCTGCTGTCGGCCTTCGGCGGCGGTGTCACGGCCCCCTCGGCCAACCGCTTCGGCGCGGTCAGCCCCACCACGGCGGACGACGTCCGGGCGGAACTCGGCGACGCCGTCGACTTCGTACTGGACGGAGGCCCCTGCGAGGTCGGCGTCGAGTCGACCATCGTCGACGTCACCGGCGACACCCCGGCCGTGCTGCGGCCCGGCGGGGTGACGCGAGAGGACCTCGAAGCGGTCCTGGGCCACCCGCTCGCCGTCCCGGCGACCAGCTCCGTCCGGGTACCGGGCCAGCATCCCTCGCACTACGCGCCCCGCGCACACGTCGTCCTGGTGGAGCCCGGGAAGGTCGTCGCCGAAGCGGAACGCGCACAGGAGCTCGGGCACCGCGTGGGCGTCCTCCTTCCCCCGGCCGGCGCCGGCGTCCCGGTGAAGGCGCACACCGTGCTGGAGGTGCCCGGCTCGATGAGCGCCTACGCGCGGGGGCTGTACGGATTCCTGCGCGAGCTCGACCAGCGGGGATGCGATCTCATCGTCGCGTCCCTGCCGGAGGAGCGGGGTCTGGGTCTGGCGATCGCCAACCGCCTCCGCCGCGCCGCGGGCCCCCGGCCCTCCTGAAGGGCCCCGGGGCCGCGGTCCACCCGGTTACCCGGTCTTCCTGCGGTCGTACACCATGGTCGACAGCGGCACCGCCAGGCCCGCCCAGAAGAGGACTGTGGGCACGCTCCGGTCGGTCCACGGGATCTGGGATATCAGCAGTGCGCAGAGCACGGTGCACACCGCCTGTCCCACCACGATCCGGGCCCAGCGGCCACGCCGTACGAGGGAGCGGATGTTGAGCCGCACCCCGGTACGCATCCGCTGGTAGCGCAACAGCGCGCCGAAGCCCCAGATCGCGGCCATGACCACCAGCACCCAGAGCCGGTTGCCGAGCGGTACGGGCAGCTCCCGCAGGGTCGGGTGCTTGGCCGTGGGGAAAAGGTCGATCATCACTCCGGCAGCCGCCAGACAGCCGAGCGCGAGCCAGCGCGTGCCGCGCAGCAGGCGGTACGTGGCATGGTCGAGCCCGCGGCGCAGCATCGCGGACTGGGGCGCGCCCGCCAGCCCTTCGGAGTACATGTCCGCGGCCTGGGAGGCCGTCACGGCCGGGGCGTCGGCCATCGCGTCGGTGTACATGGCCTGTGCCGTCTGGTTGGACGGGTCCAGGCGCAGCCATTCGACCAGGGCCCGCTTCGCCACGTCCTGGCGCTGGGTCCGTACGGCGGTGAAGCACAGGGCCATGTGGGTGTCGGCCTCCTGCGGGGCGAGGCGCACGGCCTCCAGGGCCGCCTCGTACGCCCGCTCGTGATCGGCGGGCGGGGCCGCAGCATAGGCGACGAGCACCTCCGACAGCGCGTAGTGCGAGGTCCACACACCGGGCGACCTGTGCACGGCCTCCTCCGCCGCCGCCCGGGCCTCGGACCGTCTGCCCAGGCAGAGCAGCACCCGGGACAGCAGGATCAGGCCGCCGACGTGTCCGGGCGTGAGCCGGAGCATCTCGGCGGCCGCCCGCTCCGCGAGTTCGTACTCGCCGAGCTTCTCGTGGGCGACGGCGAGCACCTGCCAGGCGAACTCGTCGTCCGGCTGCTCGGCGAGGTGAGGGGCCAGCTCGGCCTTGGACTCCTCGTACCGGCCCGCCCCCTGCAGCGCGGCGGCGCGCGCCACCGCCGGTTCCATGCTCACAGCTTCCGCCTCTTCTTCAGGTACGTCACCAGGTCGTCGTACATGCCGCCCTCGTTGGCGAACATCGCCACGTTCCGCGCGGCCGCGAACCACGGTTCGGTCGACGGGACCACCGACTTCGCCGCGTCGAGCAGGTCCTTCGTCCCGATCATGCGGATCACGCCGGTGCGCGCCGAGTCGAGCAGCGCGCTCTCGGCCGCCGACTCGCACACATGGGCCAGGTCCGCGCCCGAGAGCCCGTCCGTCGCCTTGACGAGACGTCCCAGGTCGACCGCCTCGATGGGACGTTCGCGCAGGTGGTAGCGGAGGATCGCCTCGCGGGCGGGGGCGTCGGGCGGCAGGACGAGCAGAGTGCGGTCGAGCCGTCCCGGACGCCGCAGCGCGAGGTCCACGTCCCAGGGGACATTGGTGGCGGCGAGGACGAACACGCCTTCGTTGGCGGCGGAGTCGATGCCGTCCAGCTCGGTGAGGAGCTGGTTGACGGTGTTGCGCATGCCGCTGTGCTGCGTACGGCTGCGCTTGGCGCCGAGGGCGTCCAGTTCGTCGAGGAAGACGACGCAGGGCGCCTGACGGCGGGCGGTCTCGAAGACCTCGTGCATGTTGCGTTCGGAGTTGCCGATCCACATGTCGAGGACGTCGTTGACGGACACGGACAGGAAGCCCGCGCCGAGTTCGCCGGCGACGGCGCGGGCGATGAAGGTCTTGCCGCATCCGGGCGGACCGTAGAGGAGCAGCCCGCCGCGCAGGCTCTTTCCGTACAGCCTGCGCAGTTCGGGGTTGCGCATCGGAGCGAGGAACGCGGCCTCCAGCCGGTCTTTCACCTCCTGCATGCCGCCGACGTCCGCGAGGCGTACGACGCCGGGAGCGGACACCTCCCAGGCGTCGGCGTCCCCGGGGTCGCCGCTCCCGTCGACGCCGAGCGGGGGCTCGACGAAGCGGGGTTCGACGATGCCGTCGACCTCCTGCTCGGCCGCCCGCCAGTCGAACCCGGAGGGGCGGGACGACACGTCGCGGCCGGCCACGGGATCCGCCGGCTCGATCGGTGCCGGGGGAGCCGGGGGAGCCGGCATCCCCATGGCCCGCACCATCAACTCCCGGGCCGCCGCGTCGCCGGGCGCATGCTGCAAGGCCGCCGCGGCCTCCGTCACCGCGGCGTCGTGCAGCCCGGTGGACAGCAGCAACTCGGCGAGGTGCAACCGCAGGGGAATGTCCCCGGGAGCGGCGGCCACGGCTGTGCGCAGGCTCCGTATCAGCGGGGATTCGGGCGGGGATTCAGGGGCGGGGGATTCTTCCGGCATGATCCATGTTTACGCGGGACCACTGAGGGCAGTCCAGGCGGGGTCGTGTGCGGTGGATCACCACGGCGCCGGACCGCCGCCGCGGGGACGCCCGGTCACCTGAACAACAGTCCGGTGAGCGTTCGGAAGACCTCCTCGGGGTCCCGGTCGCCGATCGGGCCGTTCAGGTTCCGGCTCAGCAGCAGGGTGGCGTAGCCGTGGGCCAGGGTCCAGGCGGCGACCCCCGCCAGCCGGGCGTCGTCGCCCCGTCCCGCGTCGGGCAACCGGGCCACCCCCATGCGCAGTTGTTCACCGGCGCGCTGCCGGGCGGCCGTCAGGTCCGGGTCGTCCTCGCGCAGCAGTTCCGGCTGGAACATCACCTGGAAGTGCGCGGGATGCGTCATGGCGAACCGGACGTACCGCACACCCCGTTCACGCAGCTCCGGCGTTTCCGCGAGGGCCCCGGCGAGGAGGTCGTAGCCCTCCGTCGCGATCGCGGTGAGCAGGCCGGTGCGGTCCTTGAAGTGGTGCGCCGGCGCGGCGTGCGAGACGCCGGCCCGGCGGGCGAGGTCGCGCAGGCTCAGGGCGGCGGGGCCCTCGGCCGCGATGACGTCGAGGGCTGCGGACAGGACGGCGTGGCGCAGGTCGCCGTGGTGGTAGGTGCGCTTGCTCGTCACGCGGAACAGACTACGCCACATCTAGGCATTGACAAGTTGAAGCCCCCACACGCAATCTAGTCACCGTCAAGTTCGAAGGGGCCGGGTCCCGGACGAGCACGAACACGGAACCGGCGAGCGACCTGTTGAGGAGACGTCATGTCGGACCGGAACGCCGTGCCGGATGTCATCGAGCCCCACCGCGTACGGCACCTGTGGCAGCTCCTCGAGCCGCTGCACGCCGTGCTCTACTACGCGCCGGAGTCCTTCGAGGAGGCGGCCGCACTCGGCTTCGGGACCGGCGAGCGGTGGCCGAGCTACTTCGCCTGGCGCGCCGCACCGCTGGGGGCGGCCGGACGCGACCGGGTGGCGTCCGTGTTCTACAGCTTCAGCCCGGAGATGGTCGGACGCTACGTCCCCGCCGCATGGGACGTAGCGTCCCCCGAAGCCGTCCTGGCCGCCCGCGAGCGGGCCGTCGACCGCGCCTACCGTGCCCTTCTGGGAGACCGCGTCGACAGCCCCGAGCTCGCACGGGCCGCGGCCCTGGCGCGCCGTGCGGCCGAGGCCGCCGACCTCGAAGGCCGCCCGCTCGCCGCCGCCAACGCGGCCCTGGCCTGGCCGGACGCCCCGCACCTCGTCCTCTGGCAGGCCGCGACGATCCTGCGCGAGCATCGCGGGGACGGCCATGTCGCGGCGCTCCGTGCCGCAGGACTCGACCCGGTGGAAGCACTCGTGTCGTTCGCCGCGGTCGGAGCGGCACCGGAGGAGACCTTCCAGAGCCGGCAGTGGAGCGCGCCGGACTGGGCCGCCGCGCGGGACCGCCTCGTACGGCGCGGCCTGCTGGAACCGCACGGCCCCGCGACGGCGACCGAGGCGGGCCGCGCGTTGCGCGCCAAGGTCGAGCGCGACACGGACGACCTCGCCGCCGGGCCGTGCGAAGCGCTGGGCTCGCAGGAGCTGACACGGCTCGCGGCCCTGCTCGGCGACCTCTGGGTCGCCGTGATCGGCTCGGGGCTGCTCCCCATGACGACCACGCTGGGCATCGGCAAGGTCTGACGGTCCCCTGAGCCCACCGCCTCGGCACTGTGGCCTTTGCCGCAGGGTGGTCCAGGCCGAGGCCGAGGCCCAGGCTCTAGCGGTGCTTGGCGCAGAGGGCGGCGTCCACCGCCCCCTGGAGGTGGCGCAGGCTCGCGCCCTCGGCCGCCCAGGTCGTGGTGTAGACGGTCACGGTCCCACGGCCTGCCGTGGCGCGGCCCCCGCCGACCGAGTTGCCGGGCAGATCGCCGCCGTGGCCCCAGTACACGCCGCCGCAGCTGAGCGGGATCGAGGCGAGGCCGTAGCCGTAGCGGCTGCCGGCCGGGTAGACGTCGCGCCCGCCGATCGCGGTGGTGTCCTGGGTCATCCGGCGCAGCGCCCAGTCGGGCAGGAGCCGGCCGCCGAACAGCCCGTCCCAGAAGGCGTTGAGGTCCTTCGGGGTGGAGATGAGGCCGCCGGACGCGCCGAACTCGTATCCGGGGAGATCGGTCACGTCCACCCGCCCGGCCTCGGGGGCGGCCGGGTGGATGCCGTAGTTGCGGGCGTGCGGCCCGCGCAGCGACAGCTCGCCGGGGGCGGGCCAGTAGGTGTCGTCCAGGTGCAGCGGGCGCAGGATCGTTCGTTCGATGTACGTCCGGAAGCCGACGCCCGAGGCCTTGTCGATCACCATGCCGAGTACCAGGTAGTTGGTGTTGGAGTAACCCCAGTCGGTACCGGCCTCGAACACCGGCTTCTCCTTGAGGGCGAGGGCCAGGTAGTCCTCGGGTGTGCCGGGCCGCGTCCAGTCGACCAGCGTGGCGTACTCCGGCAGCCCGCTCGTCTGCTTGAGCAACTGCCGGATGGTGATGGTGCGTCCGGCGAGCTGCGGTACGTAGCGCTCGGCACGGTCGTCGAGCCCGATCCGGCCGTCCGCCACCAGGCGCATCACCGCTGTCGCGGTGAACGCCTTGGTGTCGCTGGCCAGCCGGATCCGCCCCCGCTCGTCGACCATGGGCCGGCCCGACTCCCGGTCCGCGACACCGGCGGTACGGGTCGTCCTGCCGTCGTACGCCAGGGCGCCCGGGACCCCGTCACTGCCGACGAGCAGGTCCAGCTGCCGCTGTACCGGGTCGACCGGCCGGGCCGCGGCGACGGGCACGGCCGCCCCGACGATCGCCGAGGCGAGCAGAACTGCGGCGGCGACGCGCTTGCGGTACATGAAATTCCCCCTGGTCACAGGCCCGCTGGGGCCGGTCGGCTGCTTCACACCGACTCTGCCGGACCCCCGGCACAAGATCACTGCGCCTGCCCCCCGAACCTGAGGGCGGCCACCCCCCTTGACACACCACGGCCGGTCGTGCCCACGGCTGCTAGGGGGTGTTGCGAAAGTCCTGTGCGGTGCCCGCGGTGTCCGGTGCGTGCTCTCGGCGTGCCGGGCGAAGGCCCTCGTACTGGGCGTACTCGGGGCTTCGGCCGGTGCGGTGAGAGTGCGTGCCGGGCGCCGTGGGCGCCGTGCGGGACTTTCGCAACACCCCCTAGCCCACCAGGCGGCGACGCCAGTCGAGAGGAGTGACGGTGATGGCACGGCCGGGGTCGTGGTCCCACTCGGTGTGCAGGCCGGCCGCTTCGAGGGCGGCCGCGACCTCGTGGCCGATGGCCGCGGTGGTCTCGGGTGAACCGTCGAACCCGCCGTAGAGAAGCATCAGGCCGTGGCCGGCCGCGGCGGAGTCGGTGCACTGGGTGTGGAAGTAGACGAAGCCGCGGGCATCGGGCCCGCCTTCCGCGCCGATCTCGGACTGGCCGCAGCTGCGGCAGCAGGTGAAGTTCTCGCGGGCGGTGATTCCGGCTACCCGCAGGGCGGTGAACGCGCGCGTGAGCCGCTCCGGATCGGTCTCACCCTCCCACGCGCCCTGCTCCGCGACCCGCTCCAGCCACATCCGGTCGGCCAGCGCCCGGGCCTGCTCACGCGAGACGGGCCGGCGATCCGCGGTGACCAGGTAATCCTCGGCGATTTCGGCCAGTTCGGCGCGGGTGGCGTAACCGCCGGCGAGTACCTCGCGAACGCGCCCCTCCAACTCCTCGCGGTCGCTCTCGTCGAGGTCGAGCGGCGGCACCTCGCAGACGGGGCCCATGTCCAGCGGCGACCACGCCAGACCGGCCTCCCAGCCGGCCTCCCCGAGGGCCCAGCCGGTCAGTGCCGCGACCACGGCACCGGGCCCGTCGGCCGTCGACCGGAAGTGACGGTCGGGGCCTCCGTCCCGGTACTCCAACGTGTAGTCACCACCGGCCTCGTGCCAGACCTGGGCGAAGACGTCGGGCAGGTCGGGTGCCCGCTGGACCACCAGGAACCGGTCCCCTTCGCCGCCGATGCGCCGGACCAGCCCGGCCAGTTCCTCGCCGGACACGCGGACGTGCCGCTCCCGGTTCTCCGTCTCCACCACGATCTCCAGCATGCGCAGACTCTGACACACCCCTCTGACAGCCCGACGACACGGCCGGCCGTGGGCGCCGTACCCCCGGTAGCCCGCCAGGAGTGGTTTCGCGCCGTAGAGGGGATTTTTCGCTGGTTTGATCAGAGGTGACCCGGTTCCGGGAGGGAATGAAGTGGCGTTTCGGCGCTGAAGACACTGGGCCGGACGGGTGAGCGCGTCGTTTCTTCGCTGTCGGCCCCGGACGCCGCCCGGCTACAACTTCGTTCCATGATCAAGCACTTCATGCGGCGCGGTCTCCCCGTGCTCGCCCTCGCGCTCCTGCCCGCACTCGCCTCCGTCCCGGCCGCCGACGCCTCCCCGGCGCCGGCCGCCGCCCCCGCCGCCCGCAGTGACGCCCACTTCTACGGCGGCTCCACCCTCTACAAGAACCAGGCGTGGACCTCCGGCAACGGCCGGACCGTCCTGCGCGTCCAGAGCGACGGCAACTTCGTCCTCTACAAGGACGGCCGCGCGGCCTGGCAGGCGCCGGGCGTCTGGCCCAAGGCCAACCGGGCCGTCTTCCAGGAGGACGGCAACTTCGTCGTCTACGACGCCAACGGCAACGCCGTGTGGGCCGCCGGCACCTGGCACAAGGGCGCCTACCTGTCGGTCCAGGACGACGGCAACGCCGTCGTCTACAACAGCGCGAACCAGCCGGTCTGGGCCACCAACACCGGCGACTGACCCAGCCGCCACGGCATGACGAAGGACCCCGCCGGACCCCAACGCCCCGGCGGGGCCCTTCGGGCGAGCGCCGCGCGTAGCCTGCCGGTCTCGCGACGGCCGTGCCCCGGGCGCCGAGGGCGTGGGCGGACCGGACGGCGAAGGGGCCCGCGCCGCCGGGGGGCCCGCGAGGCCCGAACCAGGGATAGGGGCCCTGAACCTGCCGTCAGGCGAAGCGGCCGCTGGGCACCGGGCCCGAAGAGCGGATCCGCTCCCGTGGGCCGTCCGCCCACAGCCCCGCCGCACGTGCGGCGAACGCGGCCAGTGCCGCGTCGGGGTCCTCCGGCGTCTGTCCGTCGCCCTCCGGCGGGGCGGGATCCGCCGCCAGGATCGCCTCGGCCAGCTCCTCGGCCGACCGGCCGTCGGCCTCCGCCCGCTCCGCCCGGCCGTCCTCGGTGACCCGCAGGCCGGGCTCCCACGGAGCCGTCACGCTCTGCACCAGCAGGGTGCAGACGTCGGCCGCCGCGCCGGGCGTCTCGGTCCAGCAGGTGGCGTGCTCGAAGAGCAGCTCGCCCGGCGCCCGCTCGGCCAGCTCGGCCACCGTTCCGGGCTCGCACGCCGTCAGGTCGTACGCGACCACCAGCACGTCCGGGGTACCCGGCCGGTAGGGAGAGGCCGGTACGCCGAGCAGCCGGGCAGCCGCCAGACCGAGGGCCCGGCTGCCGCGGTCCGGCAGCAGTCCGACGGACGCGGGCTTGCGGCCGGTGGCGTCCAGGACCGTCCGCAGCCGCTCCAGGCCGTGCCGGCAGGAGTCGAAGTCGTCCTGCAGGTACGCCCAGCGGCCGGTCATGCCCTGGTCGAAACCGTGCGGGGAGAGGGTGAGGAGCAGCCCGCCGGTCAGCACGTAGTGCCAGCCGCGCAGGTCCTGGAAGCCGGACGGCGGCAGGGCCGCAGCACGGTCGAGCATGCGCCCGACCCGTCGGCCCGGTCCCACCCAGACGCCCTCGGGCGCCGAAAGGCCGTCGAACACCTGGCGGGCCAGGTCGGTCCGGCCGGCCATCAGCGCGTTGTAGACCGTCAGGTAGCGGTCCGGCCAGTCGTCCATGAGCGAGTCGTGCTCACGCAGCAGTGCCAATGCGTCGGCGTGCCGCTCGACCTGTTCCAGCGAGGTCACCAGCTCCAGGAGCACCCGCCGGGGCGCGAGCCGTGCCTCGGCCCGCCGCTTGACCCTGCGGCGGAAGAGCCCGGTGCGCTCGGGCGCCGTCGCCGTCGCCGTCGCCGTCGCCGGTGCCAAGGTCAGGTCCAGGGCCGCGCGCAGCGCGGGGAGGCCAGGGCCGGGAGCCCGCGCTCGACGCAGGCGTAGCCGAACCGGTACAGCCGCTCCGCCTCGGCGGGCCGTGCCGCCAGGTCCGTCGAGGCCTCGGCGAGGTCGGTGAAGCCCGCGCCCTCGGCCAACTCGGCCACCAGCGGGGCGATTTCTCCGGACGTGAGCTCATCGGCGGCGAGCCGCAGGGTCCGCATCGACCCTTGGGCGTCGCCGGATTCGAAGAGCTGCCAGGCCTTGGACAGTTCGGTGGTCATGTGTCTCCGGTGATCGGGGGCAAACCTCAGGATGATCGCCGGGACCCGGCCGTACGGGCAACCCGATTTGGATGCCGCACGGGCTCCCGGCCCCGTCGGACCGAGAGTGACCAGGGCGTGCCGTCAGCGGGCGTGGTGGCGGAATCGATGCTGGCGGGGGATGTTGCTCAGCCTCCGGGTGCCGGCACGGCGGTGGGTGCCCCGGTTCCGTCGGCCCGGGAAGGGGTTGCGCCGGGCCGGGGCGCTGGGGGCCAGGGTCAACAGGGCGATGAGGCTGAGGACTGCGACGAGAATGAGCACGGTGAGGAGGGCCATGTTCCTTCCTTCCGCCGGGTTCTGACTACCTGTCGTTACTTGTTGTTACCAAACCGCCCACCGCTAAACACGCTGGGTGAAATCCCGCCATCGGCTCGTAAGGCTGACTCCCCCCGCCACCGCCCGGGAACTCGGAGGCGCCGGTGCCGGTGCGCGTCGTACCATCGGCCTCCACCGCCCCGTCGAGTACCTCCAAGGACCTCGTGAAGCACTCCGATCTCCGCGCCATGGCCCCCTCGCTCGCCGCCGGTATGGCCGCCGCCGATCACGGTCCGGACGTCCAGCTGTCCCAGACCCGCCACCGCGCTGCGCTCGTGGACGGCTGGAACATCGCGCCGGGCTCCACCGTCCTCGAACTCGGCTGCGGCCAAGGCGATATGACCGCCGTCCTCGCCGAGGCGGTCGGGCCACGAGGACGCGTGGTGGCCGTCGACGTGGCGGAGCCTTCCTACGGGGCGCCGGTCACGCTCGGAGAATCGGCAGCCCGTCTCGCGGCGGGTCCTCTCGGGCCGCGCATCGACTTCCGCTTCGGCACCGACGTGCTCGACCCGTCGCTCGGGTTCCCGGACAACACCTTCGAGTGCGTCGTACTCGCCCACTGCTCCTGGTACTTCGCCTCGCTCGGGCAACTCCGGGACACGCTGGCCCGCGTACGTCCGTGGGCGCGGCGGCTGTGCTTCGCCGAGTGGGATCTGACGCCGTCAGCCGGCGACCAGCTGGCCCACCTCCTCGCAGTGCTGATCCAGGGGCAGGCCGAGGCCGCCGGATCACACGGCCTGGGCAACGTCCGCACGCCCTTCTCCCGCGAGGAACTGCTGCGGCTCCTGCCCGGGGCCGGCTGGACGGCGGACAACAGCAGGCCGGTCGACACCGAAGGGCTGCAGGACGGCGACTGGGAGATCGAGGCCTGCCTCGACCTGGTCGGAACCCGGGAGCGTCTGGCGGCGCTTCCCGAGCCGGTGCGCAAGCTCGTCCTGAGCCAGGCCGATGTCCTGCAGGCCACCGCCAAGCCGCGCGGCAACCGCGCGCTCCCCGCGTACTCGGTCGCCGCGCACTGACACCGACGGCTCACCTGCGATAGATGTGTCATGCATACTCTCCTGGGACAGGTACGGCGGCCGGCATGGGCCGCACCGACCAGGGGACATCCGGACATGGACACCGGTACGCCGGACACCGGCGCATTCGGGACGCTGCTGCACGCCCTGCGCACGACGGCCGGGCTGAGCCAGGAGGAGCTGGCACACGCTTCGGGGGTGAGCGTGCGGGCCCTGTCGTACATGGAGCGCGGACACTCGCGGGGGCCGCAGCGCCGTACCGTGCAGGCACTGGCGAAGGCACTGGGCCTGGACACGGCCGGAGCCCGGGAGCTGGAGCACACCGCGAGCCTGGGCCGTCCCCGTGCGGCCCGCACCAGGGACGTCGTCCCGCCGCCCGCCGCCGTACCGGACGCCGGCGCGCACACGGGCGCCCCCGATCTGCTGCCGCGCGCCCCGCGCGGCTTCCACGGCCGGGCGGCGGAGCTGGCCGCTCTCTCCCGGGCCACCGCCGACGAGGCGCCCGTCTGCCTGGTCACCGGGCCCGCCGGCGTCGGCAAGACCGCCCTCGTGCTGCACTGGGCCCACCAGGGCCGTGCCGGATTCCCCGACGGGTGCCTCTACGCCGACCTGCGCGGCTTCGGCGACACGGGCGAGCCCGCCCTCATGGAGGTGCTGCGCGAGTTCCTGCTGGCGCTCGGGGTGCCGCACGGCCGGATACCGGAGTCGGCGAACGGCGCGGCCGCGCTCTTCCGCTCGTACGCCGCCGACCGCCGGCTCCTCGTGGTCCTCGACAACGCCCGGGACTCCGGGCAGGTCAGGCCGCTCCTGCCGGGTGGTCGCCGCTGCGTCACCGTCGTCACCAGCAGGCACCGGCTGCCGGGGCTGATCGTCACGGACACCGCCCGGCCGGTCGCCGTGGACGTGCTCGCCCCCGAGGACGGGACGATGCTCCTCGCGCGGGTGCTCGGCACGGAACGGGTCCACGCGGAACCGGAAGCCGCGCGACGGCTGGCCGAACTGTGCGGCGGGCTGCCCCTCGCGCTGCGGGTGGCGGCCGCCCGGCTCGCGCAGCGGCCCGGCTGGTCGCTGGGTGAGATGGCCGCCGAACTGTCCGACGAGACGCGCCGGCTGGGACTGCTGGACGTGGAGGACACCGGCGTGCGGGCGGCGCTGCGTGACGCTGCAACAGCTCCCACCCCACGTCGCCGGTCAGTTCGCGTCGCTCGGCCGCCACCCGGGTACGCACGTCGACCGGTACGCGGCCGCGGCCCTGGCGGACACGGCCCCGGCGACGGCCGAGGACTCCCTGGAGCGGCTGGCCGTCGCGCACCTCGTCACGGAGACGGCGCCCGGCCGATGGGCGATGCACGATCTCGTGCGGCTCTTCGCGCGGAGCACGGACGCCGGGCCCCACGCACTGGAGCGGGTGCTCGACCACTACATCGCGACGGCCCTCGCGGCCGTGGCGGCGGCCGAGCCCGGCAACGAGGAGTGCTTCCCGCTGCCGGCGGACCACCTGCCGCCCGCCGCCGTACGGGAGTTCGGCGACCGGCCCGCCGCCGTGGCCTGGTACGCGGCCGAGCGGGACGACCTCACCCTGGCGGTGGCCGCGGCGCACGCCGCCGGACTGCACGGCAGGACCTGGCGGCTCGTCCTGACACTGTGGCCGCTGATCGTGTGGCGCGTGCGGGACGGCTGGGTCCCGCTCCTGGAGACCGCGCTCGAGGCCGCACGGGCCGACTCCGACCGGCACGGCGAGGCACGGGTGCTGAACGTGCTCGGCTGGGTGCTGATCGAGGAGGGGCGCATCGCGGAGGCGCTGACGCACCTGGGGGCCGCGTCCGCGCTCGCCGCCGGGGCCGGCGACGCGGTGGCCGAGGCGAACGCCCTGATCGTCCTGGCCGTGGCGCAAGCGGCGCTCGGCGATCTGGACGAGGCCGCGGAGGGCTGTGAGCGGGCGGTGGAGCTGGCGCGCGGGGCCGGAGACCGGACCATCGAGCGACTGGCCATGCAGCACCTCGCCCGCCATCGGGCCGACGCGGGGAAATGGCGCCGGGCCCTCGACACGGCGACCGAGGCCCTGGCCTTCGACGACCGGCAGGGCACGGCCGACGTACCCCGGATCCTGCTGCTCATGGTGAGGGGAGAGGCGCTGCTGGGGCTGGGGGAGGAGGCCGAGGGCATCGGCCAGCTCGACCTCGCGGCCCGGGAGGCCGAGTCGTCCGGCTACGAGGACGGGGCGGTACGGGCGCTCGGCGTGCTGCTGCGGGTATCGGCGGACGCGGGACTCCGGGCACGGTACGACGCGGCGCTCGCGCGCCTGACGACCCGGCCGTGAACGGTGCCCCACCCGGCCCCGGTCCCCGGCCCCGGGGTCCGTAAGACTTTCGTCACCAGGTCAGAGCTGGTGCCGGCGGCCGCGTCCGCGTTGAATGACGGGCGACGGACCGGCGAGGAAGGGCAGTTCAGTGACGGAGACGAAGCGACGGGGACGGCTGTGGGCGGGGCTGCTGGTCGCGGCAGCGCTGGTACTGGGCCTCGGCGTGTACTGGTTCCAGCCGTGGAAGCTGTGGCAGGACGCGACCGTCCACGAGTCCCTCCCCACGGCGTCCGGCAAGGCCGCCGCATCCGGGCCCGCGTCCTCGGCGGTGCCCCCGGGAGCACCGACCGGCCCGCAGACCCTGGCCCGGGGGACACTGATCAGCCACGAGCACACCACCACGGGCACCGTGCAGCTGATCCGGCTCCCTGACGGCTCCCGCACCCTGCGGCTGGAGGGCCTCGACACCAGCAACGGCCCGGACCTGCGTGTCTGGCTCAGCGACGCCCCGGTGAAGGAAGGCGTGGCCGGCTGGTCCGTCTTCGACGACGGCAAGCACGTCAGCCTGGGCAAGCTCAAGGGCAACAAGGGCGACCAGAACTACGAGATCCCCGCCGACCTGAACTTGGCCGACTACCGCAGCGTCACCATCTGGTGCGACCGCTTCGACGTCTCCTTCGGCGCGGCCGCGCTCACCACCGCCTGACCGCGCCGCCGAGCGGACGGTGCGGTCAGCCACCGCCCGGCTGGAGCACGTTGTTGACGGTGAGCCGGTACGGGGCCCGCTGCTGGATCGTCCGTCGGCTCGTAGCGGTCGACGATCGCGAAGACCGTCGAGGCCCATGTGCCGAGGAGCTGGTGCAGCCGTCGCGGGATCTTCTTGATCTGGTAGCTGCTGGTGGTCTGCCAGCCGGTGAGGGAGGAGCCGCCGGAGGGGATGTTGTCGACGAGGACGACCACCCGGTCGTCACGGGGCTTCGGCACCCCGAATGCCTCGGCCTCGCGGGGGCGCATCACGTGCTCGAACTGTTCACCGAGGTAGTGCAGTTGCCGGTCGGTGATGACGACATCGTCTGCGTTGGAGCTGCGGCACTCGTCGCTGTCGACGCGCATGTCCCCCGTGCGGACCCAGAACTCGGCGTGCGGGGTGAGGGAGCCCAGCTGGAACTCCCGCAGCACGGTCGAGGAGGCCCAGTCGATGGTCGGCCAGGTCCGCCGCGTCCCGAGCTGCGCGTCGCCGCCCCCGTACCGCCCGGCCTTGGCCTGTTCGCCCAGGTGGGCGGAATGGGGGCCCGGTCCGGCCCGGAGGAGGCGCCGTGGGCGGGAGCGGGTGGAGACCAGGCCGCGAGCAGGACGGCCAGGAGTACGGTCCACCGACCGATGCCGCCGCGCGTGGCGAACGGGACGGAGTGGCGCATCAGGTCTTCTCCGATGGGAAGCGGATCATGCGACAAGCTAGTGAAACGGGACGTTCCGGCCGGGCCTGTCGCTCCACGCGTGTCGTCAGCCAGTCAGCCGGTCAGTCGCAAACCCCTCCCCGACCCCCAACCTTGTGAGGACACCCCATGAGAATCCACCTGACCAGCGTCTTCGTCGACGACCAGGCCAAGGCCCTGCACTTCTACACCGAGATCCTCGGCTTCGTGAAGAAGCACGACGTGCCCTTGGGGGAGACCGACCGGTGGCTCACCGTCGTCTCCCGCGACGAGCCCTCCGGCACCGAACTCCTGCT
This sequence comes from Streptomyces sp. NPDC000075, assembly GCF_040301925.1. Taxonomy (NCBI): domain Bacteria; kingdom Bacillati; phylum Actinomycetota; class Actinomycetes; order Kitasatosporales; family Streptomycetaceae; genus Streptomyces; species Streptomyces sp. NPDC000075. The sequence goes on from NZ_JBEPFL010000021.1 coordinate 124,679, forward strand.
GGAGCCCGCCGGCCACCCGGCCGTCAAGCCCTACCGCGACGCCCTCGTCCGGGACGGCATCCCCCTGGCCCAGTTCGCCGTCGACGACGTACACGCCGAGTACGAGCGCCTGCGCGCGCTGGGCGTCCGCTTCACCCAGGAACCCGTCCAGATGGGCCCCGTGACCACCGCCGTCCTCGACGACACCTGCGGCAACCTCATCCAGCTCGCCACCGGGCCCGCGTAACCACGGCCCGAACCTGCCCCCCCGACGACGGTCGGGCCCGGCTCAGACGACCAGGACTCGGCGTCCCCGGGTCTGGCCGGCACGGCTGTCGGTGTGCGCGGCCGCCGCCTCGGTGAGCGGGTACGACTTCTCGACCGGGATGTGGAGCATGCCCCGGGAGATGAGGTCGACGGCCTCGGCGAGCGCGTCCGGTACGCTCCCGGCCACGCCGGAGAACCGGACGCCCAGTCGTGGCGCATCGAGGTCGGCGATGGAGACGACCTTGCGCGGGTCCCCGGTCAGGCCGACGAGTTCGCGGATCACGCCCGCGCCGGCCAGGTCGAGGGCGGCGTCGACCCGGCCCAGCCGCCGCACCCGGTCGGCCCAGCCCTCGTGGTAGGTCGTGGCGAGGGCGCCCAGGCCGCGCAGGTAGTCCTGGTTCGCGGCCCCGGCCGTGCCGATCACCGTGATGCCGCGCGCGCGGGCGATCTGCAGGACCGCCGACCCGACGCCGCCGGACGCACCGCTGACCAGCAGGCTCTGCCCGGGCCGCACGCCGACCTCGCGGATGACGCGCAGAGCGGTCTCCACCACCGACGGGTACCCGGCCGCCTCCTCGAAGGGCAGTCCGTCGGGTATCCGGGCCCAGGCCGACAGGACGGCGAAGTCGGCGTAGGTGTCGGTGCCCTCGCCGAACACGTGGTCGCCGATCTCGATCCCCTCGACGCCCTCGCCGATCTCGTCCACCACCCCGGCGGCGTCCAGCCCGAGGCCGGCGGGCAGTCGGACCACGGCGGAGGCCGCCGCCCCCCTCCGGCGCATGATCGAGGGGTCGTCCGCCCTGCGGGAGTACGAGGAGTCGATGAGCCTGCGTCACGGACAGGCACTGGCAAGGGCGATGACCGCCGATCCCCACCTGTCCCGGAGCGCGACGGCCTGCGAGGCGACCGCGCGGTTCGCCATCGACGCCTACGCGCTCGCCTGCCGGGCGGACGATCCCGGGGCCACGGTGGACGAGGTCTTCCGGATGATCGAGGCGGCCTGGGAAGTCACCGCCCCCTGACGCGGGCTCGCCGATGACCGACGCTCACCCGCGGCCTCCCCCGGCGCCGTTGGCGGGAGCCACGCGCCAGGGTGCGAAGGCGCTCGCCGTCCGAGGCAGGGAGCCCGCCAGTTCTGGGCAGTGCCGCAGCACCACGCTGGTCATGCCGTTGCGCTCGATCCAGTCCATGCCCAGGGGCGTGTACACCTCCGGCCTGAAGTCGACGGTGAGGAAGCGGTCGCTCTGCAGGCGCCGTGTCGCCATCAGGATGAAGATGCGGAAAGCCGTATCGCTGAAGCCGAAGCCGTGCGGCGGGTTCTCGGCGAAGAGTCCCACCATGGTGTCGATGTGATCGACCTCGCGGTAGACCTCCTTCAGGCGGGCGACCGTCTCCGCATCGCAGGAGAGGTCTTCGAACCGCCGCAGACGCGGCTTGTGCAGGCCGGCCCGGAAGTCGTTGTACCGGGGAACCCCGCGGCGCCGGGTCCGCACCAGGTCGACCACGGACAGGTCGATGATCTCGCCGTCCCGCTCGAACGCCTGGAGAGCCCGGGGATAGTTGTGCAGGGTGATCGCGCCGGGATGGGCCGTGCCGAGCGAGTACAACGAGTTGGCCAGACCGGTCTTGCGCATCAGCGGTTCCGTGGCGGAGCCCTGAAGGTCGTTGAACCCGAGGGTCTCCAGCCGCCGGCCGAGACGGTGGTCCACGATCTCGAAGTCGTCGGGGAGCAGGGGGTGCATGCGGTAGACGGTGACGAAGTCCTCGGTGAGGGAGTACGGAGCGCCATGGTGGTCCGGCAGGGTCTTGGGGATGCCGGTCAGCGAGTGCGACTCGAAGAGCCACAGCCCCAGCTGGTCGAGCCATTTCCGCGGCGGACCCTGCCAGTTGGTCTTGAGCCCGATGTCGATCACTTCGGTGGCGAGGATCGCTGGAGTCCACTCCACGGTGTGGATCTTCGCGATGAGTGCCGACACGACGAGCCGCGCCGTCTGGTAGACGCGCTCCTCGGTCAGGCGCGGGTATTCCCGCCGCAACGCCTCGCACACGACGTTGTGTTCCCGGGCGAAGAGGGTCTGCATCGCGCTGAGGCCGTACCACCAGCTCTCCGCGAACCCGGTGAGCGGAAGGCCGTTCGGCCCGACCGGAAGGTGGCCGTCGTCCAGCCGCAGGGTGGCGCCGCCGTCCGGTACGCGCAGCGACATGCCGGTCTCCCTGTCGCCGCCGTACACCTCGGAGCCGTCCCACCAGTGGGACGCCGCGTTGGCGAAGAGCGTGGGCGGCCCCTTGCCGTCGGCCGGGTGCAGCCCCTCGTTCTCGGCGAAGCGCATCACCTTCTCGGTCGGCCCGCCCGGTGTGTTCCGCCACGTGACGTCGGGCGGGAGCGGTACCTCGACGGTCGTCGTACCGGTCGGGTAGCGCTTGTGGTTGACCCAGTCGTGGACCTGGAACTGGATCCAGGCGGCGGCCAGGATGTTGAGCGAACGCGCCGGGATGAAGGCGTCGCGGTGCAGCAGTTCCCTGCTGACCGTGACCGGGTTGGGCACGTCGAACAGCTCCGGCCGGTAGACCGGGGGAAGGTTGCGGCCGAAGGCGGCCCCGACGGCGCCCATGGTCGGCGCGGACAGGTCGTTGTAGGTGCCGTCGTAGCTCCGTGCGACCCGCATGCTCTCGTCGATGGCCGCCGGTACGGGCCGGGTCCTGGGCGGAGCCTCGTGGGGGTCGGTGTCGATCAGGTTGGACCGCCGCAGCTGCTGCCGCAGGGCCACGAGGTTCAGCAGGCCGAGGGGGACGGGCAGCCGGTGCCAGGGGACGAACCGGTTGAGGCCGCGGAAGGCGCCCCGCAACGGTACGCCCAGTACGCCGTTGCGCCGGGGCTGCACGTTGGCGAACCGCTGTCCCAGGCGGTGGGCGCTGCTGGCCTCGTAGGCGACCTTGCGGGCGCGGTTGAGGTTCCCGAGGGGCCGGAACGCCTCGGTGCTGTTCCACGGGTTGAAGGCGAGCTGCTCGACCCGTTCGGCCGCGGCCCGCGCCTCGGCGGAGTCGATGTCCTGGCACGGGACGGTGAGTGTGGCCACGCGGACGGGCGGGGTGTCCTGCTCCTTCCACTCGGCCGTGCCGTCCTCGACGGGTGTGCGGCGGGCGTCGACGTAGCGCTGCACGTACAGCTCGAAGACGACGTCCGCCTTCTTCAGCCGCTCCGCGAGCTCGTGGTGCAGATGATCGGGGTCACCGGGGGAGGGGTCCGGGGCCGGCGGTGCGTCCCCGGCCGGGCGCAGCTGGTACCGGACCGGTCCGGCGTCGCCCCACAGGATGGCGCCGCGGCTCCAGTACGTCTCCAGAGCCAGGCTGCGCACGGTGTGGCGGGTGCCGGCACGCACGTTGTGGCGCATGCGTGCGGCGGTGGACCAGCCGACCGCGAGCGGCAGCGTGACGAACAGCGCGAAGGCCTTGCGCGGCGTGGAGTCGGCGCCCGCCATCGCCTTCGCGAATTCGACGAACTCGCGCGCGTCGCGTGCGTGCGAGACCGGATGGCTCGTCATGAGCAGGTCGTGGGACTCGTCCGGTCCGACCGCGATGCGCAGTGCCGCTCCGCGTAGATCGGGGGCGTGGTCGGGCTGGCGGGAGCCGTTCGCGTTCGAGAGCCGTACGGTGGCGGGATACTCGGCGCCGGGGCTCGCGAAGCCGGTCCGCAGGTCCGGCGGCAGGTCGTCGCTGAACCGCAGGCGCGCGTTCTCCGCGCCGAGGATCCCCTTGGCGTGGAAGGTCCGCGCGATGTCGGCGGCACCGCCGCGTTTCCTGGACTTGAGCTGGACCCGCATGAGGTCACGGGCAAGCCGCTCGAAACAGAGCCGTTCCACATCCGGGTGCCCGCCCACGTACCGCTCGTACCGGCCGATCTCGTCCATGTGCGCCTCTTCGCCAAGGCGCACCCCGTCGGCCGGACGCGAAGCTGGGGGCCGTGCCGGGGCGGCGCCGCGCGGCTGCCCGGGACCGGAGACCGGTCCTGCGGGCACCTTCGTTACACACGGCAACCCTGACGCACCGACGCGACGGCGTCGCGCGCAACGGCGCAGACGGGTGGTGCCGGGCCCGTGCCGTGTGCGGGGGCGGAATGCACCGGGCGATGGCAAGCTGGATTCCGGAATCCGACCAGCGGCAGGAAATTCGAACATCCGAGCATGCGCGAGGGGGAGCGAACGGACGAGCCGAGGGAAGGGCCATGAGAGTTTACGAAGCCCTGGTCAAGGGGCTGGAGGGACTCGGGGTACGGGCCGCGTTCGGCGGCGCGGGAGAGAACGCCGCCGGCCTGATGCTGGCGCTGAAGCATTCACGGCGGATCCGGCCGGTCATCACCCGGCACGAGCAGGCCGCCTCCTTCATGGCCTGCGGATACGCGATGTACACCAACGAACTGGGCTTCTGCTTCGCGACGGCCGGACCGGGCGCCTTCAACCTGTTCTCCGGCCTGGCCGTGGCGATGTCCGACTCCTACCCGGTGCTGGCCGTCTCGGGATACGCGTCGAGGGCGTGGCAGGGATGGGGTTCGCTCAACGAGACCTCGGGGCTGAACAGGACGCCCGACTCGCGGGCCATGTTCGCGGCCACCACGAAGAAGTCCTTCCTGCTCACCGACGCCGCCGACACGTGCGACGTGCTCGAGGAGGCGGTCAACATCGCGTTCGAGGGCAGGCCCGGACCGGTCCACATCCATGTCCCCGAGGACCTCACCCACCACGGCGTCGAGGTCACGAACTTCCGTGACGTCCGGCTGGACGTGGCGCCGGTCGTCCCGGATCCGGCGCGCGTCGAGGAGATCGCGGTGATGCTGGCCGAGGCCCTCGCGCAGCACAAGCGGATCGTGGCCCTCGTCGGCTTCGGCGCGATCCGCAGTGGGGCGGGAGCGGAGGTCCGGCGGCTGATCGAAAGGTTCCGGATCCCCCTGCTCACCACGCTGGACGGCAAGGGCATCGTGTCGGAGGGACACCCGCTGTCCGTGGGCGTCTTCGCGGACAGCGGTCACTCCAGCGCGTGGAAGGCCTTCCGCGAGGCCGACGTCGTGCTGTGCATCGGCAACTCCCTGAACCAGCACGCCACGTTCAACTACCGCGAAGACCTCTTCGCGGACAAGGTGCTCGTCCACGTGAACATCTCCGAGGCCGAGTTCCGGAAGGCCTACAAGCCGGACTACCCCCTGCACGCGGACGCGCGCCTGGCCGTGGCGGCCCTCCACGAGGCGCTGGACGCGAAGGCCGGCGAGGTCCCCGCCGCCGAGGTGGCGGGCCGCGACTACGAGGCCCGTCACATCGTCCATCTGACCGGGAAGATCCATCCGGGGGAGCTGGCCCAGGCGATCGGCCGGCTGCTGCCGCCCGGGGGAATCCTGCTCGCCGACGCGGGAGCACACCTCGCCTGGCTCGGCTACTACGTGGAACTGGAGCAGGGGCAGAACTTCCGCAAGGCCGGTTCGTTCGGACCGATGGCGGGCCACGTCAACGGGGCCATCGGCCTGAAGCTCGCGCACCCGGAGCGGACCGTCGTCGTCGGCTGCGGCGACGGGTGCTACTCGCTGTCCGGCTTCGAGCTGATGACGGCCGTCGAGAACGAGATCCCCGTCATCTGGGTCATCTTCGACGACGAGGAATTCAAGCTGATCAAACTCTTCCAGCTCACCACCTACGGGGAGACGGGGCTCGTCGAGTTCCAGAACCCCGACTTCGCCGCGTACGCACGGGCATGCGGGGCCGACGGCTACCGCGTCGAGACGCTCGACGGATTCGAGCAGGCCTTCCGCACGGCGCTGGCCTCCAACCGGCCCACCCTGATCGACGCCAGGATCACGCGCTGGGCCGTTCCCCACTACAGCCCGTCCCCCGACGGCGTCATCGCCGGACTCGTGGAGACGGTCGAAGCCCGCCTCCGCGACTGACGGCGCCCGCCGCCGTGGTACGGCATGGACGTCCGGGCCACGACAGGCCGCGGGCGCGTCCCGAAGGGACCGAGGTATGAACGACCCGCTGAACTCCCGCGGCCGCGCCGGGTTCGAGGCCCTGATGAACCGGCCCCTCCTCACGTCGATCTGGCGCCGCCGCACCCACCGCGTCAGCCGGGGCAGCTCGGTCGAGGCCGGTTCGATGAGCTGGGCCTCCGCCGAACCGCGCACCCCCCTCACCGAACTCGAAGAGGCCGTCCTGATCGCCATGACCGGGTGCTCCGGCCTCACCATGCCGGACCGTCCCTTCGCCGACCCGCGCAACGGCAAACCCATCATGGCCAAACCGAACCTCAACATGCCGGGCAGGACCGCCGGCAGCCCCGACAACGCCCAGGGCACACACTTCTTCCTGATCAACGACACCGGCACCTACTTCCTGCGCAAACCGCCCCCGCCGGCCGACGGTTCGACGCCGGAGTTCGACCCCGAGACCCTGTGCGCCCGCGCGGCCGAGGCGAAGGTACGGCTGCTCGACCACCGCCTCGACGTACCGGACGGCAAGCGGGACTTCCCCGCCTACCTCGACTCCAACCGCTTCCTGTCGAACCTGCCCGGCACCACCATCCTCCTCCCCGTCGTGGACCTTTCACGGCAGTACATCAACGGGCTGATGTACCTGCTGACCCAGCCCGAGGGAGCACGCCCGCTGATCGTCGACGACCGCAACCTCTACCGCCCGGCCGGCGTGCGCAAGTGGGTGAAGTCGGGATTCCTGAACGAGGACATCAAGCTGCCGCTCGGCGCCATCTGGGCCATGCGTACGCAGATCGAGGCCGACCTGCTGCTCCAGAACCTCATGCTCACCGCCGACGCCATGGGCCTGGGAGCCTGGATCCACGCCTCGCTCGCCCCGCCGATCATGCTGGGCGACCCGAAGTTCCGCGCCGACTACGGCCCCATGCTCGGCTTCGACTGGACCGTCCCGCGGTGGAGACCGGCGGACGTCCTGCGCTGGCACGTGCCGCTGCCCCGCTACGCGAACCTGCGGGCGGCCCCCGTCGCCCTGCGCCACGACGGCGAGTACCTCATCAAGGCGATGTGCCCGCCCAACTACGCCGGCATGGGCGACGCGGTCGACGCCGTGGTGGCCGGCAAGTTCGGACCGAAGGGCATCTACGCCGACGAGGGCTTGTTCGCCCGCATCTACCGCGGGGACTTCGGCAGTCGCTACCTGCACCAGGCCAGTGACTATTCCGCCGACGTCATCGCCTGCACGCGGGACATCTGCACCTACATCCACGAGACCCACGGGCGCTTTCCCGCACACTGCGACACCATCCACGTCCCGGGCGTCTGGCTCCAGACCCATCACGTCGAGAACGGCTACTACGAGAAGTTCTTCCGCGACGGCCTGACCGAGTCCCATCGCACACACGACCGGAACTGGCACGGACCGGACGCCTACTGACCCGGCCCCGAGTGGGGCCGAGCGGGTCCTGTTTCCGTCACGCGCACCACCCATAACGGCACCAAACGTACCCGGGCCGCTACTCTGCGTGCATGCCGAATGCGCAGGCGCAGCTGAAGCTGCGGGAGGTGCCGGGCTGGGCGGTGGGGCTGTGCCTGTCCGGGCTCGCCGCCGGTCTCTCGATGGTCCTCTGGTACGGGGCGGCTCCGCCGTTCGGCGCCAGGCCCCCGGGAGACGGCGAGCTCCTGCTGCAGTTCGCGGGGACCCCCGCGCGGGCCCGCGCCCTCGTGAAGGCCGGAGGCGGAGCCGAGCTCTTCCAGGACGGACTCGTGCTGGACTGGCGCTGGTTCATCCCCGGGTACGCGGCGGCCCTCGCCGGTGCGTTCGGACTCGGCCACCTGCTCCTCTACCGGAAGGCCACGCGCCTGTGGGCCCTGCGCGCCCTCTTCCTCACCCCCGTGGCGGTGGCGGCGGACTGCGTGGAGAACGTCTTCCTCTGGAAGGCCCTGGACGGGATCAAAGCCGACCCGAAGGGACCCGTAGCGCCCTTGGCCGCCTTCGCGCACAGCGGCCCGGAGGGTGACCTGGAGGGCAACCTGCAGTGGGCGAGCCAATGCGCCCAGCTGAAATGGGCACTCGTCATTCCGCTGGTGGCGGCAGCCCTCCTCACCGTCGCCACCCTCTGCTCCCGCCGCCTGCTGGCCCCCGCCCTGGTGCGCGGCACGAGCGAAGACCGCCCCCGTCCGGTCGTGGAGTACGCCGATCAGCCCGCCGCGGACGGGACGGGCCTGCCGGACGTGATCCTCCCGCCCGCCGCACCCCACGACTGGGAACCCCTGTCCCAGTGGACCGCTCCGGACCCGGCGAGGCCGCCCCTGGCCGAGGACCCGAAGGACACGGCCTCGGCCCGCTGGCGCAACCGCCGCTACCAGCCGCCCTCCCGCAACCCCGGTGAGCTCGGCTTCTGCGTCTCCGGCGGCGGCATCCGGTCGGCATCGGTCACCCTGGGAGCTCTGCAGGCGCTGCGCCCCGAACTGCTCAAGGCCGACTACCTGGTGTCGGTGTCCGGCGGCGGGTACACCGCAGGCGCCTTCCAACTGGCCCTGACCGACGCCCGGTTCGTGGACGCGCAGGGCAACCCCTCGGTGCCGCGGCCCGGCCTCGCGCGGCCTGCGGACGCGTTCGCGCCGGGCAGCCCGGAGGAGGACCACATCCGCCGGCACGCGAAGTACCTCGCGGACGCCCCCAAGGAGAGGCTGCACGCGGCCGGGGCGGTGCTGCGGGGGATGGCCGTCTCCTTCGGCATGCTGGCCCTCGTCTTCACCGTGGCGGGCCAGTTCCTGAACGCGTTCTACTCGCGGCTCCCGCTGACCGACCTCCACCGCTTCGTCCCGAGGCCGAAGGTGTTCGTGCCGACCTGCCGGAACCCGGCGCTCCCGGTGTGCCCCGGGCCGCCGGAGACGTTCCTGCCGCCCTTCCACCTGTACCCGAACGCCTGGCAGCCCGTCCTCGCCCTGCTCGGCCTGGCCGGCCTCGTGTCGGTGGCCTTCGCCTTCGGCGGGGCCTGGACCAAGGCGTCCCGCCCCGCCTGGCTGCGCAGCATCGTGAAGGCGATCGTGGCGCTGGCCCTGGTGGTCGCCGTGCTCTCCATCGTCCTTCCGGCGGTGATCTGGTTCTTCGCCTGGCTGGCCCACGAACAGGGAGTGGTCTACAGCGACGGCAGGGGGCTGTCCGTGCTCGCCGCTCTCACCGGGGCGGCGACCGCGGTCGGAACCTGGTTCACCGTCGTGCACAAGACGGCGAAGCAGCTGACGCCCGGCGGCGAACGGACCGGCCTCTTCCGCAAGGGCGGCGGCCCCTCTCTGGTCGTCCAGGTCGGCGGCGGCTGGGTCAAAGCCGCGGTGTGCTGGCTGGTGCTGGCCCTGGTCGCGTTCTTCTACCTCGCCCTCATGACCTGGACCGCCGTCTACGCGGGCACGTGGAGCATCTGGTGGAAGGCCGGCATCCCGATCGCACTCATCGTGCTGTCACTCGTGATCGACCAGACCACCTTCAGCCTCCACCCCTTCTACCGCCAGCGGCTGGCAGGCGCCTTCGCCGTCCGCCGCGCGGTGCTGAAGGGCGGCTCGGTCGGCGCCCTGCCCTACGACTACAACCACGAATCGACCCCGCTGCACCCCTACGCGGAGCGGGTGGCCGGATTCCCCCAGGTCATCTTCGCCGCGACGGCCGCCGTCTCGCTGCGCAACCGCACCGCGCCCGGGCGCCCGGCCGTACCCTTCACCTTCGCCTCCGACTACTGCGGCGGCCCCGACACCGGCTGGGTCCGCACCGACACCCTCCAGAAGACCGCCCCCGAGCTGATCGGGCGCGACCTGACCGTCCAGTCCGCCGTCGCCGTGTCAGGAGCCGCCTTCGCCTCGGCGATGGGCTCCCAGACGATGTTCATGGAGCGGCTGCTCGCACTGTCCAACGTACGGCTGGGCACCTGGGTTCCGAACCCCCTCTACATCGCGGAACTGGCGAAATACGGCCCCGACCGGATCATGCCCCGGCTGCCCCGGGTACGGCGGCTGCGGTACCAGCTCCAGGAACTGGTGGGCTGGTTCTCGGACACCACGCCCCTGCTGCTGTGCACCGACGGCGGGCACTTCGACAACCTCGGCCTGGTCGAGATGCTGCGCCTGCGCTGCCGGACCGTCTACGTCATCGACGCCTCCGGGGACACACCGCCCCTGGCCACCACCCTCGCACAGGCGGTGACGCTCGCCTACGAGGACCTCGGCGTGAAGATCACGTTCAACCGGGAGCAGGGCCGCAACCTGCTGGACCTGGTACCCGGCAGCGGCAAACCCCTCTCGCCCGAGACGCCGATGGCCGCCCTGAACGCCCGCTTCTCCGCGACCTGCGTGGTGCGCGGCACGATCGAGTACCCGGAGGAGGTCGAGTTCTCCCCGGGCACCCCGAAGGACACGAAGGGAACGATCATCTTCGTGAAGGCCGTCCTGACGCCCGACATGCCGGAGGACCTGCTGAGCTACGCCCTCCGCGAGCCGGCCTTCCCCCGCCAGGCCACCTTCGACCAGTGGTTCGACCACGCCCAGTTCGACGCCTACCGTGCGCTCGGCCACCACATCGGCGACAAGGCCGGAGAACTCCACCCCCACACCCAGGACACGTAGCCGCCCGCCTCCGGGCGCTTCCGCGCCCGGAGGCCCGCTCAGCGCCGGTGCAGGGTCTGCAGTGCCTCGATGAGGATCTTCGGATCGTGCCGGCCCTTGTAGACGGGCGGGGGCTGCCGGTCGAGCCGCAGCAACCGGGCGACGGCGGTCCAGGCGGTGCGTACGGAGTACTCGACGGTGAAGACCACGTCGTCGGGGACCTCGGCGTACTGGCCGATGAAGGCCAGGTTGGTGGAGCCCGCCGGCACGACCGGGGGGCGGTCGCCGGCTTTGCGGACCAGGAACTGGCTGGTGATGTAGGGCATCTTCGCGGGGATCACCAGGGACCCGTCCAGGATCCGCTGTCGCTCGGCGAACGGCAGATGCCCGAGCACCTCGTCGAGGATCTCCCGGCCGGTGCACTCGGACATGGGCTTGTCGACGAAGTCGCCCCGCCGGTCGGGGAACAGCGCGTATCCCCACCATACGAACGTGTCCTCGGGCTGGTCCCGGAAATGCGGCTGGTGGTTGAGCACGATGGTCAGCAGCCAGCTGGACTGCTTGAAGGTGATCAGGCCGCCCTTGCCCGCCTCGCTTCCGCTGAACTCCTCCATCAGTTTGAAGAAGAGCGGGTCCTTGGTGGTGACGGTGAACGACTCCCAGGTGGAGTCCTCGATGTGGGAGTCGAACACCTTGGGGTCGCCCAGTCCGGGGCGCTTGGCGGCGAGGGTCTCCCACAGCTGCCAGGCTCCGCTGGGGGACGTGGTGTCCAGGGCCGGGACGGTATCGGTGGAGCCCAGGGTGGAGTTCGCGGTCATGGAACCGTTGGTCACCATCACCAGGTCGTCCGGGCCGACGGCCGTCCGGCCCGGTGTCCCGCCGCGCTCCCACACGAGCGCCTCGACGGTCAGCGCGTCGCCGTCGGCGAGGTGCAGGTCGGTGACGCGGGTGCCGAGCTGAAGGGTGACACCCTGAGCGGTCAGCCACGCCAGGAGGGGCCGCACGATCGAGTCGAACTGGTTGAAGCGGGTGCGGTAGATGCCCGACATGGTGTCGAAGGTCTTGAACAGGTGGACGAAGCGGTTGAGGTAGCGGCGGAACTCGATCGCGCTGTGCCAGGGTTCGAACGCGAACGTGGTGCACCACATGGCCCAGAAGTTGCTGGTGAAGAACTCCTCGTGGAACAGGTCCGAGATCCGCTTGCCGTCCAGGAGCCGCTCAGGTGTGGCCACGCACGTCACGAGTTCGAGGCGGTCCCGTTCGGAGAACGTCATCGAATGCGCGTCGATGAGGCGTCCGTCGGCGTCGACGAGGCGGGCGTGGTCGTCCCAGGCGAAGTCCTCGTGGAACGCGAACGTGTCCTCCGTGACCGACTTGGCCGGGTCGTCCAGCGACGGAATGGAGGACAGCAGGTCGTAGGTGCAGTCGAAATGGATCTCGAACATGCGGCCGCCGCGCATGGTGTACCCCGTCTCCGGGGATCCCGCCGCGTCCAGGCTCCCGCCCTCGCGGTCCTGTTCCTCCAGGATCACGATGTCGCTCCCCGGGAACCCGCCCTCGCGGATCAGGAACGCCGCCGCCGCCAGCGAGGCGATTCCGCCGCCCACCAGATACGCCTTCGCCACTTCCCGTTCCTCCATCCGGTGGACACCGCCTCAGGGGCGGAAGACCCCCCATGGGTTCCCCGGCGCACCCGCCCCGACACGGCGGCGCCCCCCGGATCCCCGGTTCGGCCCAGCGCGGGCCCTGCCCGGCTGTGAGCGGGTCAGCGGGGGCGGCGCGGCGGTGCCTCGTGGCTCGCGGCGCCCCCGCCGCGGGGATCCTCAAGCCGCCGGGGAGGGATCGCCCGCAGTGCCCGTCGGTCAGTAGGCGTAGCTGGAGCGGCCGTTCGTGGAGGCCGCGACGTGGCTGATGTCGCTTCCTGCGGGGAGGGCGACGACGGGGGTGCTCGAAGCCGCGGTGCTGCCGCTGCCGAGCTGGCCGTTGGTGTTCGCACCCCACGCGATCACGGAGCCGTTGTCGAGTGCGGCGAGGGTGTGTTCAGGGCCGCCGGCGACCTCCTTCACGCCCTGGACGGCGTCGATGGGAACCGCGGTGGTGCGGTCGTCGGTGTATCCGTCTCCGAGCTGACCGGAGCCGTTGTCCCCCCAGGCTCTCAGGCTGCCGTCGTCGAGGACGGCGAAGCTGCCGTTCGTGGTCGCCGCCACCTTCGCGACGGAGTCCAGGTACTGGACGGTGACGGGTACCGTGCTGCGCACCGTGCTGTCGTTGCCCAGTTGTCCGTCGCTGTTGCGCCCCCAGGACTTGACGGTGCCGTCCGCCGCCAGGGCCAGGACGTGGGCGCATCCGACCGAGATGGCCACGACGTCCGTGAGGGCCTTCACCTGCTTGGGGGTGTTGCTGTTGGTCCTCTCGTCGTCGTTTCCGAGGCGCCCGTCGGCGGCCGCCCCCCAGGCCCAGACCGTGCCGTTGTCGCGCAGGGCGACGCTGAACTCGCAGCCGGCTCCGACGTCGACGACCCTGTCCAGGCTCTGCACCGGCACGGGGGTCTTCTGCGCCCCGCCGGGGTCGGCGGCCGTCACGCCGTTGCCGAGCTGGCCGCTGGCGTTGCTGCCCCAGGACAGGACGCGGCCGTTGCGGACGGCGAGGGCGTGGTTGGAGCCCGCGGCGACGTGGCTGACGCCCGAGAGTCCGGCGACCGCGCCCGGGGCCACCTGGGTGTTCGTGGTGCCGTTGCCGATCTGTCCCGAGCCGTTGGCGCCCCAGGACATCACGGTGCCGTCCTTCAGCAGGGCGACGGCGAAGGAGGTGGCGGGCGTGGTGGCGGTGCCGGTGCCGCTGCTTTCGGCTCCGCCGGCCGCCAGTTCCTGGAGGTCCTGCCGGGCGATGCCCTGAACGTTCGTCGGCGTGAGCTGGAGGGTGGCGTTGCCGTTGCCGAGCTGCCCGCTGGCGTTGTTGCCCCAGCTGCGGGCCCAGGGGTCGCTGCTGTCCGCGCGTGCGGTGAGCGTGGACGCGGTGAGTGCGGTGAGCGTGAACGCGGTGGTGAGGGTGACAGTGGTGGTGCGGGTGACGGTGCTGGTGCGGGTGAGGGGCATGCCTGGGCCTTTCGACGGGGTGGGGATGCCGGGTGCGGTCGGGGCGGCGTCCACGTCAGTACGCGTAGGAGGTGTTGCCGCCGAGCGAGGCCGTGACGTCCTTGATCGCGGAGCCTTGGTCGAGGATGTCGACCGGGCTGTAGCGGGGGGTGGTGGTGCCGTTGCCGAGCTGGCCCTCGCTGTTGTCGCCCCAGGTGAAGACCTTGTCGGCGGTGACGGCGATGCCGTGGCGTGCTCCGGCCGCCATGTGCTGGACGCCTTCGAGGCGGCGGATCTCGATGGGGGCGGTGCGGTTGGTGCGGAGGGTCCCGTTGGCGAAGTCCTCGTCCGTTTCGAGGAGTTGGCCGTACTGGTTGCTGCCCCAGCCCCAGACCCGGCTGTCGTTGGTGCGGACGTAGTTGTGGTCGGCGCCGGCGTCGATCTCGACGACGCCCTCCAGCCAGTCGACGTCCACGGGCACGCTGGAGGAGGTGGTGCTCGAATCGCCGAGCTGGCCGTAGAGGTTGTAGCCCCAGGACTTCACGGTGTTGCCGGAGGTCCTGGCGAGGGCGTGGTGGCAGCCGGCGTCGACCTCCACGATGTCGTCCAGCCCTTTGACCCGGACGGGTACGGAGCTCAGCGCGCGGCTGCCGTTGCCGAGCTGGCCGTGGACGCCGCGGCCCCAGGCGTAGACGGTGCCGTTCTCCAGGAGGGCCAGGCTGAAGTCGCAGCCCGCCGAGATCTGCGATACCCGGGGCGGGAGCTGGACGCGGTCGGGAACGGTGCGGCTTTCGCCGGTACGGTTGTTGCCGAGCTGGCCGTAGGCGTTGTTGCCCCAGGAGTACACCTGGCCCCGGTCGTCGAGGGCGAGGGCGTGTGAGCCTCCGGCGGCGATGTCCTTGATGCCGTTCAGGCGCGGGACCGTGGCGGGTACGGCCTGGCTGGCGCGCCCGCCGTTGCCCAGCTGGCCGGAGGAGTTGTGCCCCCACGCCTTGACGGTCTTGTCCGTCAGGGCGAGGACGAAGGAGTCGGAGGAGGAGCTGCCTCCCGCCGACATCTTGTCCACGTCGCCCCGGAAGAGGCTGGTCACCGAGGCGGGGGAGAGGCTGTCGGCCGTGGAGCCGTTGCCGAGTTGCCCTGTCCGGCCGGCGCCCCAGGCGAGGACGGTCGGATTCCCCTCGTTGGCGGCGGCGGGCGGAGTGGCTGCCGGGACGGCGGCCAGTGCCACGGCGGCCACGGCGGCGGTGGCGAGTGTACGAGGGGCCAGGGTGCGGCCCGCAGGACGGTACATGGAGTCTCCTCGACGAGAGTGGGGGGCAGGACGGCCCGGGGGCGGGGGCGGCAACGGGCCCTGGTGCGCCGGGTCCGGGGCGCAGCGGGTTCCGGTGTGCGCGAAGGCCGTGGAAGGGTCGCCGGCCTGGGCGCCCGGGTTGCGGGTGTCGGCGCCCGGGGGCTGCCGGAGAGACACCGGCGCCCGAGTCAGGGATACCAACAGATTGTCCGAATGATTCCGGAGCGTGAGCGGAGACCGCCGAGCCCACCCGTGCGCCCGCCCTCCGTACGGGTTGTGGCCGCCCGCGCCGGTCCTGCGCCATCGCGGTGAACCCGGGACGCGTGCGGCGCGTTGGGTCGCGCGTCGCGAAGTCCCGGCCGGTTGGCCGCGTCCACCGGGGTCGGCCGGCGGCGTCCGGCCGGGGTGCCGGTGATCCGCGACGCATCGAACGGGTCCCGCGCGTCGAGGTTTACGGCGGGCGACCGGGTGGTGCCCGGGTGTCGCCGATCCCCGAACGGCTGTGGATCCAGCGGCCGTCGCGGGCTGCGGACAGGATGCGCCGAT
Source organism: Streptomyces sp. NPDC000075 (assembly GCF_040301925.1). Lineage (NCBI taxonomy): Bacteria > Bacillati > Actinomycetota > Actinomycetes > Kitasatosporales > Streptomycetaceae > Streptomyces > Streptomyces sp. NPDC000075. Next base: position 140,400 of record NZ_JBEPFL010000021.1, read on the forward strand.
GAGGTGAGGCGGTATCGCGCCCCGCTCGGCGCATGGCACGGAATGTGACAAGTCGTTACTTTGAATGCGCACCCCGGTCGGTGCCACACCCCCCATTCGCCATCCCCCTGGAGCGGTCATGTCCCCGCGCGTTCGTCGGTCTCGTCCCCTCCTCGCCTTCGCGTCCGTTCTCGCCGCGGCCGCCCTCTGCGGCCCGGCACCCACGGCGTCCGCGGTCACGGCGTCTGCGGTCACGGCGTACACGGCCCCGGCATCCACGTCCCACATCCGTCCGGCGCCCGGCGACGACGAGGAACCCTGCCCCAACGGCGAACCCAAACCGTGCGGTGCGTCACCGGGCGAGCGCACCACCGTCGACGACGACCGCAAGCACGTCAACGACGACGTCGGCAAGGCCAAGGACGACATCAAGGACGCCAGGAAGCAGGCCGGCGCATGCCCGCCCACGTCGTCGACGGACTGCATGAGCGGCCTCATGGCATCCGGGGAAGGCGACCGCAAGGACCTGGACCGGACGCGGAAGGACGCGGACAAGACCCGCCAGGAGATGGACGCCTACACACCCGCCCCCGCCGACAACGCCGGTGGCGCGGTACGCGGGGCCTGCCCGGCGTTCGCCGCCGAGCTGCCTGCCGTTCTGACCTCTCCCGGCGGCCCGTTCGCCGGGCCCGGAGTCTGCGAGCTGATGAACGCGTGACCCCCACCCGGATTCCCGCCCGCCGCCCCGGCCTGCCGGGGGCGGCCGCCCTCGGGGCCGTCCTGGGCCTGGCACTGCCCCTGTGTCTGCTCTCCCGGGCCGCCGCCGAGCCCTTGCCACAAGCCCCGGCCGTCCCGGCCGTCAAGGCCTTCGACGGTGACGAGCCGCTGCCTTCGGCGGACCGGGTCCGCGCCTACTGCGCCGCCCACCCCGGAGGCTGCCGCTTCACCATCGACCCCCTCGCCTCCGGGAGCTACTACACCGCCGTCAAATCCTTCGGCAACGCCGTGGTCAACTGCACCCGCGACCCGGTCACGGTCACGCGCCAGATCGCACTGCGCACCAGCAGCTCCGACAACCTCGGCGGCGAGATCACCGGAAAGATCGCCGTCGAAGGCCAGATCACCGCCTCGGGCGAGGTCACGGCGGGCGTGACCGCGAAGGGCAGCGGGGAATTCACCACCCCGAACAAGCAGCAGGGCCCCACCGCCACGGTCGGCGCCGAAGCCGGGGTCAACGGCAGCGGAAAGGTGGGCGGCTCCGTCGGGGTCAAGGGAGCCTTCGAAGCGGCGTTCAAACGCACCTACCAGCGCACGTGGGTCACCGAGCAGACCGAGACGACGACGTACAACACCACCGTCCGGCCCGGCGAGGCCCTCGCCTTCGGAGCCAGCGCCGCCATGCAGCGCATCGCCGGAACCCTCACCACCGGCACCGGCCTCAAGGCCGGCGGCATCGTCGTCGACGGCCCGTCCACCGTCAACAACAGCACCTTCATGGCGGACACCTTCCCCGTACCCGCCTCGGTGTGCGACCGCACCGGCGCCAAGGGCAAGAGCGACGTCGAGATCAACGCGGAGGCGGCCAGGCAGATCGCCGAACGCCAGGAGAAGAACCGGGCCGCCGCGGAAGGAGCAACCAAGGGGATCAAAGCCGTCGGGGACAGGATCGCGCAGTGTCCACCGGGCTCCGCCACCTGCATGGAGAAGCTCTCCGGCAAGGGCGAGCGCGAGGAGAACGGGATCAAGGGGATGGCCGAGACGATCACCTCCTTCCGTCCCGAGCCCTCCGACAACGCCGCCGACGCCTCCTCCACCGTGTGCAGGAACCACCCCGCCTCCCTTCCGGGCGGCGCCGCCGAGCAGGGCCAGGCTCCCTTCCCCGCCTCCCAGGTCTGCTCGCTCCTCGGATCCGAAGCGGCATCCACAGCCCCGCGGAAGGGGAACGCACCATGAGACACCCGGCCCTTCGCCGCCCCCGCCTGCTCCTGCCCCTGCTCGCCCTCACCCTCGCGGTACCGCCCGCCGACCCGGCCGCCGCCGACGCCGGTGCCCGGCCCGGCCCCGGAACCGTGCCCGTGGCCAGGGGACTCACCGCCGACGACCACGAGGCGCGGATCGAGGAGATCGTGGAGTACTGCGGGACCCGGCACGGTGCCTGCACCTTCCGCATCGACCCGGCCCGCACCCGCGAGTACGCCACCGCCATCACCTCCCTGGGCAACGCGGTCGTCAACTGCACCACCGACCCGATGACCGTCGACCGGACCGTCACCCTGCGCACCGGCAGCTCCGACAACATCGGCGGCGAGATCTCCGGAAGGGCCACGGCCGAAGGCACCGTCACCGCGACCGGCGAGGTCACCGCCAACGTCGCCGACGAATCCTCCAACGGCCACAAGACCCCCTACCTCAACACCGGCCCCACCTCGGAGAACAGCACCAGGAACACCGTCTCCGGCGGATCGAGGGAATCCGGCTCCACCAGCGTCAAGCAGGCCTTCGAGACGGCCTACAAGTCGACCTACGCACGCGCCTGGACCACCGAGAACACGGAGACCACCACCTACCGCACCACCGTCAAGCCCTACGACATGCTCGTCTTCGGCGCCAGCGCCGCGATGCGGCGGGTCGTCGGGAACCTCGTCACCGACCAGGGCAAGAAGCTCACCGATGTGGCGGTGGAAAGCCCCTCCATGGTCAACGCGAGCCGCTTCGTCGCCCAGACGTACGCCGTCCCCGACGGCCTGTGCGGACGCAAGCGCCCCGGCGGCGACACCGCCGCCGACGAGGACAACGCCCTTGCCGCCGACGGCAGGCACCCGGCCCGCTGAGGAGTGCACCGCCATGCCCCGACCCCCGCGCCCCGCCCTGCGCACCCTGGCCGCAGCCGGACTCCTGCTCCCCCCACTGCTCGCGGCCGCCCCCGCGACGGCCCACGGCGCTGCCGCGGCCTCCTCGGCCGCCGCCAGCAACGACGTCCCCGTCCTGAACGGGGACTTCACCGAACCCGCCATCAAGGGCGAGCAGTCCACCGTCGGCCTCAGCCACTGGACCGGGCTCAACCAGCGCTTCTCCGCACCGGCTTCGGGCCGCACGGACGGCGCGAACGGCGTCGGCCTCTCCAAGGCCGACAACACCCTCTGGCAGCGACTGCGCGGCGTACGCACCGGCTCGAAGGTCACCGTCACCTTCGAGGACAGCCCCGCCGTGTCCAAGGAGTGCGCCCCGCAGGACGTCGCCGACGGACAGCCGTACACCGTGCACGGCAGCGGCGGAGCCGTCCAGGCCATGACGACCGCCCCCGACCCCGGCCGCACGAAGGGCAAACCGGGAACCGGACACTGGACGCCGAGGACCTACGAGTTCACCGCCGACGAGAACGAGCCGGTGCTCGCCTTCACCTCGAAGGTCACCGACACCCGCACCCAGGTTCCCTGCTCGCCCATGATCACCCGGGTGCGGGCCGTCGAGGTACCGCTCCCCGTCGACAAGACGATCGACAAGTACGCCCTCGGCACCGCCGAGGCGTACCGGGACAACGAGAAGGAGGCCTGGCTGCACAACGCCGCCGCCGCGTGCAACGGGGACAACGCCTGCACCTTCCAGCCCGACCGGCGCGGCTCCTTCCGCTACTACGACACGGCCCGGGTCATCGGAGAGGCCTTCGTCAACTGCACCCGCAACCCCCTCGACCACAGCCGCACGCTCTCCTACACCGAGCGCGCCCACGACACCCTCTCCCAGACCTACGCCGCCGCGAACATCCGCCTCGACGAAGTGGCCCGGCTGCCCACCACCGGAGACCGCACGGAGGACAGGAAACGCCTCAAGGACCGCCCCATGGCCGCCCAGTTCGCCCTCGCCTACGAGATCGCCTGGCAGCGCCCCTTCCAGTGGTTCAGCAGCGACCAGCGCACCGTCGTGGAACGCATCCAGCCCGGCGAGGTCAGCTGGGTGGAGATCCAGCCCAGCAGAGAGCGCGTCGAGGGCTGGTTCGTCAGCGGCAAGGACGACTACCGCCTCCACACCGTCGTCGACGCCCCCTCCCGGGCCGTACCCGACCGCATCTACCAGCGCACCGGACCCATGGCGGAGGCCGAGAAACAGCGCTGCGCCGCCGCCCGCCCGATGACGACCACCCCGGTCGGCGGCGACACCCCGGCCGCTTCCGCGGACAAGGGACTCCTGGAGATCCCTCCACCGACCGGACCGAGCGTACGCCCGTCCCGAACGGTCCCCCTGCCGTGACCGCCTTCGGCGCCGTCCCGGAGGTCCCCGGGGCCTGCGGGCCGGAATCAGAAGCCGGGCAGCCTCGGCACACAGGGAGCCGCCGGCGCGGAGGGGTCCAGAGCGCGTTTGACCAGTCCGACCGCGCGTGGGCTGTACGACATGCTCAGATGGGCGGAGAGATCGACGAAGCAGCCCTCCTGCAAGGTGACGTTGTGCACCGTTGCCCCGGGGCCCGCCGTCATGAACGTGCTCTGCCAGGGGGTGGTGATCTCGTCGTACTTGGTGGCGATCACGGTGTAGTCGATCCCGGGCACGGTGTCGCCGTCGGCGTTGAGCTCCCTGATGAACTCGGACTTCTCGTACTGCTGGACGCCTGCCACCCCGAGGGTCTTCTCCCCGAGCTCCTGCAGGTGGAGCTTGTCGGCGAGGGTCTCGATGCCGCTCATGGTGGTGCCGTGGTTCGTCGCGCCGAGCTGAACGATCTTCTTGACCTTGTTCTTCGACGGGTCGGCCGGGTTCGCGCCTCCGTCGGCCTTGAGATACCAGCGGGCCAGGGTCCCGCCCTGGGAGTGGCCGACCAGGTCCACCTGGCCGGAGCCGCTGGCGGCGAGCACCTTGTCCACGAAGGCGGCCAGCTCCTTCGAGGACTTCCTGATGTCTCCGTAACCCTTGACGGTGGGAGCGACGGCCACCCCGGCGTCGTCGGTGTCACCGAAATCGAGAGCGTAGACGCAGTAGCCCTGGGCCTTCAACTCGGGGGACAGCCGCGCCCAGTTGTTGTAGCGGTTCTCGTAGGTCCCGTGGACCAGGACGACCGGACGCGGGTGGGCGGCGCCGGGACGGCAGTTCCAGTCGTTGGCACCGGGCGGATCGATGTCCAGGTGGAGGATGGAATGGACCATGGCGGGAAGGAAATCGTCCTGCTCGGGCCCGGTCTCCGCCGCCGCGGACGTAGAGGTGGCCAGGACCGTCGCCACGGCGGCGGCACAGACGGCGCTGAGGTGTCTGGGTGTGCGAAGGACGGTTCGCCTCACGAGTCCCCCTGGGAGAAGCATCGTCATTTGGATAGCGGCAGTATCCAATAGGAGGGATCGGTTCAACAGGGGTACGACCGAGATGGCCGAATCGGGCGCAGGACCCAGGCCGCCTCGGTACACCGGCCGCTGAGAGCGGCGGCGCCGCCCGGCCGGCCGTGGCGCGTCAGCCGGCCGGCCGGCCCTGGCGCGTCAGCCGGCCGGGGACCACCCCGGGACGGCCGGCAGGACCGTCTCCGCGACGCGCAGCAGCGCCGCATCGTCCAGGAAGCCGCCGTCGGTCCGCCAGACGCTCAGTTCGAACGAATCGCCCTGGTCCTTCCCGTCCGTGGCCACCGACAGGACCCGCGCCGGCACGCCCGGCCCGCTGGAGGAGTCGCCTCCGTCGAGGCGGAACCGGATCTGCAGGGTCCGGTCCGAGTAGAGGGCCGCCGGGTGGCCGAGTACGGTGCGGCCCGGCACGGTGTCTCCCATCAGCCGGGCGGTGCGGCCCACCGGCAGACCGCCGTAGCCGGCGTCCAGCGTCACCGTGTACCCCTCGAACTCCACCTTGGCGGTCGGCGTGACGATCGCCTCGCCCGTGCCGCCGGGCCGGAACGACCTGCTGCCGCCGCTCACCGTCCGCACCTCACGGCCCGGTATGCCCAGCAGGGCGTCGAGTCCCGGGCGGTGCAGGGCCTCGCACAGGTCCCGGCCGGACGCGTGCCCGGGCGTCTTCGCGGTGTCGGCGTCCGCGCACGTGGGCGGCTTGCGCCGGTCGTAATTCCCCGCACCCTGCCCCCACCACCACAGGCCCAGCGCCAGCCCCGGCACCAGCACCAGGGCCGCGCCCGCCTGCCCCCACGCGCGGACGCCCTTGTTCGCGGCGTCGATGTCCTCGCCCATGTCCCCCCCTGTCGTTCCCCGCCCCACAACGTGCCCGGGATCGTAACCCGCGAAGATCGACATCATGAGCCCGGGGGCCCGCCGAAAACCGGTGGAACCGCCCTCCTCGGCACCCTTAAGGTGCTCCTGCCCGCAGCCCCTCCGGCAAGGACGAGCCGTTGTACACCAAGTGAGACACCCCGAGCGCTGATCCATCGCGCGCCGCACCCGTGCGGCGTGCTCCTTTCCGCTGCGGTCCTCTCACTGGAAACGGTGCATCTCTGTGTCCATGCCCCGGGTCGTCGTACCCGCCTTCCACCACCACCTCCGCCCGGCCGGACGGCCCCGGAACGCCGGCGGCCACCGCGCCGCCGACCGGCCGGCCTGGCAGTCCCCCTACGGCCCGCCGCCGCGCCGCCCCCGACGCGGGCGGTGGGCGCGGGTACCGGTGATGGCCACCGCCCGCACCCCCCTGCGCCGCGGCCACGTCGCGGGCAGCGCCGACTGATCCCCGCCTGCCGGGGGCGCACCGTCACCTCGTGCGCCCCCGGCAGGCCGCTGACGGAAATGATGAGGCGTCAGCGAGCCACTCCGTCGGCGACCGCGCCCTCCCGGTCCGGCGGAGGGCACTGGCCGGAGCGTAGTCGCCGCCGCCCTGATGGTGATCGATTCACAGCTGCCCCCCTGTCCCCTCAGGGGCGTTCACGCTGAGTCGAAGGCGTGAGCCGCCGGGTGCGTCAGAGGTCCACGCCGCGAACGACACCGACTGGACCAGCACGAACCACGGCTCGCCGGGGTGATCACCCGTAGGCTCCCAGAACGCCATGCGATACGGGGTGCGCGTCTTGAGGCGATAGTCCCGGCTCGGCCAGAAACCGGGCGCCGGCGGCTCCGGGAAGTCCTGCGCGTCCCAGGGCCCGCTCCAGGCCGCCGGCCCCAGTACCCCTTCGGCTGCCGTGAGGAACTCCGGCCACATTCGTGCGGCGTGCGCGAGGACCTCCGGGTTGTCCGCCGGTTCGGTCGCATCCAGGTGCCACGCCCAGTGGGTGAGACTCTCGACCGGGTGCCAGTTCCCGTTCGCCTCGAGCGTCCATCTGCCTCCGGCGCCGCTGTGTACGACGAGGTTGCGATCCGCCGTCTGCGGCTCCCAGCCGTTACGCGCGCACCACCTGACGCACTCGGACGAACCGCCCTGCGGCGGGCCCTCCCACACGGAGGCCCAGTCCAGACCACGCAGGCCCGCCAGCTCGACAGCGAGGTCCTGGGCCGTACCGCCCGACTCCGTCAGCATCCTCTTCCGGCTCCTTGCGTCAGACACCAGCAGGAATTGTGGCACGCCGTCAGAGAAGACGATCATCCCAAGACCAGGTGCGGACGCTGTCGGATCCATCGCCTGGCACCCGAATTTCGTCCGGGCAGTGAGGTGGAGATCGTCGAGCGCACCCGGCCCGGGCCGGGTGAGGGAGCAGACCGACGCCCCGCTTCGGGCTCGGCGGGAATGCGGCGTCCCTGCCGCGAGGTTGACCGGGCAGACACCCACCGACGGCGACAGGGGAACAGCAAGGTGACACACGTGAGGGAGCTTTACCTGAGTGTGGCGGACACGGCGGCGAAGCTGTTGGCCACACCGGAGGTCGCAGCCGACTGGCACCAGCCCTCCGCACTGGCGAAGCTCAGCGTCCAGGGACTGGCGGGTCACCTGGCCGGGCAGGTCTTCTTCATCCCCACGGTGCTGGCAGAGCCGGTACCCACCGAGCCCGCCATCTCGATCCACGAGTACTACGCGCGGGTCAGCTGGATCGGCTCGGACCTGGACACTCCGTTCAACCAGGGCATTCGATCCGGCGGCGAGGAAGAGGCGGCTGACGGCCCGGCCGCACTGGCCGCGAGAGTCGCCGCGTGCGTCGAGGAACTGCGCGGCATCCTGCCCACCACGCCGGACCGCCCGATTCGCCGGCCCACCTGGGGGCCGTGGTCGATCGCTCTCGACGACTTCATCGCCAGCCGGATGCTGGAGCTGACCGTCCACTCCGACGACCTCGCGCACAGCGTCGGGTTGCCGACCCCGGAGTTCCCGGCCCCTGCCGTCGAGACCGTCGTGGACTTGCTGTCCCGGATCGCCCTACGCCGGCACGGCGCCACCAACGTCCTGCGCGCACTGAGCCGCAGCGAACGCGCACCGGCTTCCATCTCGGCGCTCTGACGCAGCACCCAAGACCCGGCTGATGATGCGTTGCCGGACCGCTGTCCGGACGCCGTGACATGCCAGCCACCCGGCGATCGTCTCAGTTGCCGATGCCGCTTGTTCCGGCCGATCCTGTCCACTACCCAAGCGAGGAGGAACACGTGGGCTTGACGCTGTTCCCAGGAGACGGTGACAACCGCAGCCCGGACGTCACCTGGTCCTGCGTCCGCTTCAACCGCTTCCGGGAACGGCTCGCACAAGCCGAGGGGTTCGTCCTCTCTGAGATGTGGGGCTTCGGGGGCCACCGGCCGTGGAACGACGTCTCCACCCCTCTGGAGCCGCTCCTCGATCACCCGGATGTCGGTGGGGACGAGCTCTCGACCACCGACTGCGCCGCGATGCTGCCCCGACTGAAGTCGATCATCGGCCAGTGGCAGGAGGAGCCAGACGAAACGATCCTCCGGCACCAGCCCTCGCAGAGGAGCGGCGGCGCGCTGAGCGGGTGTCAGTCGGCCCGTCGGCGGGGCGGGCGGCCGGTTCGCCGGGCGAGTTCCTCGCGCTGTCGGCCGAGTCTGGCCAGCTCGGCGTCCAGGGCGGCGATGCGGCGGTCGACGACGTGTGCGAAGCCGCCGTCGCCGGTCCCGGACCCACAGGCCGGAGCCGGGTCTCGGGTGAGCAGCGGGAGGCGGTCTGCGCGGATGCGTAGGTCGCCGATGGTCAGGCCCAGCGCCAGCAGTTCCCTGATCACCCGGACCAGGGCGATGTCCTCGGGGCCGTACTCCCGCTGTCCGGATGCGGTGCGGGCGGGCGGGGGCAGCAGGCCCCGCTGTTCGTAGAGGCGCAGGGCCCGGGCCGTGGTCCCCGCCGCTGCCGCCGCGTCACCGATGCGCATCCGCCCCACCCCGGCCCACCCCACCCCGTCCCGGTCCGCTGCCGTGCGCCCGCGCCCGTGGGGGTGGCGTACGGCTACAACCGCACGACCACCGCACCGAAGTGGCGTCCGGCGATCAATTCGGGCAACGCCCGCACGGCCCCGTCGATTCCCTCGACCGTCGAGTAGGGGAAACGGATCGCGCCGGACCGCAGCCAGCCGCCGAACCGCTCGCGCCATTCGGCCTCCACGCCCGGGTGATCGGTGCCCGCGTAGCCGCGTAGCGAGAGGCCCCGGACCACCAGCCGGAAGGTGTCGATCTCCACGGGCGCGGAGCCACCGCCCCGTTCCGCGGCCATCTGACCGGCCAGCGCGCCGACGACGGCCACGCGCGCACCCTGCCGGGCCACCGCCAGCGCGGCCGCGAGCTGCTCGCCGCCCACGGTGTCGAGGACCACGTCGATGCCGTCCGGGGCGGCGGCCCGCAGCCGGTCGGCGAAGGGCGGCTGTTCCGGACCCCGCAACAGGACCTCGTCGTAGCCCAGTTCCCGTACGAGCCGGACGGCCTTGTGGGGCGAACCGGTGCTGCCGAGGACACGCGCGGCACCCAGGAGCCGGGCGATCTGCCCGGCCAGGGTGCCGACCGCGCCGGCCGCGCCGGTGACCAGGACGACGTCGCCGGTCCGGACCGGGGCCAGCCGGGTCAGGGCACCGTACGCGGCGGAGCCTTGGGCGAGGTGTGCGACCGCTGTGGGCAGGGCCGGGTCGAGCGGGGACACCTCGGTGACCGGCAGCAGGGCGTGGTCACGCCAGCCCGCCAGGTGGATCACCCGGTCGCCGGGGCGCAGTGGGCCGTCGGTGGGGGCGGCGAGCACCTCGCCCACGGCGGGGCCGAAGAGGGCGTCCCCGGGCTGTAGCAGGGGCAGGGGCAGGCCGTCTCGCCGCCGATCAGGGTGCGCAGGCCGGGGAAGACGAGGAAGTGATCGTTGCGCACGAGGACCCGGTCGGGCCCCGGCTCGGGCAGCGGGGTCCGGGCGACGGTGAAGTGGTGGGGTTCCGGCAGGCCGTCGGGACGGGCGACGAGGCGGACTTCGCTGGCGGTGCGGGGCAGGACGGTGGTCGGCACGGCAGGCCTCCTGGACGTGGGCGCGAGGGGTGCCGGGACGCTAACCCCTGACCCGTGGGTCAGGGTCAAGCCCACGGCACGACGGCCGCAGTTCGCGAAGAGAGAGGGGTCCCGGCGGGCTGCGACGCTAGGGCCCGCCGTGGGGTCGTGAGGGTCGGGGTGTTCACCTGGTGGGGGAGCGCTGTTCGAGGGTGATGTCCACGCCACGGATGGCGCGGTGATAGGCCGGGGAGAAGCCGGTGCGGGAGAGGGCCTCCTCCTGGGCCGCGGTGGTGCGGGCCGTGGCCTGGCGGGCGCCGCCGGAGAGGTGGGTGCATGCGACGCGCCAGACGCGGGACGTGTGGGCCAGGCGCTGTCGCAGGAGCGCCGGGTCGGCGGGCAGGTCGTCGAGTGCGCCGAGCGTGGCGGCCGCCTGGCCCTTGCCCAGGTCCGGGCGGTTCATGAAGGCCTCTTTGAATGCGCCGGAGATCAGCCCGTACCGGGCGCGTCGTGGATCCTCAGGGTTCTGACGACGGCGCGGGTGTCCCACGGGCGGCTGTCCTCTTGCCGTATCGCCAGATGGGACGAGGCGAGGGGGACGGCCGCCAGCAGCACGAACAGCAGGTAGCGGTAGGCGAAGAGGGGGTGGTCGAACGAGACGGCCGCCAGAAGCAGCGGGGGGGGGGCCCGCGGGCGAGCTGGAATGGTCCGCCGAGGCGGCCACCGCGTGGGACGACATCGAGCAGACCGCGACCCCCGCCTACGACCCCTCCGGGGA